>CAYMPU010000101.1:0-85164 GCA_964392375.1 uncultured Ohtaekwangia sp. | reverse complement strand
AGAAAATCGCCCTTTACGATTATGATTGCATACTGCTTGATATCAACTTGCCCGATGGTAATGGCTTTAAACTTTTGGATGAGCTTAATGAGGTGAACAAATCCGAAGGTGTTATCATCATTTCTGCACGTAACTCAATTGATGACAAAATAAAGGGCCTAAATCTGGGGGCTGACGATTACCTCACAAAACCCTTCCACCTTTCCGAACTTAATGCCCGGATTCAGGCCGTGATCAGAAGGAAGAAGTTCGATACCAGCCGTAAAATCACATTTTCCAATATTGAAGTTGATTTGCAACAATTGCTGGTCAAAGTTGATAGCAACCAGGTCAGTCTGACACGGAAAGAATTTGATATTCTCCAACATCTGATTGCCAATAAGAACATTGTCGTATCCAAGAACTCTCTCCTTGAATACATTTGGGGTGACTACGTTGACGGTTCCCTCTCCCTCGATTTACTTTCCACACATTTGAAAAACCTAAAAAAGAAGCTGAAGCAGGCAGAAGCAAAGGCCGAAATACGGAATGTTTATGGAGTGGGTTATCAAATCACGGAATCATGAAGCCCCTGAAACTTCTTTACCTGACTTCCCGGAATTATCTCGCCATATTTTTTGTCCTTTTGGTCCTTTTTTTCGGAGTCTTCTATTTCATCCTTCGGTTCGAGGTGACCCAAAATATTGATGAAATTCTCTTTAACAGGAAGAATAGCATTGTTGAGACTTTTACGGCCAAAGAAGGTAAAATACCATACGAAGAATTCAGCTTCACTGATTTTACCATAACACCGATCCGAGGGAACCCTCCGGCTGATGTTTATAGCGACACTTTAATATACGAGAAAACGGATGATGAGTTAGATGAATACAGGAAGCTTACAACCTCCTTCAATTATATGGACCGAGTTTACAAACTTGAAATAGTAAAAGCACACCTGGAGGCGGTTGAAATAGTTAACACTGTTGTCATTTCTCTCGGACTCATTTTTCTCTTAATGTTGGCGGTTTTCTATTTGACCACGCGCTATTTTTCCGAAAAATTGTGGCATCCCTTTTATAGCACACTTCATCAATTGAAGAATTTTGAAGTCGAGAAATCTGGAAAAATTGAGTTGACCGATTCAAGAATTGAGGAGTTCAACGCCTTGAATAGATCTATTTCGGAATTGACGGAGAGAACACAAGGATCTTTCATTCATCAGAAGCAATTTATTGAAAATGCCTCTCACGAAATGCAGACACCGTTAGCCGTCATTCAAAACCAATTGGAGATGTGGATTGGCGATCCTAACCTGACCGAGTACCATTCAGAAAAGATTCGCATGCTGCTGGACTCCACACAACGCCTCTCAAAATTGAACAAGACCCTATTGCTTCTTTCTAAGATTGATAACAAGCAGTTTTTTGAAACAGAACAAAACGATCTTAAGGCATTGGTAGAGAAGATACTTACATACTTTGAAGGGCAACAGGAAAACCTTCAAATCGAGGTCACATTGAACCTATCAGATGAATCGGTAGAGGCTAATACTACATTATTAGACGTGTTGATCACCAACTTGATAAAAAACGCGTTCCTTCACAACATAAAGCAAGGTTCAATAAGCATTCGAATACAGGAAGGCATATTCGAGGTAACAAATAGCTCCGCACTGCCAGAGATTCCAAGCGGAAAGCTTTTCCAGCGTTTTTTTAAACAATCTTTAAACAAGGAAAGCTGGGGGCTCGGACTTGCTATCGCCAAAAAGATTTGTGATATCAACAAATGGAAATTGTCCTATTCGTCGAAGGCCGCAAGTCACACTTTCACCGTTCAATTTAGCAACCGCCAACAATAAATTCCATGAAGCAGTTCATACATCTTTTCGTCTCCTTTTCACTCCTGGTAAGCTGCAACTCCAAAAGCAAAAATGAAGTGGTCGTTTACACCAGCGTTGATCAAGTATTTACAGAGCCCGTCCTAAAAGATTTTGAAAGGGAGACTGGCATAAGGGTTAAGGCTGTATTTGACACTGAGGAAGCCAAGTCAACTGGTGTCTTGAATCGGTTGATTGCTGAGAAAGACAATCCGCAATGCGATGTTTTCTGGAGTGGTGATCCAATCCGTGCTGACCTGCTCAAACAGAAGGGAATAACAACATCGTACAAATCAAGTGCTGCAAACGATATTTCTCCTGTCTTCATAGACAAGGATTACAATTGGATTGGTTTTTCAGCACGCGCCCGTATTCTACTCTACAATACCGATTCGATTAAACAGGACCAACTCCCTTCGGGATTAAGTGATTTAGTCGATGAAAAATATCGGGGAAGGTTTGCTATGGCCAACCCCTTGTTTGGCACCACATCATTTCAGATTGCCGCGTTATTCATTTCATGGGGAGATGTTAAGGCAAAAAAATGGTTGGAGGACATTAAAAGTAATGGAGTTGTACTTGCCACTAGTAACGGAGACGTGAAGAAGAAGGTCATGAACGGTGAAGTTGCAATGGGACTTACGGACACAGATGACGCGAATGAGGCAATCAAGGAAGGCGGCCATGTAAAAATGATTTTCCTCGATCAACAGGCGATTGGTAATTTGATTAATCCCAATACGGTATCACTGATTGGGAATTCACCAAACACAGAAAATGGGAAGAAGCTAATCGACTATCTTCTCTCACAGGAAACAGAGGCGAAGTTGGCCATTTCATGTGCACAGATGCCCTTGCACAAGGGAGTTCAAGTGCCTGGATTTGTACCGGCCCTCGACAACATTATGCCTATGGAAGTTGATTACGAGGCAGCCGCGAGAAAGCTCGATGAAATTAAGAATTATCTAAAAGAGTGGGCAGGACAATAGCCGATAAAATATTTACTTCATTTGTCGTTATTCTCTTTGGGATAACAATAGTTCTTCCTTTGCTCATTTTGATAGGGAGTTCATTCAATACCGAAAGCTTTAACACGCTCATTGAGCCCGGAACTCTAAAAGCGATTCTGAACAGCCTTGTGATTTCTTTTTTCACAGCCTTCATCAGCACGGTGATCGGAGTCAGTTTTGCGTTTATTCTGACCAAGACGGATCTTCCTTTGGCCAGCCCCGCCAAGCTTTTGTTACTGTTACCTCTTTTTTTGCCCCCATATGTTTTCGCGGTTGCGTGGTCTGATCTACTTGCCACAATGGGTGCGATTGGTTTAATAAATAACAATTTCGGGATAATCTTTATTCTGACTTTCACATATTCACCCGTTGCTCTGTTCATCGTATCAGGAAGCCTTGTTAATATTCATCGATCCTATGAAGAAGCCGGTGAAATAATCGGCAGTTACCCGATGGTCATACGCAAAATAATTCTTCCTCTTATACGACCGGCATTATATTCGTCTTTCTCGTTGATTTTTGTTCTTTCTATTTCTGAATTCTCGGTGCCATCTTATCTCTCAGTACCAGTTCTTGCTACTCATGTCTTTACTGAGTTCACGGCATTTTACAACTATTCATCAACTATCGGACAATCACTGATCCTGATTGCGATCTGTTTGGTTGTGATCTATCGGGGAGGCAATTTCCTGTCAAGTGAGTCCGTATGGACCATGGGAAAGAAAGGATTTCAACATAAAATAGTTGAACTAAAATCGTTTTCTCCCTGGCTTCTGACCTGCTTCGGATATTTGATACTATCAGAAGGTTTACCAATTGGTTATCTGATTACCCAAAGCATTAGTGGTGGCTTGTCTACTTTAGCTTACGCTGCTAATCTCTTGTCTTCGGAGCTGGTTCACTCAATCATAATCAGTCTGGAAGGAGCATGGTTGCTTCTCATTGTTGGATATGTGTTTGCCTGGCTTTCGTTAAAAAGCAAATGGCGGGTTTTTGATTTCATTCTCCTTTCAGTATTTGCCATCCCAGCAACCGTGATTGCGATTGCATTAATCAGATTCTTCAATACTCCTTCGTTAAATTTTGTGTATGGTTCATCGGTAATTGTTTTGATTGCCTTCCTGGCCCGGTTTGTATTTATATCCCAACGGATATGCCTTGCCAGTTTACGACAGGTTCCCGATTCTTATCAGGAGGCCGCAATTGTATTAGGAGCCACTCAATATGTCAGGTTTATCAGAATTCAACTGCCGCTGATTTCAGAGGGAGTCTTTAATGCGTTCTGCGTTTGCTTCCTTTTTTGCCTATCAGAGATCGGGGCGAGTATTATGGTCTATCCTCCTGGCACAAGTTTGCTACCGATAAAGGTGTTTACTCTCATGGCTAATTCGTCCCAGGGGCTTATCAGCGCGATGAGTGTCATTGTTTTACTGGCAACCCTGATTACAGTTGCCATCCTTTTCTTATTTAAGCGTCTTATGTTTCGAGATTCATGGAGATAGGGACTCACATACGAATCGAGCATTGCTCAAAACGGTTCAACGAAAGGAAAGTTCTTGATGATATCTCTTTTGAAATCGGGGTGGGCAATTTCATTACTGTATTAGGACAAACCGGCAGCGGGAAAACGACGTTGGTCAGACTCATTGCCGGATTAGAGAAGCCGGATTCCGGAAAGATATTTTTCGGCGAGACATTGGCCTCTGGCCCAGACTCAATTGAAATGCTCCCAAAGGATAGAAAGATTGGCTTCATATTTCAGGACTTGGCATTGTGGCCCCACCTGACAGTGTATCAAAACGTTGAATTCGGTTTGAAAATCAATGGAACAAGGGATTTAACAGATCGTGTTCTTTCCGTCCTGAAAAGATTTGAAATAGATGAATTGAAGGATCGTTACACAGGCAAACTATCCGGTGGGCAACAACAATTAGTCGCCTTGGCCAGAAGCATCGCTTTACAACCCTCTGTGCTAATTATGGATGAACCAATGGCTAGCCTTGACGTGAAAATGAAAAAATCGATTCGCAAGATTGTAAAAGGACTTCATCACGAAGGTCTTACTATTATTTATGTTACCCACGATCACCGTGAAGCATTTGAGTTGAGTGATAAAATTGTCTTGCTTAATGGTGGGCGAATCGAGGAATTTGGTTCACCCGGTGAAGTTAGAAATAGCCAGAAACATTTTACGAAAGAATTTATTGAACTAAACTGATTACTAAAACCACAATCTTATGAAAACAAAACTTGGATTACTTTTCTTGGTTGCGCTATGCTGCGGCAGTGCAGTCATGAACAGAGTTAAAGCTCAGGATGCGAAGTTTAACTTTGACAATGACGAGGTGGGTAAGCTTCCTGCAGATTGGACGCCCGCCACGAGTACCTGGGTGATCGCCCTTGACGGAAACAACAAGGCAATGAAACAAGCCGGAAAGAATGAAGGCGACGGGTTTAATATTTGTGTCCAGAACAAACTGAAATATCAAAACCTTGAAATGGAAGTTCGCATCAAGGCACTTGAAGGCCGCGAGGATCAGGGAGGTGGTTTGGTTTGGCGCTATGTGGACTCAAAGAACTACTATATTACAAGAGCGAACCCGCTTGAGAATAATTTTCGAGTTTATAAAGTGGTTAATGGCAATCGAAAGCAAATGGAATCGGCTAACGTCACTTTCAAGAAAGGTGAATGGTACACTGTTAAAATTATAATGACCGGCAACAGCATTGATTGTTATTTTAATGGTCAAAAGTTATTAAGCCACACCGATGATGCATTCCCTACGGCAGGCTTAGTCGGATTCTGGTCAAAAGCTGATGCAGTATCGCTTTTTGATGACTTAACGATAAAAGCATTGAAATAGGCCAACAGCCTTCAGCACGCTATTCTGAGGCTAAAAAACTCCAGTTTTACTCCAATATGTCTGAGTAGATTTAACTTGGTAAAAAGACAACTATGAAAAATTTCAAAAGGATTTCCGGATTGTCTCTTGGCATCCTCTTATCGGTAAGCGCCTGCAAGGAGGGAAATAAAAATGCGAACGAGAAAGCTGCTGCTGTGCTCGACATTTCTAAAATTGAACAGACCCTTGGCATGAAGGGGACGACCAAGGACGGCGAGTACAAAGTCACTGTCGCCCAGAACGATCTCAATGTAGTTGTTGACAGCTTCCGGATCATTCCGCCGATGGGCTTGGGAAGTTGGGCTGCCTTTACTGCCGCACCTGAAGGCACAATGGTAATGGGCGACATTATCGTCACAGCTACAGACTTGAGACATGTTCAGGCGGAAGTCATAAAGCAAGGTCTGACAATCACCGCTATCCACAATCACTTTCTTAGGGATACACCTCATGTGATGTATATGCATATTGGAGGGATGGGTTCTGAAGAACAGTTAGCTGGTGCTGTTAAGGCTGTATTCGAGAAGGTCAAGGAGGTAAGAGGAATGGATCCTGCCAGTGGTAAAAAAGATTCAGTGAAGTTCTCACTAGACACGCAAGCCCTGGATAATATTCTCAGCTCCAAGGGAGAAATGTCCAGAGGCGTATATAAGCATACCATCGGAAGACCGGATGTCAAACTCAAAGATCACAACACAGCAGTAAGTACTTTTCTGGGATTCAATACATGGGCTGCCTGGCAGGGCACACCGGAAAGGGCAGCAGTGGCCGGTGATTTTGCCATGCTTGAAAACGAAGTAGCACCTGTGATAAAAGCTTTGGTCGAAAACGGCATCGAGGTAGTTGCCGTGCATAACCATATGGTCCATGAGGAGCCGCGAATATTTTTCCTCCACTACTGGGGGGTGGGGCCAGTGGAAAAACTGGTGCGCGGATTAAAAGCGGCCTTGGATCAGACAGCCAGGCAGGAAAAAACAAAAGCCTCATTTGGCGCTGTCATTCCCGGAGTTGAGACGATTTGCGGACTTGATTGAGTTCGCCCAAGCAAAACCCTAAAACTCTAAAATTTGAAGAGACTATTACCCGCCTTTATCCTCTGGTTTTCTTGTTTGATTTGCTTCGCTCAGAACCCAGTGCAAGGCGTGATTTCAACGCCTGTACAACAGACAACAACCAGCCTCAAGATAAAAAAGGCAACTGCCCGCATTATAGTTGACGGCCAGATGAACGAGAGTGACTGGACGACAGCCGATGTGGCCATGGATTTCATGCAGGTATTCCCTTTTGACTCTTCTTTTGCCAAGGCGCAGACTGAAGTGCGAATGACTTACGATGATCAATTCATTTACATTTTTGCGGTGATGCACAACAATGGTGAACGTAAGTATGTGACCCCTTCTTTAAGGAGGGACTACGACGGTCAGACCAGTGACGGACTTTCGCTTGTGCTGGATACTTATAAAGACAAAACGAACGGATATTATTTCGGCATCAATCCGTTTGGTGTTCAACGCGAGGGGCTCATCGTGAATGGCGGGGCTACGAGCGACGATCTTACCTTCACATGGGACAATAAGTGGTATGCGGAGTCAAAAATTCTGAGTGACTCGTGGGTGTGTGAAATTGCTATTCCGTTTAAGACAATTCGGTTCAAGCAAGGCCTTGACTCCTGGAATGTAAATTTTTTTAGAACAGACAGCGAGTACACAGAACGATCAGCATGGACTCCCGTACCAAGGGTGTATCAACTTTTTAGCCTCGCTTTTGTTCAGGAATTGATCTGGGACAAACCCCTTGGGCATCCAGGGGGCAATGTATCCGTCATTCCTTATGCAGCAGGAAAGATTACAAGGAATTTTGAGGATGGTTCTCCTGCGCAACACCAGCCTGCTATCGGTGGTGATGCAAAAATCGCTCTCAGTCCAGCATTGAATTTGGATATAACGGTCAATCCGGACTACTCACAAGTCGAAGTGGATCAACAAGTGACTAACCTTAGCCGTTTTGAAATATTTTACCCTGAGAAGAGGCAATTCTTTTTAGAAAACGGAGATTTGTTTGGGAACTTTGGCTATAGCAATTCGCGGGCTTTTTTCTCACGGAGAATTGGAGTAACCCGGAGTCAAACGACTGGGCAAAACATTCAAAATCCCATCCTTGGTGGTTTCAGACTTAGTGGTAAGATTAATAATAAAACTCGAATAGGTTTTATGAGCCTGCAAGCGGCAAAAGTTGATAGCATCAATTTGCCCTCTACCAATTACACGGTTGCAGCAATTCAGCGAAGGATATTCACTCGTTCCAGCATCGGGCTGATCATGATAAACAAACAATACTTTCATGATTCAACAGACACTAAGTTCAAGCTTTCGCCAAATAAATTTTATCGCCTTGTAGGAGTAGACTATACACTCGCCTCCAAAGACAACCGGTGGAATGGCAAATTCTTCTACCACCGCTCTTTTACCGAACAACAGCTGGACAATGCTTATTCAACGACAGCTAAAATGAATTATAAGGTACCTCACTTTGAGGCAAGTGTTCTTGCCCAGGATTTCGGTACAAATTTCAGCACTGAGGTCGGATACACCCCCCGTGTAGGTTATAGTCGGATTGCACCTGAAGCATATTATACTTTCTATCCTCATTCTAAAATCATAAACAATCATGGACCTGGTTTTGATGTTGACATCTTGGG
The DNA here is from genome assembly GCA_964392375.1 of uncultured Ohtaekwangia sp. Taxonomy (GTDB): domain Bacteria; phylum Bacteroidota; class Bacteroidia; order Cytophagales; family Cyclobacteriaceae; genus ELB16-189. Next base: position 76,695 of record CAYMPU010000101.1, on the reverse strand, counting down.
AAATAAAAAATACGGGTTCACGGATTGGGACGCCAATCTTTGGTATAATGTAACATTCCAAAATACTGCCAATGGATTTGCTCGTCTAAGAGAAGACTACACATACTTATATTTTGATTTCGACCCTACTAACACAGGCGGAACGCCGTTGCCTTCAGGAACCGGATATTACTATCGCTCCATTGTTTTTTATTTCGAGTCCGACGCTCGAAGGAAATTCTATTTCAATGTCAATCCCAGGGTCGGAGAATATTTCAATGGTGGAAGGTTCGCTACAGATGCTGTAATTAGGTACCGGTTGCAGCCTCATGCAATTATTTCGATGAACATAAGCTACAATCACATTGAATTACCTAAGCCGTACACTAGCGCAGACCTCGTTTTAATCAGCCCAAAATTTGATTTTACGTTTTCAAGAAAATTATTTTGGTCAACCTATCTGCAATACAACAACCAGATTAAGAACTTCAATATTAATTCGCGACTACAATGGAGATTCAAGCCAGTGTCAGATTTCTTCCTTGTGTACACAGATAACTATTTTGCGGAGACATTCAGTGAGGGAAGTGTGCTTTACCTTGGACAGCCTAAGTTACGTGCCCTGGTAATTAAGTTTACCTACTGGTTGAATCTATGACATTCAGAACCAGTTCATCTCGAATGGTAGCTACCATTCGGTATTGGATTGTGGCAGTGGTTTTGTTTGCGTGCTTTCGGACTTCGGATGTTTTTTCTCAAACCTCCCAAGATACAGTTAAGTTGCCTTTCAGCATCGCCGATGAAAAGCGATTGTCAGATGAAGACCTAAGGAACAAAAAAGAGGGTTATTATATTACCGGTGCTCCGGAATTGAGCTCAGATCCAATCAATGGGTTTGGTTATGGAGCGGAAGGATCTATCTATTTTACCGGAAAGCGCAGCGATCCTTTCTTTGCTTACACAGCCTATCGCACAAAGATTGATTTCGTTGTTTTCAATACGACAAAAAATGAAAGAGAGTTCCTTGTAAAGCTCGATGTGCCTTACATCTTTAACTCCAAATGGAGATTGCGAGTTGACGTTGGATATGAGGCTAATCCCAATCTCCTATACTTCGGCGTTACAGAAAAATCCCTGTCTGGATTGTCATACTATCCCAACGGCGATAGTTCCAAGGCGCCACTGACGAATGTAAAATATTCGGACTATGAGGAGAATGCGCTGGTCGGCGAAAACCAATATTATAATAACTTCTTCAGGAGAGAAGGCCTGCTGAATGTCACCGCTGAAAGGTCCTACTTTGATAGCAAGGTAAGAGCTTTGGTAGGTTACGAGATCGCGTATGTAAATATGACTACGTTCCAGGGGAATTCCCTTCTTCAAAATGACGTAAATCAAGGTAAGACGCTTGGACTGGGCAAAGGGTGGCTAAGCATACTTCAGGCAGGTATTGTTTATGATACACGAGACCTCGAGCCTGACCCAAGCCACGGAATCTTCGCTGAAGTGACAAATGAGCTTTCACTTAAGTCGTTAGGATCGACCTATGACTTCAATAAAACTTTTGTCAACGTTAGTGGATTTAACAGAATCCTCCCATCTGTTTTTCATCGCCTGATTTTTGCCGGTCGGATTTCGATGGGGTATCTCGCGCTTGACGGTCCTTTCTTTGAATATCAGGACCAATGGAGTTCTGAGGGAAGCATTGAAGGACTGGGGGGATCGAGAACACTGAGAGGATTTAAGCAAGGTCGCTTTGCTGCCAGGGCAATGAGTTTCACCAACTTTGAATTGCGATGGCGCTTTGCGCAAACAGAATTATTAAATCAGCATTTGGCTTTTAGTGCAGTTCCATTTTTCGATACCGGCGGTGTATGGGACAGACTCTCAAATCTAAACTTCGATAATTTGCGCTACTCGGAAGGGTTAGGATTGCGTATAGCTTGGAATGTCAATACCATTTTAAGATTCGACTATGCTATCTCCAAAGAGGATAATCAGTTCTTTTTTAACCTTGCGCACGCGTTTTAGAATGAACATGTTTCATAAACAACATCATAAATTTTTGGGACCACTTGGGCTTTTGGTACTGATCCTTGCCTTTCCCAATTATTCACTGCTTGCACAAAATCCTAAAGCAAAAATCGACACAGTTCAAACCGTTCTCTTCGTTTGTGAGCACGGCGCAGCAAGAAGTGTCATTGCTTCGGCCTATTTCAACAAAATGGCACAAGAAAAGGGATTGAAATACAGATCCACATTCCGTGGAACAGACCCTGATACACTGCTCACGCCGGGAAGCCTTAAAGGTCTCACTGACGATGGTTTTGATGTCAGTGAATGGAAGCCAGCAAAAGTAACACAACATGATGTGGTCAACGCTGATGAGATAGTTACGTTTGACTGCACTATTCCCGCTGAAATTAAAACTATAAAACCGTTGATCAAATGGGATGGCATTCCTGCCATCAGCGTAAACTATGGTGTGGCACGAGATCAGATTAAAAGTAAAGTTGAGAGCCTGATCAACGAATTGGATAGACGAAAGAAATAAACGGGACGACCATTTCACCACCAAGCCAAAGGTAGGCCTGTTGCGAAACCTTTGTCAAGGGCAGGGCGAGTGTCGATTGTTGTTTTACTTTCAGTGGTATCACCACCCTTGACAAAGGCCCTGCAACAAGCGCAATTGGCGGCTTGTCGGAAGCAATGGTGGGGTATGTTCTCTCTAGTTCAGGCCTGATTGAGTTCATAAATTAGTTGGTAATTATTGTTTCGAAAGCCTTGATAAACAAAACGGATAAAGTCCTTTCTGGAACTGTTATTGTTCAATCCCAACCAGAAATTACAAATTGCGTTTCCGTTTAACCCCAGTTCGCTAATAGTCGATGGTGAAGGCCCTGTGAAAACTGATAGCGTCTTGCTTTCTCTGGGTGCTAACCCACACATGGGATTCATTGTCAAATTGGTTAGACGCATTTCAAAAGCAATTTTCCTCCTTTTTTGAGCAATTGACAATTCGCGCAAAGTCTTCCATTCAAATCTGCTGTGCAGAGGTCCAGATTGAATTTGGATATCGATAGACATGCCAAGATTTTGGCATCCATGAACAAATAAGTCAAATGACTTGGCATCATTAGAAACGTCTACAGACCCATTAACTACGCGAAGTCCACTTTCCCCAAAAATACTACCAGTATTAAACAGTATTGACTTTGCTTTTGGGTTCTTGAGAATGTGGGTAATTAGGTCATTGTTTATGCAGATATTGTTCAGATTTATGTCTTTGGCATCATACCGACCTTCTCGATTGAGGTTTCTTTGCACAGAGGTAATTATGTCACCGTAGTTGATTCCGGTTTCATACAATTTGTTTATCAGCCATTGTCTGCGATTGTGCCTTTGATTTCCAAAGAGATTTTGATATTCCGGTTGCGTCAATATGTAATCCCACATAGACCCTCTATTTCCATGGAAAAAGGGAATTTCTGGCTTTTTAATTATTCGACCTCCAACTCCTGGAGGTTGACGAAGGGAAGAAATATTTGCCTCTACTACACTTGCATTATCAAGTAAGTAACTGATCGGTGGGAAGGTTCCAACTATGTATTTTTCATAATCATGAAGTTGATATGTGTACGGATGAATTTCAAACGGAGGATCAGTAGGTAAGAATGGGTTTTGAATTTGCTGCGCGATTAAGGCCTCGATGCAGGTTGCTTTATCGCCCTCTATTAAAGGTGATTGGCAATTAAGGCCCAAGGGTAAATTCCTCGCGAAGACAAGATTATTGACAACTTTTATCATCCGAACAAATTAAAAGTCCTTTGAACTTTAAGATCTAAATAAAGTTCGTTGAAATTTTATATCTCTCATTAATCATCGTACAAATTTAGGCTTATGCCGGAATATGCTTGCAAGGAATTTCCGGCATAAACGGTTTCCCCCTTACAGTCGTACCTCCTTACAGGAACCCCCATTTATTCCGTTCCTCCTTGCGCAAATTCCATCCTAAGCCTGCCTGTGCACCATAATTAATTCAAACGATTATGGAAAACACAAATGAAAAAAGACTGTACCAGGTGGCCGAGATTCAGCTCACCTACAAGTCGCACGTAAAGCCCTCGTTACGTCCCAAGATCAACTGCTCCAAGGATGCGTACAACGTCCTTTTAGAGAATTGGGACGGCTCTCAGATTGAATTGTTAGAGCAATTCAAGGTCATGTTATTGAACAGAGCCAACAAGGTTCTAGGCCTCTTTGAGGTCTCTACAGGAGGCATTAGCGGAACTGTAGCTGATCCCAAGATCATCTTTACAGCCGCGCTTAAAGGTGGAGCCTCGGGGATCATAGTGGCTCACAACCACCCTTCGGGAAACCTGACAGCAAGCCAGTCAGATATTGACTTAACCCGGAAGCTTAAGGAAGCCGGAAAGTTCCTGGAGATACAGCTTCTGGATCATGTCATCGTAACTACAGAGGGATATTTCTCTTTTGCAGATGAGGGGCTGATCTAAGCCTCTCATTTTTTTGGAAATGGTTCAATAGATTTTGAAGTCTTTTGGATCATTTCCTTTTCTTCAAATCAATTCAAATCTTATCTTTACATGAGTTCTTTCACATACGGATTGATTCACATTGACGCATTCAAAGTCTGGTGAACTATTCGGTGAACTGCTAAAAAGTGTTCTTATAAGTTACTGTAAAATAGAGGGTTGTGAGAAAGGTTGTCGTCATCTCACCCCGACTCGCCCGTCAGGCTTCAAATGAAGATTGACGGGCGTTTTCTTTTTTGAATCTCGGTGGTCAGGCATGGTCTCCTTGGGGGCAGCCCTGACAGTGCCAAATGTCGGCGCTGATCAAAGGGAGTTTGATTTTGGGGCTTATTTGGTTACTTACCCTTATGGCCAGATTCCCCATAAATAGGCCCTATGGAATTGATTGAATTTGTGGGAGTTTATTCTAGAATAGTCATGAATTTGTTTCAAATCGAATGACTGATTGTTATTCTTAAACTGATCGTAGTCAGAAATAGAAGCAGCTACATCGGACCATAGGTCTGCAAATTGAATCGGCTCAGAACCTGCATTCCAGTAGCCACGGTCAAGTCCTATTTCTTTCCACCAGAATTCTAGATCATAGCTCGTTATACCACACTCGACCATTAGATCATGAACTGACGCGGTGGCAAGTCTAAGTAATAAATATGCTCTAGCAATGATGCCTAGTGGACGATAAACCCCCTTTTCATTCGTATGTCCCATCCTTGCATGATTAAGAACTGGGGAGAGGGTTTTATAACTTCTCCTAAGTAAGAAGTCGAGTAGTCGTTGATTTGAGCTCACCGTTAGTCCCAGATTTACCATTATATCGGTATAGTACTTACGGTAAGTGGGTTTTGATCTAGCATTAGACTGTATGTACTTAATTCTATAAAACTCCTCAAGTGCTTCTCTGAGTAGATAATAGTCGAGGATTTGAAACTTCTCTTGAACAGACGGTGTAGTTAGTTGCCACTTGGAAACAATAAAATCCAATTCTTGTTTAACCTGGGCAATGTATCGTCTCGAGTGCTTAATACCTTGAGGACTGTAACTAACACGATTTCTAAAATCATGATCTTGATTTACAATATTCAAATCCAAACTCCATTGCTTGAGCCAAGTAGATGTCAGAATTCCAGCAGCTGGGCTTCCTGTAAGCATTTGCGCTTCTTCAAGCCACCTATTTATCGATTTCCCGGCGACATCAATTATGTTTAATATCTGGTTACTTTTTGTTGGTTCATTCGCAAGGGCTGTAATAGCATACCAAACAAAGGCATGAGTTCTCTTACCATAGCGATCCTGTATTCCTATTTTATGGCATTGTCCATTGTTGCGAACCTGGATATTATATCCATTGAAAACTCCGATTCCGTCGCCAGCCAGAAAAGACATTGCAGCACGTAACTCAGCATAGTATGCAAAGTGAACGGAGTTCGGAATATCCCCTTTCAAAACTGAAGCAACAGCATTTGAAAAGTATTCCCAACCGTCTTTACAGTGCAAGATTGAAGAGGCGCAAATATATTCGCGCAGTTGATTGTGGCTAAGGGGTTTCGCACCGTTTGTATCTGCCCTAATTCTCTGAAATGGATCATGAACATAGCGATTCCTAGCACCTAACCATTCCTTAAGAGCAAAACTAACTTTTAGGTCCTCCAACGTAGACTTGATAGACTCCCGAGATGAATCCTTAACAGCGTTTTGAAGTCTAGTTTGATCTGCGGGTGGTAGCGGCATAAGATGCATGCCTTAGTCTTCCTTTTCGTAGCCCAAAGAATCTAGAACAGATTTAGCCAGTGCCTTAATATTTTTGTTGCCACGTGCAATCAAAACTCGAAGCAATTGACTGCGTAACTCTTTATATCCTCCACTGCCTCTAAATGCCATTTGATTAATTCGACTCGTTTCATTTTCTGCTATTCCAGGTGCTGATGAAGTCCTCCAATCAAAGTTCACAAGAATTAGGAAAACATCTTCTAAAAAATTCTTTATTGGTTGTTTTGCGAGCGATTTAATCGCTTCCTTGATTACTTCAAGATCTAATGAATCGTCCTTGTATTCAAAATACCAATCAGAAAGCTTAAGCTGATTGGCACCGACATAGCATAAATCATTTGTGATCTGTAAAACCCCTCTAACACCTTGGTCAGTTGCCAGAAGTGAAAAACTACTTATAAATGCGGGATCGAGTTTTCCCTTGTAATTAGCGTTATTCCTTGTGTAATCTTGCCGGAGGACTTTTGCCCAGGGAGGGTTTGCATTTGCCAACGCCTTTTCAAATAGCATCCAGGTATACACAATGAAAGCTGATTGCTGTGTGCGTGACCAAGCCAAGATATCTTCGTTGATAGAACTTATTGTTGAACCGAAGAGACCACCTAGCTTAGTATTTGGTCCTCCCCAACTTTTTACATAACTACTAATTAGAGATCTAATGAAGGCAGCTTGCGTAACCGCACCGGATTGACTTTCGCCTAGCATGTTTATTCGATCCTTCCAAGGGCTCTCGTTGTAGGACCACAATACTTCAGTTATTTCTTGTGCCCTAGTTTCTCGATAAATTATTGCACCATCTGGTGACTTTTCTAGCCAATCTTGTACTCTTAAGATGGGGTAAAGATCATAGGCAAGGCTCGTATTAATCTTTTTCGGCTTAATGTTGATAGTGTAGAATAGATAGGCCTGCCATGTCGTGTCTAGATTATAGAAAGCAACAACGGGGAGTTCGAAATCTCCATTGATTTTTAATTCGTTTTCGAAGGCGTTTAGCCTATGTTGCCCATCTATGATTTCGATCGGAGCCACATCAGGATTCCAATTGTTTGCGAAATATGCTTCTGGGAGTATGATTGAACAAGTTTGTCCATCTTGCTTAACCTTGACCAAATGCTTAGGGTCAATTTTCTTTCCTTTTCGGACAGAATTAGGTGACAAAATGTTTGCGATTATTGCAGTAGGCAACCAGCCAGGCATCCTTAAGTCTTTGAAGTCATCTGACTTCCTCTTTTTGTCTGATAATGTAGACCAAGGAAATCCCCCTGACAGGTACTCCCTAATTTCTCTAGATCTTTCTGGAACAAGTTTTCTTTGAATATTGGTATCCCTATTGCGAGGCCTATCAGCGGTTCTTCTGTGTACTTCTGAAAGCTTTATCAAATCTTTTGCTGGAATGGAGAAGATATAGAAGTGATCTTCTGGCTTATTCCGTCGTTCAGAATTTCCAAACTTGACCTTATCCCAATCTAAAAGCCATTGGTTCACCTTTAAAGCCGTTATCTTACCTTTTATCATTTCGCTTAAATCATTAACTGGAGTATCAAAATATAGGCATCCTTCCTTCTTGGCCGAGGACTGCAATTGCAAACAGTAAAGGCGCAGTCAAACAAATTATTTGCTGAAAATACGACAAAACTTAGCAAATGATTGTCTGTTACGGGATGACGAGGCGGTTGTATGGTGTGCTGGCTAAAATTCATTGTCAAGGAGGTCAAAAAAGGAATTATTGCTTTTAACAGGAAGGACTCTTAAATTTCCAAGGTTTAAGGATCTGCCACCGTAACCCTAGACTCATGGCCGCCCTCACGAGCGAAGTAAGACCCTTTTTGAGGTGGGCCGGCGGAAAGCAGTGGTTCATTCCTAGATTGGCTAGTTTTCTCCCAGCGAAATTTAACAATTACCACGAACCATTTCTTGGTGGAGGCTCGGTATTTATTCATTTGAAGTCCCAGGGGATCATCAAAAACAGAGCTTACCTGTCAGATTCTAACGGTGACCTTATTAATGCTTATAACATTGTTAAGCGAGATGTGAATAGCTTGATTGACAAACTAAGCGAGCATAGAAATTTTAAGTACTATTATGACGAGCTAAGGGATCGAACCTTTAGAAATAAAGTTTCTAAAGCGGCTCAATTTATCTTTTTGAACAGAACCTCTTTCAACGGTATATATCGAGTTAATCTCAAAGGTGAGTATAACGTTCCGTATGGCTACAAGAAGTATGGGACATTGATCCAAGAGGATAATTTGACTTCACTAAGTTTATTATTTCAGGATTGCAATTTTTACAAACGTGATTTCGGTCGGACATTGGGCGACATCGTAGAAGGTGATCTAGTGTTTCTGGATCCACCTTACACGGTTGCTCATGATTTGAACGGTTTCATCAAATACAACCAAAAAATATTCTCTTGGGAGGATCAGGAACGACTTAAGAGATATGTAGAGGTTGTTATTGAGAGAGGTGCTTATTTCATATTGACAAATGCTGCGCATCGCAGTATAAGTACCCTTTATGATGGGATTGGAACGAAGACAAATTTGAGTCGGTTTAGCGTGATAGGTGGGAGAGACGCCAAACGTAGCAAATACAATGAGTTGGTTTTCCACAACCCGTAGAGCCCCTTTAGCGGGTTCTTACTGCATAAGAGAGTTAATCCACCTTTTGCAATTTTGTTTGATCATTAAATCTCAAAATGAATAAGGAAGTTAAGCAGGCCTTTTTTGATTCCTTGGTTAACATTGACGAATCAAGAAAAATTTCGGCATTGCGCAAAAATTTGTCTCTAGTTCAAACAGTTTCGTTTCAAGAAAAAGAAGAGTACCTGATTGATGGGTGGTCCATTTTGAAAGAACTAAGGACTAGGGTTAAGTTGATCAAACCTAAGCCAATTGATATTGCTTTTGAGGACGAGGTTTGGTCAACGTTTGCAAATTTAGGATTTAAGCAACTAAATCGAGATCGCAATTTTAAATTGCCATATAACGACGATGGAAACTTAACCCAACAGGTAGATGTAATTGCCATCGATGATGAGACAGTTTTGGTGATCGAGTGCAAATGTGCGGAGTCGATTAGGAAATCTTCGTTCAAGGAAACAATTGAAGCAATCGGCGCAAAGAAAGTTGGAATTATTAACTTTTTGCGAAAGGTTTTTCCCGAGACTAAGCATAAGATAAAATTCATTCTTGCCACGAAAAACTATCAGCTGTCTGAGCAGGACAAGGATAGAATGGATCATTTCTCAATTGAGCATTTTGAGGAGGAAATTATCAATTACTACCAGGATCTTAGTAGACACTTGGGTCTGGCGGCTCGATTTCAACTACTTGGAAATCTTTATGCCGGGAGTACCATCCCGGAACTTGACAACAGAGTTCCAGCCATTCAAGGAAAGATGGGTGGGCATATTTACTACTCTTTTCTCATTGAGCCAGAAAGGTTATTGAAAATTGGTTATGTCCTACATAGGAACAAGGCAAATAAGAAGTTGATGCCAACCTACCAGCGGCTGATAAAAAAAAGCAGACTAAACGCGGTTCAGGAGTTCATCGACGACGGAGGGTTTTTTCCAAACTCTATAGTGATCAACATTAATGCTGAAAGAAAAGTAAGTTTTGAAAGGGCTAATACTCAAGTTGAGAAATCAATATCTCGGGTTGGGATTCTTCATTTGCCAAATCAATATCGCTCTGCGTTCATTATAGATGGGCAACACCGGTTGTATGGTTATGCCAACTCCAAGTTCAAGGAGACAAATTCAATCCCTGTAGTCGCGTTCCTCAATTTAGAACGTAGTATGCAAGTTGGTCTTTTTATGCAAATCAATGAAAATCAGAAGGCTGTTCCGAAGAACCTACGTAATACGTTGAATTCTGATTTGTTGTGGGACTCGGAAAACATGAAGGAACAAGTAAGAGCATTGAAGTTACAGATTGCTCAAGATCTGGGAGAAGACATAGATTCTCCTTTATTTGAACGAGTTCTTGTTGGGGAAAATCCAAAAACGACAACGCGTTGTCTTACTTTAGATACACTGTCGACGGCATTGGATCGGACGAACTTTTTTGGCTCTGTGACAAAGGATTCTATAAAAGAAGCCGGCACGTTTTACACAGGAAAGAATGATTCTACTTATAAGAAATTAATGCCTTTTCTGAAAGGAGCTTTAGGGTATGTTCAAGAGAATATAGCTGATGAATGGGTTAAAGGAGAAGGTGAGGCAAAGGAGGGTTATTTGACAATTAACGCGGGTGTGTACAGCATGATTGTTGTGATTAGCAATATTGTTGACTGCCTTGTAGAGACGAAACAAATCAACCCTAGAAAAATGGGATATCAGGAATTGGTTGACGAGATTCCTTATTTTCTGGATCCCTTAATCCGATTTCTTAAAGGCCTTTCTATTTCTGAGAAAGATGAACTTAAACGAAGCTATGGTATCGCAGGCCGGACTAAATATTTGAGGAAACTTCAAATTGCTATTAGAGATTCTAGGAAGAGTTTTAACCCAAAGGGGCTCGATGAAGAGTTAAAGAGTCTTGAAAAAGATTTGAGCAAGAAAGGCTGGGAGATAGTGAGGGATATTGAAACTTTCTTGAACAAAGACTTTAAGGAGCGCCTAGAAGACCATTACAAATCGAAGTGGTTCAAGAAGGGTGTTCCAGAAGCAGTATATGAAGAAGCCTCTGCAATGGCAATTAAGAGAAATCGAGAGATTGATAATGAGGAGGATGAAAAGGAGCCATGGGACTGTTTGTACTTAATTAGTTATCGCAAGATTGCCGTTTACGGAAGCAATTGGTCTGAGATTTTTGAGAAAGGCTATACAAGACCTGGTGAAGAAAAAATTTCAGGCGGAAAAGACGCTAAGACAAAATGGATCAGTGAATTAAATGAGGTTAGAAACAAACTCTCTCACTCTGAGAATATTACAGAAAAAGAGTTTGAATTTCTATCGGATTTGAATGACTGGCTGATTGATAATACAATTCAAAATAGCTTAGTGGCTGACTAGGGAGCAAGCGCAGGTGGGTTTATCATAACCGGGTCTGGAATGCGTCCGCAAAAAGAAGAGGACCCCGGAAAATAATCTTTGTGAAAAAATCCATGACCATTGAACAAGCAAGAGAATTTGGCCAGTCTCCGCGCCACAGGTCCCCACTTCAACACGTTATTCACGCCTCAAACTATCCACCGGATTCGCATTGGCGGCCTTGAATGTTTGCGACAATACCGTAGAGAGTCCCAATACTAAAAGTATGGCCAGACCGGTGAGGATTTCTGGCAGGCGGGACGGATGCCTCCGGCCACTTAGCCTTTCAGATTTAACTTCTATTAAAATAATACCCACTCACGCTCCCCACCAATTTAGCGCCATTCGCCAATAAGAATATTGGCAGGAATTCCATCCAATCAGGAACCCCGTAAAGCGTCACGACGAGGAGGTCCCAGACGACATAGACGAGCGGGAACATCAGCGCGAGGTTGAAAGCATTCGGCAATTGTTTTTTGGTCCAGTACCGGGACACGAAGAAGAAGACAATGAACCCGAAAATCCCCGATATCCATGGCGCGGAGTCCATGGCATGCGCCTCGTAGAAGGCTTCATCCTTACCGGAATTGACAAACATGGAATAGCCAAAGACTTCGGCAAAGGAAATTCCTACCAACACCACCTGGGTAAGGAGGGTAAGGCCGAATAGTTTAATGATTGTATACCGCTGCATCGATTTGGGGGTGAATATAAATATGCAGAAAATGAGTGGTTAACAATAGGGGAAGAAAGAAATCATTACAAGAATCCTTGCAAAGCAATCTTATAACTCAATTTCATAACCTTGAGGAGAAGCATCTCACAGCGTTTCATCACGATACAAAAGTTTTCATTCCATCCCCTTGCACATTGATAAAAGCCTCTTACTTTTGCATCGCATTTCGCCTGATGTTTAACTAAACGGAGGGACTGAATTATGTTGGTACTCAAAAACCATATCCCCAAATAACTGCTACGGTAAGCGAAGACTTACCTGGAAAGGGGCTCTTTTTCTCAAACTTTTAACATTTAAATTTTAGTAGCACATAGTGCTGTTTGCTTGTTGTCATTTTTTGACACTCGCAAGACGTCATTGGTTTGTTCAAATCGCAACAAATTGATTTCGCGGCGGATTTGTGCTTTTAGAAATACGATTATGAGCAATCAAAAAATTGATAGTAAAGATCTTAAGAAAGTAAACTTTACATCGGATGTCGCGAGAAGCCTGGGAATGAATATCATGAACCAGCATTTCAAGCACACACCGAAAGAACAAAAATTGGAAATACTTGCCAATGTGTTGGATCAACCTGAGTCGTACATCGATCATGTTGTTCTTGGCATGCTGGCGCAAAAACTTATTGTAATACCTGAGACTATGGACCCGGAATGGAAGGCATATGAATTGGAGGATGAACCAAGGCACTTCGATGTTTTCGGCGTAAAGCACATTGAAGAAAGCGCAATTCGCCAAATGGAATTGGCGATGCGTCTTCCGATTGCAGCTAAGGGCGCTTTAATGCCAGATGCGCATCAGGGATACGGATTGCCAATTGGTGGAGTGTTGGCAACGGAGAACAGTGTCATTCCCTATGGTGTAGGCATGGATATCGGTTGTCGGATGGCACTAAGTATCCTGGACATTCCCGGAGGCTATGTTGAACATAACCATTTCGCATTAGCAAAGGCATTGAAACAGCAAACTCACTTCGGCAATGAAGGCGGACTGGAATTCAAGCAGGAGCATGACATACTTGATCATCCTGATTTCCAACAAACTGAATTGTTGAAGCGGTTACATGGCAAGGTTGTAAGACAGCTTGGAAGTTCTGGCTCAGGTAACCACTTTGTTGAATTTGGAATAGTTGAGATCGGTGAGAACAGTACGCTTGAGTTGCCCGCAGGGCGATACGGGGCCATACTCTCTCACTCTGGTTCGAGAAGTTTGGGAGCCAACATCGCTCAGCACTACACCAAGATCGCGATGAGTAAGTGCAAGCTCCCTGGTGAAGCGAGGCACTTGGCCTGGCTGGAATTGGATAGTGCAGAGGGTGAGGAATACTGGCTCTCGATGAATCTCGCCGGAGAATTCGCCAAAGCCTGCCATGAGAGTATTCATGCAAACTTGTGCGAGTCGCTTGGATTTAGGGTCCTTCGAGTCATTGAGAACCATCACAATTTCGCGTGGAAGGAAAAGCTGGGTGACGGAAAAGATTATGTTATTCACCGCAAAGGGGCCACGCCGGCGTCCAAGGGTATGATGGGAATTATTCCAGGTAGTATGATTTCACCGGGGTTTATAGTTAGCGGACTTGGAAATGAAGTGTCTCTGAATTCTGCAGCACATGGTGCTGGGAGAAAATTGTCAAGGCAAAAGGCAAGATCAGCGACGACGATGAGCAGCCTCAAAAAGGTTGTCCAGGCAGAAAAGGTCGAGCTCATCGGTGGAAGCCCCGAAGAAGCACCGATCGCCTATAAGGATATTGATGAAGTAATGAAATGCCAGGGACTATTGGTAAACATTGAAGGTAAATTCTACCCGAAAATTGTTCGGATGGCCAAAGATTAAGATTATGAACACGACTATTGTACATAGCGAACTAATAACGAAAAGGAATAAGCTCCTGGAGATTTCTGCTTTGCTGAAAGAACGCTTTGTCGGACTTGATGGTGAAGTGGATGAAGTTATTTCACTCCTGATGCCTTGGTACTTATTCCCGGAAGCTCACTTGCGTCCTACCGTAATCAACCTTTGGGGGCTGACCGGGTCTGGAAAGACCGCCCTTGTTCAAAGTATTGTTGAATTGCTGGATCACAAGAAGTTGTATACCCATCTGGACATGGGCGAGTTTGAATCGGACTCCGCGTCCTGGATCAAAAATATCCTGACCGACGATTTGGAGTTTTTTCACCAAAAGCAGGCCATTATCTGTCTTGACGAATTTCAATTCGCTAAGACAATGGATGACAAGCGCGAATTGAGCAAGGACAAGCTCAGGGTCGTTTGGGAATTGTTGGATTCCGGAAAGATCAATTACATTCCGGGGCACAGCACTTACTACTTGTTTCGGGCCGATGCTTGCCTGATCCGCCTGGATACAGCAGTCAGACGTGGAGTGACAATAACCAACGGAGAGGTAATTACGGAAAAGGAAACTTTTGTTGAACTTCTTGATTCATTTTATTTCGAAGACAGGGAGCGATACAATGAGCCTTTGGACCATCGCTACCTTGTGTCGCGTGATTTCATTGAGGGGTTGTTCTGGCTTTTTGAGGACAATTCATTTTCCAGAGAAACTATTCGCAAACGCATAATTTCCAGCACGCTTCCTGAAGTAATGGAATTCATCATGGAGGGGATGAAAACACGTACGGCGACGCGCCAACTCGACCTTTCACGTTCACTGATCTTTGTGCTGGGGAATCTGGATGAGGCCTATCGCATGAGTCGAAGCCTTGATCCTGATATAAGTGCAGATGATCTGCACGAGGCGACTACTAAAATCACGCTGTCGGACATCAAGAAAGCATTGAGCAATCGATTCCGCAGTGAACAGATAGCACGCCTGGGCAACAATCACATCATTTACAGATCTTTTACCAAGGCACAATTTCGAGAGTTAATCAAGAGGGAATTGAAGCGTGTGACCAATTTTGTATCAGAACGATTTGGATGGAACCTGGAATTTGACTCTTCCGTTATCGATATCATTTATGCAGAAGGGGTATTCCCATCACAAGGAACTCGCCCAGTTTTTACCACTGTAAAAAACTTGATTGAGTCACGAATTGGCAAACTGGCTTTGAATGTCATTGAGCCTAACCTCGTAGCTGCAAGCATTCTGTGGGCTTACAAAACAGATCATTTTCACTTTGAGGTGAGGAATGAGGCAGGCGTAATAGTTTATTCCTTTTCTGAGGGAGTCAAATTCAAAACAGAGAACCTTCGAAAATCAGTAGATCCTCAGATACAAGCTCACACTGCCGTTCACGAAGCTGGTCACGCAATCCTGGCGGCATTGACACTGAGAATCGTTCCGGCTGTTGTGGTGTCTAAATCAGCCTCGTGTACATCCGAAGGGTTTTGCTGGGTGAATTTTCCAGAGGGACCAATGACGAAGGACACGCTGACCAAAGACATCATTATTACGTTGGGCGGATATATTGCTGAAAAAATGATTTTTGGTGATGCCTACACATCTTCAGGCGTTGGCCACGACATCAAGAATGCCAGTGAGTTGGCGAATCAGGCGATCCGGCAGTATGCAATGGGCGCGGATCCGATACGAATAGCAATTAAAGCTCAGGAAAACGAGGATCTGTTCTTTCACTCAGAAGGTTATTCGCAAGAGGCACTAAGAATTATCAAGGCTTGTCAACTACAGGCAGAGGAAATTCTTGAACGGAATAAACTACTGCTATTGAAAATGGCTGAGTTCCTCACGAATCATTCTCGAATGGAGGAGTCTCAGATCGCAGCGTTTGTAGAGGAATTCAGTGTTGAGAGCTGGGTCAAAACGAAGTCTTTTATCAAGAAGGAGGACTATTACCAATTCTATGATCGGATAAAAGATCAACTTAATGAGCTTCAAGAAGAAGTAACGTTTGCAACGGTATAGAGCAATTAATGCATGATGGAATTTTTCTTGTAAACTGATTGTAAAGATTTAAGGGAGGTGAGAAATCGTCATCTCACCTCGACTTCGCCCTTCAGGTTTCGAAGGAAGTTTGACAGGTGTTTCTTTTTGTGGGCTTCGATGAGTGGGTACGGGCTCGTCGGGGCAGGCTCCGACTGTCTTCTCTCGGCCTCAGCGACTGATTTCTGCCATTAGCTAACAGCTAACAGCCAACAGCCCATACCCTGAATCCATGATGCGCGCCTCGGGTTTTGATGATCCGCGTCATCACTTTACTCTGTTTCTATACCCTGTGGTGCCTTTATGCTGGTTGGTTCTCTTTCGGCTGTTGAATACGCTACCTTCGATGTACGTTTCCTATGAAATTAAAGCCCCCTCCAAAGAAGCGCCCCGAAAAGCTGGTTCGCTCGGCTAACCTCTTCCCCGTTGTGGGCATAGGTGCGTCTGCGGGTGGGTTGGATGCATTCAAGAAACTGCTCAAAGCCATTCCGGAAGACTCCGGCATGGCGTACGTGCTTGTGCAGCATTTGGCCCCGGATCGTGAGAGTATGCTTCCGGAGATACTTCAAAAAGTAACGAACCTTCCTGTCCTGGAAATTGCCGATGATATTAAGGTAGAGCCCAACCACATCTATGTAATTCCCAGCAACAAGATGATGGTGGCCACCGATGGTGTTTTGCTTCTGGCTCCCCGTCCCGGTAAAAGCAAGAATGAGCGAAACCTGCCTATCGACCTCTTCTTTACTTCGTTGGCAGAAGTACATCAGTCCCACTCGATCGGGGTTGTGCTATCGGGCACGGCTACCGACGGCACCTTGGGGTTGAAGGCCATCAAAGACCATGGGGGTATCACGTTTGCGCAGGATGAAGTGTCCGCGGCGTATGATGGCATGCCCACTAGCGCCGTGGAGGCAGGCGTGGTTGACTTTATTCTTCCGCCCGGGAAAATTCCGGAGAAGCTATTGGAGGTAACGAAGATCATCAATACCTCATCCTATGCTGACCAGGAGTTGCCTTTGGAGGACGATGAGGCATTCAAGCAGATCATCTCTGTACTCCGCATTCGAAAGGGTACCGACTTTACCCATTACAAACAAACAACCATACGCAGAAGGATTCTCCGCAGGATGGTCATCAACAAAAGCGAAGAGCCTGCGGCGTATCTTAAGTACCTGAGAGAGCATAAGGAGGAGCAGGATGTTTTGTATCAGGACATGTTGATTCCCGTAACTTCCTTTTTTCGCGATGAGAAGAGCTTTGACAATTTGTACGAAAATATTTTTCCGCTAATCCATAAGAGCAAGCCGGAAGGCACAACCATCCGTGTATGGGTGGCAGGGTGCAGCACCGGGGAGGAAGCCTTCTCGCTGGCTATTTGCTTTAAAGAATTTCTGGACCGCCATTCGTCAAAGGATACCGAAAAAAGAGTGCAGATCTTTGCTACCGATTTGAGTGAGCCGGCGATTGCCAAGGCGCGATTGGGTATCTACACAAAGATGGAGGTGGCCGGACTCAGCGCTCAGCGTTTGAATGATTGCTTTACAAAAAGAAATGGCAGCTACCAGGTAAACCGGGCGTTAAGGGATATGTGTGTGTTTGCCAATCACAATTTCTTAAAGGATCCTCCTTTCGGTAAAATGGATTTGATCAGTTGCCGCAATGTGCTCATCTACATGGAGCCTTATCTGCAAAAAAAGGCACTCACCACATTTCATTATGCATTAAATCCAAAAGGTTTTTTGTTCCTCGGCCGATCCGAAACCACCGGTGGTGTGCCCACACTGTTTGCCCCGGTTGCAAAAAGCGAAAAGGTATATTCCCGTAAGGATGTGACCAGCCGATTTATGCATGTGGTCAGCCCGCGCACCGAACTCGATATGAACCACAGCAGTAACAAACCCAAAGCCGACGATATGCGTTCCGACTTTCAAAGAACGGCTGATGAGATTATACTCAGCAAGTATACTCCTTCGGGGGTGGTGGTGAATGGAGCTATGGACATTGTACAGTTCCGCGGCAACACGAGCACTTATCTGGAACAATCGCCGGGTAAACCAAGTCACAATTTGCTGGTGATGGCAAAATACGGTTTGGCTTTTGAGCTACGCAGTATTATACACAAAAGCAAAAAGGAAAAGGGCCCGGTGAGAAAGGAAAATATCCCCATCAAGGTAAGCGGGGATTTAACCAATATTACCATCGAAGCCATTCCGCTGCCAGGCACGACAGATCCGCATTATTTGATTCTCTTTTATGATGGCACTTCCAAGGGCAAGAAACCATTGCCGGCATCCCGAAAGAAATCAACGGCAAAGGCAAAAGCGGATGATAAGGACTTGCGTATTCTGCAATTGGAGCAGGAGCTCGCGCAGACGCGTGAAGACATGCGGAGTATTACCGAGGATCAGGAGGCTGCCAACGAAGAGCTGCAAAGCGCGAACGAAGAATTGTTGAGCGGAAGTGAAGAGCTGCAAAGTTTGAATGAAGAGCTGGAAACCAGCAAGGAAGAGCTGCAAAGCACCAACGAAGAGTTGACGGTGATCAATCAGGAAATGATCAGTTTGAATGAGCAGATCGCAGCGGCAAGGAATTATGCGGAATCCATTGTGGCCAACATCCGCGAACCACTGCTGGTATTGGATAAGAACCTGCGCATAAAGACGGCAAACAAGTCTTTTTACACCGCATTCAGAGTAGATGAGCGGGAGACAGAGGGAGCATTAATTTATGATCTTGGCAACAAGCAATGGGACATTCCCGAATTGCGCACGCTGCTGGAAAAGATACTTCCGGAAAAAACGGTCTTTACAGATTTTGAAGTAACACACGCCTTTCCGGCTATCGGCGAGTTGATCATGCAGCTCAATGCCCGTGAAGTAATCCATAAAAATGGTACTGAGAAGTTGATTTTGTTGTCGATAGAGGATGTTACGGAACGGAAAAAGGCGCAGCGGAAGGTGCAGGAGAGTGAACAGCGCTACCACAACTTGATCTATTCGTCACCTTCTATGATTGCCATTCTTCGGGGGAAGGATATGATCATTGAAATTGCCAATGATGCCATCTTGAATTCATGGGGCAAGGGCAAGGATATTATTGGAAAATCAGTCTTTGCTGTTCTGCCCGAAATCGTTGATCAGGGCTATGATAAACTGTTGTTGCATGTGTATACAACGGGAATCCCTTACCATTCCTATGAAGCGCCGGTTACACTGTTTCGTCGTGGTAAAAATGAATTGATATATTATTCGTTCGTATATCAGCCTCAGCGCGATGAGCATGGAGCGATCGAGGGTGTAGCGATACTCGCCAGCGAAGTAACGCCCCAAGCCATCATCAATAAGAAGTTGAGGGAGAGTGAAGAAAGCTTTCGGCAGCTGGCTGAATTGGTTCCTCAGAAGATCGCCACAGCGGATGCATCCGGGAATGTATTTTTTTATAACCAACGGTGGCTTACGTATACAGGGCAGACGATGGAGTCATTGATGGGCGATGGATGGTTAAAGGTTACACACCCTGACGAAGGAAGGGAGATCGCCAGGCGCTGGAGGCACTCCATTAAGACAGGTGATCCTTTTGAAATGGAAGTACGTTTCTTGAATAGGGATGGTAAGTTTAAGTGGCACCTGAGTCGTGCGTTAGCGGCGAAGGATGATCATGGAAATATTACAAAGTGGCTGGGTGCCGCCACTGAAATTCAGGAGCAAATAGAACAGCGGGAAGCCCTGGAGAATACGGTAAGGATAAGGACCAACGAATTGTCGGAAGCCAACGAATTGCTGGTCGACAAGAACATTGAACTTCAGGAGGTGAATAAGGAGCTGGAATCTTTTGCCTATGTATCCAGCCATGACTTGCAAGAGCCGCTCCGGAAGATTCAGATGTTTGCGGGGCGGTTATTGGAAAAGGAGAATGAACGATTGTCGCCGGAGGGTAAAGTGTATTTCCAGATCATGCGGGATTCGGCTGGCCGCATGCAGACACTGATTAATGACTTGCTCACATTTTCCGGATTATCGTTCTCGGAAAGGAAGTTTGAGGTCACCGACTTTCGTGATATCATTGAAAAGGTGAAGATTGAGCTTAAGGAGGTCATTGAAGAGAAGCATGCTACGATTGAAGCCTCCGAATTGTGTCCGGCCAACATCATTGTGTTTCAATTTTATCAAGTATTGCAAAACCTGATCGGCAACGCACTCAAGTTTTCAAAACCCGGACGCCCGCCGCATATCATCATCAGGAGCCGTATGGTCAGGGGAAGTGACCTGAAGAATCCTAAACTCTCCCCTGAAGAGGATTATTGCCACATCAGCATAGCCGACAACGGTATTGGCTTTGAAGAAGAATTCAGTGAAAAGATCTTTGAGGTATTCCAAAGGCTTCATGGCAAAGCAGAGTACTCAGGCACGGGTATAGGCCTTGCCATCGTAAGGAGGATCGTGGAAAACCACCATGGCATGATCACGGCCACGAGTAAAGTGGATGAAGGAACGACGTTTGATATATTTATTCCTGCCAGCCAAACGAAATAGCTCTCTATGGAAAGCGCTCCCTTAGTGATTCTATTGGCCGACGATGATGAGAGTGACCGACTTGTGTTCACGGAGGCTTTCAGGGAATTGGAGATTACGTCTGTCGTTCATACGGTGAATAGCGGTACACAATTGATGGAATACCTGACGAGCGGGAATGCCGCTTTGCCCGATTTTGTTTTCGTGGACGTTAACATGCCCCGTAAGAATGGGTTAACCTGCCTGAAGGAAATCAGGAGTGACGAAAAGTTTAAAGCCATTCCCATTGTGATTTACTCTACGTCAGCCACCCGCAATGATGTCGAAGAGACATTCCGCCATGGCGCCAATGCCTACATCAAAAAGCCGAGTGATTTTGGTACCCTCAAACAATTATTGGCCAAAGCCGTTTCTGATGCTCGTGGCTATCGGGAGAAGCCGTTGCGTTTAGAGGAGTTTTTACTGAGCGTGTGATCGAAAGGACTGCAGAAGTTCTTCTGCGACGGTTGCTGTCAATTATCTTTCACAACACGCTTCGTCCAATGGATGAGTGTATCCACATACCCATCGGCGAACTGCGTAACGGAAGGAAGTTGCTTGCTGGCATAACCTTTTTTGTCCACGTTCATCATCATATGGTTGGTGTTTTGGAAGACCTTGTACTCAACGTCTTTAGATCCAATCATACTTTTCATAAGAGGGAGATTGCGGTGCGTATTGGTGGATATATCAAGCTCACCATAGATCACCAGTATGGGGCAACGGATTGACTTCAAGGCAGGGGCAGGATCATAAAATCCATTCGCTTTCCAAAAGGGGCTCTCCGGCAAGTTACCTCCGGTAGTCTTGAACCAGGGTTTCTTTTCAGCCTCTGGCAAGAATTTGTTGTTGAAGTCTCTTTTTCCCTCTCCGGTAATTCCCACGTGATACTTTAGCAATCTAAAATCATGAACCTCTTGCAGGGTAGCTTCGTCCATTCCGCTCATACGGTATTCTTCATCTCCGGCTCCCAAATGTTGTTCCACTGGCGAGATGGCGTTGGCCGCACTGATGATTGCAAACGAAAACACGTTTGATTTGGAGATCGCAAGTGGAGCTATCCACCCGCCCTGGCTATGACCATAGATACCAATCTTCGAGCTTTGAATGTAGGATTGCCTCTTTAGAAATTCTGCACCAGCTATGGCATCTCCTGCATACTGATCAAATGAAGCTTGCCAGTCTTTTCCGCTCGACTTTCCTACGCCTCTTTTGTCAAAAATCAATGCGGCAATCCCCTGTGAGGCAAAGAGATTGGCGATACTTCGGTCGCTTTCCCTTGTTTGTGGACCAGAACCATGCGTAAACAGAATGCATGGAAAGGGGCCATTGCCTTCCGGCAAAATCAAAGTACCTGACAAGGTAGTCTCCTGATTCTTGAAAGACACTTCCTTTTCCACTAACTGTACCTTCCTTCCAGTGACCACTTCTGCTTGCCTTTTCCATAGTATACTATCCTTCGCCATGAACTGCAATTGACCTTCAATCGTCTCGAATAGTCCAAAGGCATTGCCGATTTCAAAAGTATGGTGATCGAGACCAGGCCGAATGCCTCGCAGCTCTTTGTTGTCATAGACCAGAAAGGGCTTCCCTTCAATCTGCCCAATGGATATGTGTTCTCCGTTCTGCATTTTGTAGATGCCTTCCGGCGTTTGTGCTCCAAGCGAACTAGCCACAAGTAGGAAATTCAAACAAAATTGAAAGTGCTTCATGTTGGTTTGCGTATATTGATCCAATCAATTGGAAGTTTTGTTGAGTATTAGCCCTGATTGTCCTGTAGCCCATCCTTTTGATCCTGTTAGGGACAATCCATAGATATCTTCGGAAAATGTATCCGTTGTTGCGCTGGACCAGGTAAGGCCGGTATCCGTTGATCGTAGGATCTTTCCAGTTCCCGCGGCGAAGGCTGTTGTGGCGTCTGCAAATTGAACCGCATATAGATTATTGCTTACTCCGCTGGAAATTATTGTCCAGGTTTGGCCCCCATCTGTTGAGCGGATTATTTTTCCTCCAATGGAAACGGCCAAGCCGTTGTTCCCAACAAAGTGGACGCTCCTTAGATCAGCTGAAAAGCCAGCAATTGGAATAGTATTCCACGTTGTTCCGCCATTTATGGTGCGCAGCACTTTTCCACCAAAGCCTACTGCAACGGCTATATGTTCACTCAGCATAAAAACGCCCGGGAGTTCAACAGAGGTCCCACTGGTTTGGGTTGTCCACGTGGCACCACCATCAATTGTTTTCAATATCACCCCGCCTTGACCTACCGCAATGCCGGAGGTGCTGTTGATAAAATGTACATGAACAAGGTGTTCTGTGGTACCGCTGGTTTGTGCCACCCATGTAGTCCCGTTTGTCGTTCGGAGGATTAGGCCTGATTCACCTACAATAGTGCCCGTTGTTGTATTGGTAAAGTATACATCCCTTAAAAATCCAGAAACGCCACTAACACCGGTCGACCACGTGCTTCCGGCATTGCTCGTGTTAAGGATTAGGCCGCCTGTGCCAACAGCAAAACCGGTTGTCTCGTTTACAAAGGAGACGCCCAGGAGTACTTCATTTGTAGTGCTGGCTTGCTTTTGCCATTGATTAGAGGCAGGCGTCGTGGTGTTACCACCATCTTCTGAACAGGAGAAAATGGACATAATCAGAATCAGCATCATTGAGCTCATGGTAGGTGTTGTTAAGTGTTTCATCATTGGCCTGGCATTGAATTGCAGCAACAATATTCCCAATCCATCCTCCCGATGAGAACTATCCGATAAAGAATTACCAAAATCACCCCAATCAGTTGCCCCTGGATTTGGAAACTGTCGACACGATCTCCGAAGTCTGTGGTTAAGAATTAGTTGCTACTTGGATTGAGCAACTGCTTGGATTGCCTCCTGAATTCCGTTGGCGTAACCCCGGTTATTTTCTTAAAGGCGGAATTGAACGTGCCCTTGTTGTTGAACCCAACCGTGTAGGCTACTTCAATGATGTTGAGTTCTTCGCGGGGCGTTGTGCGGAGCAAATGCTTGGCTTCTTCAATCCGTTTCAAATTGATGTATTCAAAAAAGTTCATCTTGAAGCCCTGATTAATCACTTGAGACACAAAATGTTTGCTTGTATTCAGTTTTGCTGCAAGCACTTCCAGCCGAAGATCATTCTGATGATACAGTTTTTCACGCTGCATGAGATTTTCCAGGTCATTGGCCAATTTTACCGATAGCGATTTTGGAAGGGCAGAATGTCTGTACTTTTCAGCCTCGCTCATGCCGGAACCCTCACGCGGGGCAGCTTCATTTTGTTTTGAAACCTCAATGATCATGCTGTCCTGAGAAACCGACTTTGCCTGTGTTGAAGCTGCTATGAGGGAATCAAGGATACTTTTGCCATCAGCAATGGCATCAAAACCATGCCCATACCATCCGATGAGGGCGATGGTGGCGCATGTTGCCAGCGAAATGAAATAGTCAGATTGCGGGGTGAGTGCCTGAGTATACGAGAGCAGATGGTACATGAATGAGAGCAAAATGAAGGATGCGAAGAATCCGATTAACCACTTTGCCCACAATCGCATGGAGCCTACTCCTGAGTAGCTACGCACCAACACCACCAGAATGACACAGTAAACACCAAGGTGCAACAGCATCCACCACGGATAATATTCAAAGTACTTGCCAAAAAGGATATCATGGGTATGGTACAACTTGAGATTAGCGGGTGCGAGGTAAAACGGTATCTTTAAGAGTAGAAGAAGAGCAAAGGGAATGAAATGGTAGACGTAACTTTTAATCGGCTTATCATTTCCAAAAGACCGGTTGAAATAAATGACGAGAATGGGCCCATATAGAAATGGGAACAGGAGCGATATGTCGATAAGGGCGGGGAATGCGTAAATCAGTTTTGTCCAATAGAATACATACTCCAGCAGTGCAATGGACTGAAGGAGTACATAGAGTCCCAGTATTCGACTTTTGTGGCCACTTACTTTTGTGACCAGCAGTTTTATGGAATAGAACAGTCCGATGAAGGCAAACCCACTAAACAAGAGTGTCCAGAAATCAAAGGTCGTGGCAGGGGATGGGGTCATGCTCCTTAAGGTAGTCGTTTACTTCTATTGCCTTGTAAATTTCAGTTGAACATTTCTTGTGCCGTCACAGTCTGACCAGTTAAATATATCAAAGACAAGATTGATATCATCCTGGATTACACCTGTGAGAACTTTTGTAGCCGGGCATCCTCCGCTGCCTCCGGTTGTAAAGGCACCACCCCCAATGTACTTATCAATAAATTGATTGGCATCGAACGAAAAGGTGCTTCCAGTAATTTCGAGGGTTGCTGATACATCCTGTAAACCTGGGCCATGTCCATACGGAGCAAAGTTGGGCGTATAAAACATTTGTGCCGAATAGTTTTCAGCTACCCGAAGCGTTACGGGGAAGGTGCCAGGTCCTGGTGGCCCAAGATCCTCCCAGGTACCTACGTAATCGCCGGCATAAATGGGTTTGTCGGCCAGTATAAAGTTCTTTGCGCCAGATAATTGTTTGGCGTCCTCCTTGCCAATGATCCCAACATAGATATTGTAGGCAATGCCATTTGTAAGGTCATCGCCATCTGAATCCTTGACGGAAGACGGCTTGATTACTTGAAGGGCAGTATTTGAAATCGGAATAGAAAAGAAATTTCCCGATGCCAGACCGGCTATTTCATCTGCGGAAAATGACTTGGTAGCTTTTGTGATGATCAGCCGAACCTCAATGAAGTCGGCTACGGGGATGGTTGGCAAGACGGTTAGCTGTACCCGCAAGTCTGAAGAATTGCCACTATTGCCAATATCATACACTTTGTTAATGGTGTAGCTATTGGTGGGTAGCTGAAAATTCGGAGGCGTCTGAATGGAGGGAGTAGCTTTCCCACAAGCCAGGCAGAGCACCAACATTACGGTCAAGGAAATGAGATTTTTCATCGCTCTTTGTGTTTATGAGGGCAAGATGGAGCAACGAAAGGAAGGAGGGGTACGTTCCGATAGTGATTGACGGATTAACCGGAGCGCCCAATGGTTAACAGCAAACCGCCAATAGCATTCTCATTCATTCTTCAGCACCGTCGCCGGATTTGTACGTGCAATCTTGATCGTCTGTGTGCCAATCACCAAAAGCGCGATCAACATCACAGCCAATAGTCCAATCGTCATCTCTTCGAGTGCGATAGGGGCGTGGTTGGCGAGCTCGGGCAACAGGAACTGGTCGAAGAACAGGTAGGTAATGGGTAGTGCAATGAGTGCGGCCAGGGCGAGGAGAAGGAAAAATCCTCTTCCCAGTAAATAGAGCAGCCCTGCCTCCGATGCGCCCATCACTTTGCGAATGCTGACTTCTTTGATACGCGTTTCGGTGGTAAACACGACCATTCCCAGCAAGCCGAGCGAAGCAATAACTATCGCCAGGAAAGCAATGAAGCCCGCCAACTTCATGGAGGCATCGAGGCCTCTGAGCGATTCCTTGATGGCATCGTCATAGAGGCTGGCTTCGTAGGGATGCACACTGTCAATTTTCTCCCAGATGGAGGCAATCTTTTCGTTGAGGGCCGGAATGTTGTCGGTACTCACTTTTACATTCACATAACCGGGATCATCGTCGATGTACCGCATGACGACGGCATCACCGGACCGATTGTTGGCACGGCCATACTGGAAATCCCGGATCACACCGATGATCATCATGTCCTTACGATCAACATTCACTACCTGACCGATGGCTTTGGAGGGAATCTGATCGGCAATATTAAACCGCTTCAACACTTGCTCATTCACGATGATTTCTGTTTCGGGGGCACCTTTCGGCTTGAAATGGAACGACCGTCCGGCCAACAGTTGGTGATTGTGGATTTCCAGATAATTTTCATCGATGTGGTTCATAGCAACCCCCGCAGAGTCCTCCGGATTATTCGGGTTCTTCATGGTGCTCCTCCAGTAGTATCCGACACTGGTAAGAATGCTGGATTTGGAAATGCCCTTCACCTCTGGCAGTTCATTCAATTCCTTGATGAGCAATTCCGGATTGTTGTCTTGCAGGCGAATGTTGAGGATATCTTGGGTATCATAGCCTAAGTCGTAGTCCAGGAAGTGATGATACTGCTTGTAGATAACAACGGTTCCGGTAATCAGCATGAGCGAAATGCAATACTGAACGACGATGAGCGCCTTCCGTGTGGTGAGGCTGCCCGTGATGCGCCCGCCAACGGAACCCTTCAGCACCTGGATGGCATTGACCCTGGAGAAGTATAAGGCCGGAAAGATGCCGGCGGTGACTCCGATGAACAACGCAAACAAAATGAAAAGCAGAACCCGCCAGAATGAAAGATCGAGGCGGAGTAGTTCCTGCAAGTCCGGGTTAAGGCCGAGGAAATAAGGTCTGAACCAAACATAGAGCAGCACGGCGGCCAGGAGTGAGAGCAGGGCGATGATCACCGCTTCGGTGACAAACTGACCCATCACATTTCCTTTCACCGCGCCAATCACTTTGCGGATGCCCACTTCCTTCGAACGTTTCAGCGCTCGCGCTATAGAAAGGTTGGTATAATTGAATCCCGCGGAAAGGATCACCACGAAGGTCAATCCCAGGAAGGACCAAATCATGAATGTGCCGAGGGTGTTGCTGATTTGGTTGTTCAGATCTTCGCCCACCATGATGTCGCTCATGGCTTGCAGGCGCAGACGTATGTGCGTGTTCTTCACGGTAGGGTCCTCCCGGGCGCTCAGCTGGTCGAGGTTAGCTTGAAAGGTTTCCAGCTCCGGTTGTTCGGGCATGAGTACATAGACCCATGTATTCCACATGTTATCCCACAGCATTTCGTAGGGGTTGTCTTTTTCTGTGATGTCGCGTGTGCTGAGGGAAGCCAGCATTTCAAAATGGATGTGTGAAAACTCGGGCAGGTCTTTGACGACGCCTGTGATCGAATAGGACTTGTTGTTGAACAGTATGCTTTCGCCTAAGGGTTCTTTGTCGCCCAGCAGCTTTTTGGCGGCGCGCTCGGTAATCACAACGCTGAAGGGCTCTTTCAGGGCGGTAGCCACATTGCCTTTAGTCAGCGGAAAGTCAAAGACGTTGAAGATGTTGTCATTGGACCAGTATCCCTTCATGGGCAAGGTGGTTTCGCCATGCTTCATGTCACCTTCAAACCCCCGGTGTAAAATAGCCAGCCCTTCGTGCCCCGGGAATGATTCCTGAATTGCCTTCGCTGCCTTCATGGAAGTAGAGGCGTAGAAGTTTTCGTCTCTGTTTTCCAGGTATTGATATTGGCTAAGTACCCGATAGATGCGGGAGTAGTTGGTGTGAAAACGGTCGTAGGAATAGGAATCGGCAAGCACACCGATCAGCATAAGGCCAACACTCATGCTGAGCGCGAGTCCGAAAATGTTGATTACGGAAAACAGTTTGTTGCGCGTCAGGTTACGAACGCTGATCAGAAAGTAGCTTTTGTACATGCCGTAGACGTTTAATTGCTGCATTCCTTCGATGGGACGGATGATGCTGAGTCGGATGAGGAGAAGGACGTCGATGGCGAAGTGC
This sequence comes from uncultured Ohtaekwangia sp., assembly GCA_964392375.1. Taxonomy (GTDB): domain Bacteria; phylum Bacteroidota; class Bacteroidia; order Cytophagales; family Cyclobacteriaceae; genus ELB16-189. Next base: position 48,615 of record CAYMPU010000101.1, on the reverse strand, counting down.
AGGTCGGCCTTGCGTTTCCCGTGTTTAGCCTTGCGCTGGAGATAGACTTCCAGCAAGTCGCCTTCAATGTGGTCCACCAGCTTCGGATGGCAATACCACCGGAAGAAGCGTAGGAGGTAGCGGGGAGGCATCACCCCAGGCTTCATGCTTGGTTCTTTGGACGATTTTGAATCACTGGACTTCATCTAGCCAATCTTTAGATCCAGAGCCATCTTCGGTATAGCCTGCCACAGTTCATTGCGTGTTTGCTTCGAATACTCCATGGCCTTCTTTCCCAGCGCCGTGATCTGGTAGTACTTCTTCGGACGACCCATGCGGTCTTCGGTAGCCTCGCCGGGCAGGGATTTTAGATAGCCTTTATCTTCGAGCCTCACCAATGCCGAGTGCATGGCGCCCATGCTCACTTTACGCTTGAGCCTTGATTCTATTTCCTGTTTGATGGCTACGCCGTACGCGTCTTTGTAGAGAATGGCGACAGTTAGAATGACGATTTCTTCGAATTCGCCCAATTGATACTTCTTCATGAAATACTATTTTCCTAAATGTAGGAATAATAAGTTCCATTGCAAGAAATATTTCAACGCGGAGGCACGGAGGAACCCAATTTTGTTGTATGATGAACTGAATCGCGGAGGAATGCAGTGTTTAGCGAGGATGCAATTCTGTATTTTCTTTGCGCCTTTGCGGTAAATAGTTAGTTGATCTTCTTCAACCCCTTCGCCTTCTCGTCTTTATTCTTGTCTTTTTCCTTCCCTTCTTTATCCTTCTGCATATGCTTGTCGTGGTGCTTCTGCATGTCCTTGTGCTTATCGTATTGCTTATGCATGTGCTTCTCTTTGTGCTTGTCGTCGTCTAAGTCAATATCAACATCTACATCAAGGTCATCCAATGCATCGAGGTCCTCGTCGAGCTGCTCAAGATCTTCATCGAGTTGGTCCAGGTCAACCTCCAGTGATCGCAGCGCTACTTCCACGCTTTCCATGGCTACTTCCAGGGCCTCGCTGACAATCTCGTCCACATCCACATCGACTTTGGATTCTACATCCAGGCTTTCAAGTGCTTCCTCCATGGCCTCCATAGCGGCTTCCATGGCTTCGAGGTCGACGTCAACAGGCTCAACGACTACTTCTACGGGCTCGACCTCAATTTTTACAAGTTCTTTGGGAGCAGGGCTGCGCTGGGCAACGGCGGCGGCGGAGATGCCGGCGACGAGGAGGCCGGTGACCAGGATGATGCGTTTGAGGGGATTCATGGTGGGTTGTTTTGTTGATATACTTGGAATCCGGATCAAGGTTACGGGGCCTGCGGAAAATGTACTTGAATTGTAGTTATTCCGACCTCAACGCCTCGGCGGGGTTCAATAAAGTGGTGTTCAGGGCTTTTTAGCCTGCAATGGCCTTTCTCGGCACAAAGTCCATTAAACAAACCTGCTATTCCCAAGCCGCTTTTCGTATGTTTGGCTATAGTGCTTTGCCCATGGTTCATGCTTTAACCTCGTTTGTGTTGGTCATTCTGGTGGCCTGCTCGTCGGCTCAGCCGGTGACCGATGCCCTGGCTGTGGCGGAAAAGGAGCTGGGGAAGGAGATTGACGCGTTCCCAAGCCAAACCGGGCAGTATGTACTCTATATTCAGCGCAGCTCTTCGGCCACACCCCATGCCGCGCTGCGATTTCTGGTCATAGAAAAAGCCACTGCGAGAATTGCCGAGCGACAATCTTTCATGCCGGGTTACGTGAAGTGGGTTGGGGAAGATTCAGTGGAGGTACTCAGCATGCCCGGTATCGTGAAAGAAGGTGAGGACCTTTCAGCGTATAAGAAAGTCATTCGCATTAAGCCAATAAACTAATCCACGTGCAGTACCGCTACCTGGTCTTCATTATCCTCACCTTTTGCACCACCATATTGGTGTGTGTAAATAGATCTTTCGTCCGAACAGCAAGCGACGAGAAGCCTGTCGTAAGGAATTACAATGGACCGGAAGAATTTGCGCGCTTTCACCGGTCCATTCGCACGGCGGAAGGTGATGCCGGTCCGGCCTATACGCCGGGATATCGCTACCGGGAGTTGCGCAAGAGCAAAGCGACAAGCCGCTCCAGAGGAATGCAGATGCAATCGGCGACGGTGACATGGACAGAACGCGGTCCAGCAAACGTGCCGGGCAGAACGCGGGGTCTTATTGTCGATCCCGATGATCCATTGAAGAACACCTGGTATGCCGGCTCGGCCGGTGGCGGCGTGTGGAAGACCACCAACGCAGGAGCGCAATGGACATTGCTAACGCCCGACCTTACCAATCTTGCCACGACCGTGCTGGCGATGGCGGCTTCCAACCACGACATCCTGTATGTGGGCACCGGAGAGGGGTTTGGAAACCTGGACGGTATCACGGGCAACGGAATTTTCAAATCTGCCGACCGCGGACAAACGTGGACGCATCTTCCCGCTACCATCGCATTTTCCGATGTAAATCGCATCGCCATAAGTCCAACGGATCCTGACGTGGTGGTCGCCGCTACAAACACGGGCATCTATCGCACCACCAATGGCGGTGTTGCGTGGACGCAGACGTCGATGCTCACGGCCATTCAGGATTTGAAAGTCAATCCCTCAGATTTTCAGATCCAGTATGCGGCGCAAAACGCGGCTGGAGTGTTGAAGTCGACCGATGGCGGTGTTACCTGGGCGAATTCCAATGCCGGGATGAGCCCCTCAGGACGGGTTGAACTGGCCGTGTCACCGGTGAACACCCAACGGATTTTTGCATCGTGTGAGGGCGGGCTGTCGGGCAGCGATTCCGACTTGTATGTTTCCAATGATGCCGGCGCAACCTGGTCGCTGGTGAACGTTCAATGGAACGGGGCGCCGTTGGATTTCCTCGGTGGACAAGGATGGTACGATAACACCATCGCCTGTGATCCGTTCAATGCAAACGTAGTCTACTTCGGCGGTGTGAATCTTTTCCGTACGACGCTGAGTACCGGAGCTACGGAAGTGATCAACTACACCATGGTTGAAAACAACACGTCGGATTTTCTTTTCCTGCTTTCATTTGCCAACATCCAGTACAGTTTCGGACGCCTTACCGCAGGTCCGGATGCAGGCCAGCGAAACATCGAAATCCGGTTTGGTCCGGGGATCAACCAGATGGCGCACCGTTTTAGGGTTCCCGCCGGTGCAACGTCAGGCGTTCCGGTTCTCAGTTATACCTATGCGGACTATGTGCAGGTGCCATTTCAGGCGTGGGAGGTGACCAATCCTTTGTTGCCCCGCCAACTGATGGTGTCTTTCCGCGATCAGGCCAACAACGGTCAGTTTGATCTGGTGCCACAGTTTTTCGGAACGGATGCTCTGCTCAACAGCCGGGAGTATGTGTACATCAACAACGTTGACTATGCCGGCACTCCTTCGGCAGCGATTGCTGTTGCCGGTGGTCAGGAACACAAACTTATCTACAATTTCTTCCCATCGCTGGCGTCGGGTGCAACGTGGGACCCCGGCAATCTGCCGGTTTCTACCATCAACATCAGCTACGCCGGCGTTCAGAAACTGAATGCATCGACCATCACGGTGTCCGATGCCTACGGTCAGTTTGATGCCAAGAACAGGTTCAATACGTTTGGTACCGACGTTCACCCCGATCAGCACAATCTGGTGATGGTTCCCATGTCGGGTTCTACCTACAAAATTCTCAGCGCCAGCGATGGCGGCGTCTTTGTATCCAATACATCAGTGTCGCCCGGTATCAATGAAGGAAACTGGACGATGTCGGGTAGAACCTACCGGTCCACCCAATTCTACGGCGCTGACAAGCGACCCGGCTTCGATCAATATTTTGGAGGGACACAAGACAACGGCACGTGGAAGTCACCGAATCCGGGATCATCGTCGGAAACCACGGATTATGATTTCGCGTTTGGCGGCGATGGGTTTGAAGTCATCTGGAACAACCTCGATGACAAGAAAATGATCGGCGGATCGCAAGGCAATAATTTCGTCCGTTCTACCAATGGTGGCCTCACCTGGTCGAACGCAACATCGGGTCTCTTCGGCGAGATGCCGTTTATTTCTAAACTTGCAAACTCACGCGACAACCCCGATCGCATCTACGCCCTTTCATCGGCCGGCGTATTCTTCTCTCCAAACTTCGGGGCTTCCTGGACGGCCTCGCCAATTACGGACCGTTGGGGTGGTGTGTCCTCCCTGATGGATGTTGAAGTGTCGCGTGCCAATGCCACGATCGTGTGGGCGGGCAGCGGGATGATTGATGGTACCGGCGGGAGAAATATTCACGTGTCCACCGACGCCGGTGTGACGTTTACAGCAACAGAAAATCCACCAGCATCGCTGATTTCCGGTGGCATCACCAAACTGGCTTCACATCCATTTCAGGAGCAAACAGCATACGCTCTTTTTTCGCAGGCAGGCAACCCCAAGATCCTCCGCACCATGGATCTCGGACAAACATGGGAAGATATTTCTGGCTTTGATGCGGGCGATGTGAGCACACGCGGATTCCCTGATGTGGCCGTTTACTGCCTGTACATCCGGCCCGATGACCCGAACATCCTGTGGGCCGGCACAGAGATCGGCATCGTCGAATCGCTGGACAATGGATTAACGTGGTCGCTCGTCACCGGCTTTCCATCACTATCGGTATGGGATATGAAAGGAATGGATAACCAGGTGGTCATCGCCACCCACGGCCGGGGTATATGGACAGCCACTGTCGACGCTCCTCAGGAAGTGACGGCCCATCCGGAGATACTGGATTTCGGGACATCACCCAAAGAACAGCTACTGCTGAAGTTAAGGGCACCGGATGACTACGACCGACTTGAAATCTATGACGGGACAACGCTGAAGGCAACCGCTACAACAGTTGCTGCAGGTGATTGGGTGGCGACCCTTCCGGGAATTGCACCGGGACTGCGGTCCATCAAACTGATCGGCTACAGAGGAACGGCTCCCATACATTCGAAGACCTATAGCATCGATCAATTGGATATCCTCAGCATAGAGAATTCCTACTTCACCTATTTCGCCAACCTCGACGACTTTACTGTAACTGGCTTTTCGTTGAGTGGTTTTCCGGGAGCTATACCCAGCGAACGAAAGACCCTTCATTCCGATCACCCCTATGCTCCCAATGGAACAATCAAGGCCGTGATCAGGCATCCCATCATTGTATCGGCCACGTTGCCGACGTTGTTTTATGAAGACGTCGCACTGGTAGAGCCGGGCGTTGACGGCGCACCGTTCGGGACGAATGACTTTCTCGACTTCGCCGTGATGGAGGCCTCAACAAACGGACTCGATTGGATACCTCTTGCCGACGGCTATGACGCGCGCTTGCATGCTGAATGGAATGCAGCCTACACGGCCGGGACGCCGGGCTCGCGATCGTTACTCCGACAACACCAGATTGACCTGACTCAGGCTTTCCAGGTTGGCGACACATTGCTGTTTCGCTATCGGCTTTATTCCAATGCTGACGTGGCGGGATGGGGCACAGCCGTTGATTATATCACGATTCAGGAGGAGCCAACGGGGCTGGAGAACCCGGTGAAGAATCCGCTGTCGTTGGTTGCTTATCCCAACCCTGTTGTCCGCGATGTGCATGTAGAATTCGAATTGCCTTCCGCAATGACCGCCGTCGTTGAAATTGTCGACGTTCACGGTCGGGTCATTCAATCCAGAACCGTGTTGCCCGCGAGCAGCGAAAGGCATCGTGAGACCTTTGCCATGGCGGCTCAGCCTGCCGGGGCCTACTTCGTTGTGCTGACTGCCGGAAAAAGAAGACAAGTGGCGAAGATTCTGGTGAGCCGATAGACAGTCTTTGCTAATTTTGCGTTTCCTCTTGGAAATGGTGTACTCTTCCGTGATGATGTGGCGCTTTGCAACAGTGTTCTTGTTGGTGTTCTCGCTCAGGGCCGCCGGACAAGTATCACCTGAGAAACTCAACGCCATCACCGACCGTTCCAAATGGACTAAGGCTGGGCAGTCCATCCGAAAGGCGATGGTCAAAGACACCCTCGACCCCGAGCCGGTTTATCTGATGTCCCTGTTTTTCTTTCACGCAGGCCATCCTACGTTCCAGATTGATTCGGCCAGCCATTATCAACACAAGTCAGCCCGACTCATGACCGGCCGGGAGCTAGGCCGCAGGTCGATCATGGACACGGCCTCTGTCCGCCGCCTCCGCCTGTCCATCGACAGCGCTGCGTTTGAGCGGGCAAAGAAGGCAGACACGGAGGATGCATACCAGGATTTTATAACGCGCTATGCTCATGCCAGGGAGATTCCTGTCGCCATGGAACTTCGCGATGAGCAGGCGTTCGTGAAGGCGCTCAAAGGGAATACCTCGAAATCCTTCAAAGTCTTTCTCCAACAGTACCCATCGTCGCACCGATCAAGGGAGGCAAAGGACCGCATGGAAAAACTTGAGTACGAAGAGATCACCAGAGACAAGCGACGCACCAGTTACGAAAGGTTTTATAAAGAATTCCCGCACAGTCCGTATCGCCCACTGGCTGAGAAAAGAGTATTTGAGTTGAATACGGCTTCCGGTTCGCCGAATGCTTTCTTGCGCTTTCTCAAGAACTACCCTGAGAGCCGCTGGGCATCACGCGCAAAGGCGCTCTTGTTTTCGTTGGAACGCGACGGCGAGGTAGTTGCCGATGGCACATGGAATACAGACTCCCTGCGACGTGAGGGAGAAGTAAGTGAGGAGGGGTACTGGGTGCCGGTGATCAAATCCGGCCGCTACGGGTTCATCAACGAAAGTGGAAAAGAAGTTGTCGCCCCCCGTTTTGACGATATCCCCGAAGGGTATCGCTGTGGCGAGATTAGCGACCGCTACCTCCTCACCTCAGAAGGCATTCTCGCCCGCAACGGCAAGATCGTCTGGAAGGGCACGGTGAAAGACTTCGACGACCTCACGCTCGGTTTCATCTTCATTGCGACCGACAGCGGCGGGTTTGTCATCCATGAGTCGGGCTACAGACTTACGCATATACCGGTCGATGATGCACTGGTGATTGCCAACCGATTTGTGGGCATCAACTACGATGACCGGTGGACAGTGATGACGCTTTCCGGAGTGCCGCTGCTGACTTCGGGTTTTGATGATATTGCCGTCCTCGACTCTGTCGTGCAGCTCACCAAAAACAACAAGAAGATTCTGACGACACCAGCGCGCATGGCAAGGGCCGCTGAGGGTGTAGAGCTGAAAGAGGATTTTGTATTTGACGACACGCGCAAATGGGGCGATCAGCACTATTGGGTGCGCAACGGCGTGCTCGAAGGTGTCATTGACCCCAACCTCAATTTTATCATCCCCCTCGATCGTCAGGTGTTGAAAAAGACATCGTTTGGATTCATCACCATGAAGAACGACCGCATGTTTATTCAGGGAATCAAGAAGTTGGAGGACAAAGGCTACAAACACGTTGTCGAGCAAGGTGGATGGGTACGCATGGAGGACACGGCCGGCAAGCATTGGGTATTCGATCGTGGCTTTGACACGCTCACATCGGGTGATAGTGCGTGGTTTCGTGGGCAACTTGCCTTCCTGCAGGACGCCGATTCCGTTCGTGCCTTGCTCCCCGATGGTCAGAAGATCACTTTTCTAAGAGGTTCACATTTCCAGTTCAAAGAGTTCCGCGACTCATCGGCGTGGATGGTACTCGAAGAGAAGAAAAAGAAAGTAGTCTATAACGCGGGTACAGGAGTTAGACTTTTCACCGCAGAATTTGATCAACTCGATCCGGTGTCACCGTCGCTGTTTCTCTTTACGCGTCAGGGCAAGAAAGGACTGATTCGTGAGGATGGCAAGGTGTTCCTGCCGGCCGAGTACGATGCGATCGTCTCCGCCGGGGTTCATGCGTTTTCACTGCTCAAGGACAAGAAGTTTGGATGGTTTGACGCAGCTACGTTACACCTCGTCAAGCCCGTCTACGACCGCAACGTGCGGCCTTACAACGCAAAGCTCTGGCTTGCTTACAAGGACAAGGGTTATGGATTTATTCATTCCGATGGAAAGCCCGTGGGGGCGTTCGGATGGGATGAAGTGGAATTCTGGAATGACAGCATCGCCTGGGCGAAGAAAGGCACTACATGGAAGTTGATCGAAATCGCCACGCAGAAGGTAAGAGTGGATAATATCCGGCAATATCAATACCTCCGCGAACTGCCGACGGAAAAGATTGCCCTCGTCCACCAGGATAAAGTCTACGGTGTGCTGAGCAGCCGCCGAGGCACGATCATCCCCATACAATATACCGAAGTCATCAACCTGGGTACCCGGGATTTGCCGTTGTATTTTACTGAGCGATACATCACGGAGGCCGGCATTTCCGTGGTCGTGTATTTTGACCAGCACGGCAAGACTATCAGGAGCCAGGCCCTTGAGGGTGACGAGCTGGAGAAAATCACGTGTGATAACTGACAAAGCGTTAGATTTGCGGGCGAATTTATGATCATGAAATACATCCTCATCCTTCTCCTTTCGTTTGGTTCCCTTTCACTTTCCGCGCAGGAACGTCCCAAGCTCGTGGTGGGCATCGTCGTCGACCAGATGCGGCAGGAGTATCTGTATCGTTTTGAAAAGAAATACGGTGCCGGTGGATTCAAGCGGCTAATGGGTGAGGGCTTCATGCTAAAGAACGCGCACTATAATTATATACCCACGTATACCGGCCCCGGGCACGCTTCAATTTACACCGGCACAACCCCGGCCGTTCATGGAATCATCGGCAACGACTGGTACGAGAAAGACGCACAACAGATGGTGAACTGTGTGGGTGATCCCCGGCAAAAGCCCGTGGGTGTGGAGCAAGGGCGTGGAGCAGTGTCACCGTGGCGCTTGTTGTCAACCACCATCACGGATGAGTTGAAAATGGCGACACAGAAACGGGCGAAAGTGGTGGGTGTCTCCATGAAAGACCGTGGCGCCGTATTGCCTTCAGGTCATATGCCCGACGGTGCTTACTGGTTTGACAGTCCGTCAGGAAGATTCATCAGCAGTACATTTTACAAGCCAGGCCTGCCTTCGTGGCTGGAGAAATTCAATGGCCTCAAACTGTCCGAGCAATACATAAGCCGTGAATGGAAGACGTTGTTGCCGATTGAGCAATACGACGAAAGCGGCCCGGATGATGGACTGTACGAGACGCGCCTCAAAGGCAAGGACCAGAAGCCTGTGTTTCCCTACAAGCTGAAAGAAATCCGCGGACAGCAGCCGGGGTATGAGTTGCTCGTGTCCACGCCGTTTGGTTCTGATCTGCTCACAGACGTTGCGAAGGCAGCGATGGAAGGAGAGGAGATGGGTGCTGACGACATCACCGACTTCCTTTCAGTGTCTTACTCCAGTCCCGACTACATCGGTCACGGCATGGGCCCGAACTCGGTGGAGGTGGAAGACACGTACCTTCGCCTCGACAAGAACATTGAAGACTTGTTGAATACCCTCGACCGGAAAGTCGGTGCTGGCAAATACGTTGTATTCCTAACATCGGATCACGGCGTTGCCGAGATACCACAGGAGATGCTGACCGGCAAAGTACCGGCGGGAATCGTGAAGAAATCCGTGCTGCAAGCGGGCGTGACCGATTTCCTAAAAACCTTTTTTGGCGATAAAAAGATTATCGAGAACATCAGCAATGGCCAGGTCTTCCTGAACCAGGACGCCTTCACCGGCGACTTGAGAAGCGCCGGCGTTGATTTGCTCGTGGCCACTGAATTGATCACACAGTACCTCATTGATCAGGACGGCATCGCCGAGGTTTATTCAGCCAGTACGATCCGCGCTGCTGATTTTTCCAGTGCCGGGGCGAAGGGTGGATTGGTGCGCGGCTTCAATCACAAGCGGTCGGGTGAGATCCTGTATGTTCTCGAGCCACAATGGTTCGAGTCTGAGGGAAGTGAGACGGGGACGACGCATGGCTCCATCTATTCGTATGACACCCATGTGCCCGTTATTTTTTACGGATGGGGTATTGCGAAAGGCAGTTCTGCCGACTATCAGCGAATCACCGACATCGCGCCGACACTTTCTGTCTTGCTGAGCATCAAGTTTCCCAGCGGGTGCACCGGGCAACCGGTGGCCAAGGCGTTGAAATAATCCTATCCGAAGACGCCCACAACGTTCAGGGCCACCAATCCGATAACTACGGGGCAGATATAACGCACCGCGAACACCCATATTTTATACATGGGTATGCCGAGCACTTTTGAGGTCTTGAAGCCCGGGGCCCCTTCCGCGATCTCATTGACAATGAGGTTGATGTTAAAGAACCAACCGGTGTAGATGCAGGTGGAGAGTACCACGAGCATCATGAACAGTTTGCCAAAGAGGTGATCGAGTATGTCCGAGAAGCTACCCACGGTCGTTCCGAAGAAATTCACTTCCATGCCCGTCCAGAACGGGGAGCTACCCGCCGACAGTGCTGAGGGGATACCAAAGAGGAAGGCCACGATGGCGACGAGGATGGCCGCTTTCCTCCGGTTCCATCCTTTGTTGTCGATGAAGTAGGCGGAGGGTGCTTCCAGCATGGATATTGTAGACGTGATGGCGGCGAAGAAGAGCAGCAGGAAGAACAGTGCGCCGGCGATGTGTCCGAAGGGCATCACCTGGAAGATGTTGGCGAGGACAGTGAAGACTAGTGTTGGGCCTTGACTCACGTTACCGCCAAAGGCAAATACGGCGGGAAACACCATGAGCCCGGCCAGCAGCGCCACGGAGGTATCCATCGCTCCAACCCAAAGGCTGGAGGTCACGATGTTTTGATTCTTCGGGAGATACGATCCATAGGTGATCATCATGCCCCAGCCGATGCCGAGCGAGAAGAATACCTGTGTCAGGGCGTCGAGGGCGACTTTGCCGTTGATTTTTGAGAAGTCGGGCAATAGGTAGTATTCAATTCCCGCACCTGCGCCCGGCAGTGTAACGCTTCGTACGATGATGACCACCAGTATGACAAAGAGTGCAGGCATAAGAATCTTGGTAGCCTTTTCTATGCCACCCGAAACGCCGCCAAGTACAATCCACAGCGTCATGATCATCACCGCAGCGTGCAGGGGTACGACATATTCGGATGTTGCGATGAACTCAGCGAACGTGATATCGATCGCAAAGAGGGAATTATAAATATAGCCCACAGTCCACCCCGCGATGACACTATAATAGCTCAGCACCACAAAGGTTACCATGAGGGGCAGAACGCCCACCAGGAACGTCCACACTTTGTTGGCGCCTAACTTCTGCATAGCGCCTACAGGGCTCTTGCCAGATAGTCGGCCGATGGCAATCTCGTTGATAAGCATCGGTGCGCCGATGAATACGACGCAGATGACATAGAGGAAAACAAACGCTGCGCCACCGTTCTCACCGGTGAGGTATGGAAACCGCCAGATGTTGCCGAGTCCAACGGCAGAACCGGCGGCGGCCATGATAAATCCGAACTTTGAACCCCATTGACCCCGACTGGCTGACATAGTGTATGTTTTAGATGCGGGAAAGATTAAGAAATAATACGATAATCAAAAATCATTTCTTCCAGCCGGTACGCTTCGGCTATCAAATCTCTATATTGAAAATCATTCCTAACGACTTTGCATTGAGCAACACCAGCTTTAAACCCGTGATGGGATTGTGGGACGGCACCATGATCGTTGCTGGCTCCATGATCGGGTCAGCCATCTTCATCGTCAGCGCCGACATTGCTCGCAATGTGGGCAGTGCAGGCTGGCTCATCACCGTCTGGGTGATCACCGGATTCATGACCATCACTGCGGCCGTCAGCTACGGCGAACTCAGCGGCATGTTTCCCCGGGCCGGCGGACAATACGTCTACCTCAAGGAGGCCTACAATCCCCTCGTAGCCTTCGTTTATGGCTGGAGTCTGTTTGCGGTCATCCAGACTGGAACCATCGCGGCAGTCGGTGTGGGGTTTTCCAAGTTCATGGCCTACCTCGTGCCCGGCGTTGATGAGTCGTTGATCTTGTTTTCTGTCGGCGGACTCAACGTGTCGCCGGGACAAGCGCTTTCGATTGTGATCATTGTCTTTCTTACCTATGTGAACACGCGCGGTCTCGAGGGTGGAAAGCTCATTCAGAATACATTCACGGTTGCCAAACTTCTCAGTCTCTTCGGCCTCACGCTCTTCGGCTGGATCATGATGAACCCCGAGGTATGGAGTGCCAACTGGACCCATGCCTGGAGCCTGCACAGCCTGGCCCCCGATGGCACCATCGGCACCTACACGCTCGTTGCGGCCCTCGGTGCCATTGCCGCCGCGATGGTGGGCTCGATCTTCAGCAGCGACTGCTGGAACAGCGTCACCTTCATCGGCGGTGAGATGAAAAACCCCAGCCGCAACATCGGTCTGAGTTTGTTCCTCGGCACAGTCATCGTGACGTTGATCTATGTAGCGACCAACTTCATGTTTCTTTCGGTGCTGCCCTTCAACGAGATCGCCTTTGCTGATAAAGATCGTGTCGCCGTTTCTGCCTCGCTGGCCATCTTCGGCAACATCGGCTCGGTCATCATCTCCATCATGCTGATGGTGTCGGCGTTTGGTTGCTGTAACGGACTGATATTGTCCGGCGCACGTGTATACTACACTATGGCCAACGATGGCGTATTCTTCCGCAAGGCAGGCGACCTCAACCGGTTCTCTGTACCGCAGGCGGCCCTATGGGTGCAATGCGCACTGGCATCCGCCTGGTGTCTGAGCGGGCGATATGGCGAGCTTCTCGATATGGTCTCGTTTGTGGTGGTGCTCTTCTACGTGCTTACCATCGCCGGGATTTTTGTTCTCCGCCAAAAGCGTCCGGATGCTGAGCGCCCGTACCGCGCCTTTGGATACCCGGTGCTCCCAGCGATCTACATCGCAATGGGTATTGCTTTTTGTTCACTGTTGATCGTCTACAAGCCAAAGTTCACCTGGCCCGGTCTGCTCATCGCGCTGGCCGGAATACCGATCTACTACCTTGCTATTCGCAGCGTAAAGAAGAGGGATCAGGCGAACTGAGTGTCGAGGATGCGCAGTCCTTCGGAGAAGCTGTGCGGCGCATAACCTAACTCGCGCTTAGCTTTTTCAATGATGAATCCAGTCTTTGGTGGTCTCGCGGCGGGCTGCTTGAATGCCGTGGAGTCGGTCTCAACGATAAGACTCTTGTTCAGTTGAAAATGATCGGCCGTGCGCAACGCTAGCTGGTAGGGCGTCATCATTTCTCCTCCACTCACGTTGAAGATCCCCGTGGCTTTCCACTTTGCAGCAAGCCAACATCCCATGGCCAGATCTTCGGCAAGGGTAGGCGTACGCCACTGGTCGTTCACCACGCGTATCGTCTTGCCTTCCTCCAGGCTCTTCTTTACCCACAACACAATATTGGACCGGCTTTGATCCTTGGTGACGCCGTAGACGAGTATCGTACGCACGATGGTCCACGGTGTCGTCAGTGCTTTTACGATATGCTCGGCGGCAAGCTTTGATTCGCCGTAATAACTGATGGGGTTTGGCACGGCCGTCTCATCCAGTGGACCGGCGGTTCCATCAAAAACAAAATCGGTGGAAAGGTGAATGAGGTGAACCTGATGCTTTTCGCAGGCACGTGCGACATACCCCACGGCGGTCATATTGTTAAGCCAGCACGACTCGCGGTCGGTTTCACATTGATCGACCTGCGTCATCGCCGCAGTATGAATAACCACATCGGGGCGTGTCGCGGCGATGAGGTTATTCACCTGATCTTCCTGAGTAACATCCAGTGCATGAAAGACACCTCGTGTAACCGGCGCTCGCCAGGTTCCCCGTGCCGTGGCAATCAGGTCAACGCCCGGCTCACGGCTCAGCAAGTCGGTCAGTTTCTGACCGAGCAGTCCATTTGCACCGGTGACCAGGACCTTGATCACTTCTTGGGGACGACAGGATACTGGTAGCCGTATTCCTTCGTGATCTTCTTGCGGGAGATTTCCTCCACGGTGACCGTCATGCGTACATCTTCGAAGGGCCTGTTGGCCGGGTCTACAGAAACAGCAGCGATCTTGTCGATGACTTCAATGCCTTTGATCACTTTACCGAAAACCGTATACTGCCCATCCAGGTGCGGTGCTCCGCCAATGGTGGTGTAGGACTTGATTTTTTCTTCTGAAAGATCTTTGATGATGGTGAGTCCAGTAGCTTTTTCTACACGCGGAGCGAGGGCAAGAAGCCGGGTCTGGTAGGCAGGCATGTCACCGGAATAGTAAAGCTGGTTGAGTGAGTCGAGGAGAGGCTTGTTTGCCGGGTTTTCAAACATCTTACGCAGGCCGGTCATTAACTGCATCTGATCATACTTCAGGGTTTGTACTTCAGTCTGCGAGATAACAGTGCCCTGAACAATATAGAATTGGCTGCCGCTTGATGCTTTTTGAGGATTGACCTGGTCGGGTTGGCGTGCGGCCGACAAGGCTCCCTTTTCATGGTAGTATTGAGGAAGGAATTCAGCATCCACGGTATAGCCAGGGCCGCCACTTCCGAGGCCTTCGCCGGGCTTCGCTTTCTTCGAGTTTGGATCACCACCCTGAATCATGAACCCCTGCATGACGCGATGGAACAGGAGACTGTCAAAGTAGTGCTCTTTGGCCAGCTTGATGAAATTGGCTTTGTGCTTGGGGGTCTCATCGTACAGAATGGCGACCATGTCCCCGTAGGAGGTCTTGATGGTTACGACATAGTCCTTTTTGTTGTCCTGGGCACAACCCGTAATCAGGAGCAGGGTGACGAAAGCAAGCGTGATGGTTCTTTTCATGGATCCTGTTTGTAAAAAGTTTGGCAAAAATATACCCTTGCCGGTAAACGAGGAAATTTTAGTTCATGGCTTTCGCCAGACGGAGGGACATATCCATAAAGATCATCTTGGGGCTTCCGTTGCGCTCCAGTTGGTAACCCGCATCGTTGAGTAGCTGGTAGGCCTTCTCGACGGCCGCCAGTTTCATCACTTTGCTGAAACCTTCGGCGAACTTCTGCTCGTCGTCCCGGCTTCGCATCAGTGTCGGCGCTCCGGCAGAAACCAGAAGTGTCTCCCGGATCATCTTCATCGCATAGGCGAGCATTCCGTGTTGCTGCAGCTTATCCATCTCATGGAATTCTTCGGCCATGGCAAACATCTTCACAGCATCCTGCTTGTAGCAGGCTCGCAGCCAGTTCGCCAGCCGCTCGTGGTGATTCTCGGCTTCGTGGTCGATGAGATCGATGGCGAGGTGCAGATTCCCTTCGGCGTTGGCGACGATGGCGGCGCGCTTCGTTGCGTCAGGCACCATGGATTTTAGGTAGCCGTCCACGTCCGCGTCCGTGAGCAGAGGTACGGTCACCTGCTGGGTGCGGGAAAGTATGGTAGGCAGCAAACGCTCGGGGTTGTTGGAGACGAGCAAAAAGAAAGTATTCTGCGGCGGCTCTTCGAGGATCTTGAGGATGCCGTTGGCTGCCGATGGGTGCATGAACTCCGGCTGCCAGATGATCATGATCTTGAACGGACTCTCAAAGGGTTTGAGCGACAGGGCCTTCACGATCTCCCGGCTTTCTTCCTTTGAGATGAGCGCCTGCTTGTCTTCACCCCCGTACGACGTCGTCCAGTCGGCCATGTTGCCGAAGGGCTGCTCCAGCAGGAAGGCGCGCCAGCTCTTCATGATGTCGGCCCGGAAGCGGTCGTCGTCTTTGTCGCCCTTGACGTTGCTGAGCGGGAAGACAAAATGGGTGTCGGGATGGATATATTTTAGGTTCTTCGAGCACGCGGGGCATTCGCCGCAGGCATCGTCTTCGCCTTTGTTGGCGCAATGTAAATACGTCGTGTAGGCGAGGGCCAGCGGGAGGTTCAGCGTGCCTTCACGACCCATCATCAATTGTGCGTGGGCGACCTTCCCTTCTTTCGCTGAGCGGATGAGGCGTTGTTTGACTTCGGTGAGGCCGGGGATGTCTTTGAATCTCATGCGCTTTTCTCCCAGACCCGCTCGGCGGCGGAGCGTTCAAATACCGTTGACAATATTTTCTTGTCGGCTTCTCCCAGGGTCATCTTCCGCCGCTCCATGGCCTTCGCGGCTGTTTCAAACACTTTCTTGAGTTGGAAAGTCATGAATCCTGCCGCGCCACCCCAGGCAAAGGAAGGGATGAACGTGCGCGGATAGCCATCACCAAATATATTGGCAGAGACGCCGGTGACTGTACCTGTATTGAACATCGTGTTGATCCCGCACTTACTGTGGTCGCCCATCATCAGTCCGCAGAACATAAGACCCGTGCTCTGAAACCCGCCTTTGCGATAGCTCCAGATCTTCACGTCCTCGTAGTTGTTCTTTAGATTGGATGTATTGGTATCCGCGCCCAGGTTGCACCACTCGCCGATGACGGAGTTGCCGAGGAAGCCATCATGCGCTTTGTTGCTGAAGCCGAAGAACACAGCGTTGCTGATCTCGCCGCCTACTTTGCAGCGTGGTCCAACGGTTGTATCGCCGCGTACTTTTGCACCCATGTTGACCACCGATCCCTCGCCGAGGGCGAACGGACCGCGAATCACGGCGCCTTCCTGTACTTGTGAATGTTTGCCGAGGTAGATCGGTCCAGTCGAAGCGTTGAGCACGCAGGCGTTGAGTTGCACGCCTTCTTCAAGGAAAATATTCTCCGGAGAATAGGTGCGCGTATGCGGATCAGTAATGGGATGTGACTTCTTTCCTTTGGTGACCAGCGCAACGTCCGCGCGGATCTCTTCGCCATTCACCTGAAATATCTTCCATACCTGGTCGATGATCACGGGCGTGCCGGCAAAAGTTTTGGGGCGTGAAGTGGTCTCAGCGCGCGATCCCTTGACGGCCAGTAGCCGGCTTCCATGCAGAAGGCACTCACCTGACGAAAGCGATTGTACGGCTTCGACAAGGTTTTCGTCGGGGCAGAGGGCGCCGTTGACGAAGAGGTTTTCAGAAACTTTGCTGCCGGGAAATTTTTCGGTGAGGTAGGCTTCGGTCTGGTAGCTGACCGAAGCTTTCAGGTGGTGTGCCCATTTCTCCGCGATGGTCAGCATCCCCACACGAATCGAGGCCACGGGCCGGGTAAGCGTAAAGGGCATGAGGTCGACCCGTATCGCGGGGTCATCAAACAGCACGAGGTTCATGGTGCTAAAATATACCCTTTCGCCCTAAAAAGCGGCATACATGAAAAAAGGCCTCCCGGAGGAGACCTTTTCAATGCGCTGCATGACAATCCCGGTTTAAAGGGGATTATTCTGCCTTCTTGGTGTACTTCTTCTGGAATTTCTCAACGCGGCCTGCGGAATCCAGGAACATCTTCTTGCCCGTATAGAACGGATGTGATGCGGAGCTAACCTCGACCTTAATGACCGGGTACTCTTTACCGTCAGTCCAGGTTGTCGTTTCCTTCGTTTTCATGGTCGAGCGGCTCATAAACTTGAAATCGCTGGACGTATCCCAAAAAACGACGTCTTGGTACTCAGGGTGGATATCTTTCTTCATAGTGGTGCCTTTAAAAAGGACTGCAAAGATAAATAGAGGGAAGGTATTTGCAAGGCCTCGACGTTGTTAAAAACCCCCTTAGATTGTATTTTTGACACCAAATCGCGAAATCCTGCCCCTCCACGGCTCATTTAACATCGCCACTCCAGCCTCCTGTCACCGCTTTGGATCGACAGGATGGCCCTTGCTGCGACGGGTACCACGGCCCTGCCAACAGCCATTTGCTAACACCCAACAGCTAATAGCCAATACCCCTCTCAGGTACCTGCTTCTTATCCTATTCTCCATAGCCCTCCAGATCCAGCTACACGCCCAAAGTACCAACGCCCCCCTCGACGAGGCCTACTACCACTGGATCGACCGCTATGAGGTCAAGTCAGGTACCATCGTCCCCGAGCTCTTCACTACCGTCAAGCCCTACAAGCGGTCGGCGATCGTCGCTATGGTAGACTCGCTGCAGGCGAAAGGAAATATCTTCCAGTCGGAGGCCGACAAGTATAACCTCGACTACCTCCACAACGACAACTGGGAATGGTCCCGCGCCGAGACGGCCGATAGCAAGAAGCCGTTTCTCAAGGCATTGTATAAAAAGAAGTCCGACTTCTTCATGGTCGACAAGCCCGACTTCGATCTGCACGTCAACCCGATTATTTATGTAGGCGCGGGTAAAGACTCACGGCTTGGTGAGACAGTATTCATCAACACACGCGGCGTGGAAATCCGCGGTATGGTCGACAAGAAGATCGGCTTCTACACCTTCCTCACAGAGAACCAGGCACAACTTCCGTTGTATGCGACGGAGTATTCACGTTTGTACGGCTATAACATTGTCCCACATCAGGGTTTCTGGAAAGGGTTCAAGACCTCCGGTGTCGACTTCTTTGAAGCACGCGGCTACATCGACTTTAATATCTCCAAGAGTATCTGGATGCAGTTCGGTCATGACCGCACGTTTATTGGAACGGGATACCGTTCGCTGATCTATTCCGACTTTGCGCCACCGAGTCAGTTCATTCGTGCGAACGTGAAAGTTTGGAAGCTCAACTACCTCTTCCAACTGAGCCGGATGGTCGCCAACAACTACAACACCAACCAGCGCTACCCGGACAAGTTCATGGCGTTCCATCACCTGAGCGTGAACATCGGCAAGAAGTTCAACCTCGGTTTCTTCGAGTCGGTGATGTTTTCTCCTCAGGACTCCATCAACGGAGGCACGTTTGAGCTCAGCTACCTCAATCCGGTTATCTTCTATCGCGCCATCGAGCAGCAAAACGGCAGTGCCGACAACGTGATCCTGGGTATCGACTGGAAGTGGCTGATCACTCCCGGGCTGTCATTTTACGGACAGTTTGTACTGGATGAGTTTGTGCTGAGTAACATCACCTCGGGCAATGGATGGTGGGCGAACAAGTATGCCCTCCAGGGAGGTATCAAGTACATTGATGCGCTGGGTGTCCCTAACCTCGATGTGCAACTGGAAGGTAATGTGGTGAGGCCATACACGTATGCGCATCAGAACTTGTTTACCAGCTACACCCATTTTCTGCAGCCCATCGGGCATCCCATGGGTGGCAACTTCTATGAAGTGGCCATGATCGGCCGCTACCAGCCAATACCAAGGCTGTCGCTGACGGTCAAGTCATCGTACCTACGCACCGGGCGCGATAACGCGGTCAATACGGGGCCGGCTACCGATTGGGGACAGGATATCAACAAGAGTTATAATCTGAGGATGCAGGACTATAACAATAAAATCACCCAGGGAACCGACAACAAGATTATCTATAGTGATCTGCTCGTGTCATACATGTTGCGCCACAACTTCTATATTGACTTCCGCCAGACGTTCCGGAACAGCACCAGCCCGGATCCAGCCTTCAATAACAATACTTCCGTAACTTCCTTTGCCGTGCGGTGGAACATTGCCGCCCGCAACTACGACTTCTAGGCGATGAATATCTTCCTGCGCATACTGTCTTTTGCTAACCGCCTGCGCGTACGACTGCCGCTGTTCTTCTTTTATTCTATCCTTGGCATCATCTTCGGAGCGTTCAACATTGTGTTGGTAATACCCATGCTCCAGGTGCTTTTCGACAAGTCTGGGGCTGCTGTGCCTGTACCTCCGATTCCGGAGTTTAGCTTGTCCACCGGCTATGTCACGGGCATGTTCAACCACTACTTCCTGGGCATCGTCCACGAATACGGCAAGCTCGATGCACTGCTGTTCGTTTGCGGGCTGATCGTTGTCTGCGTGGTGTTTGCCAATCTCTTTCGCTTCCTCGAGCGGGTAATCGCCACCAAGATCCGTGTCGACCTGGTCCGCAATATTCGGTTGGAAATATTCCGTAAGGTGTCGCTGTTGCATATTGGGTTTTTCAACAACGAACGTAAAGGCGACCTAATCTCCCGTTTCACCAACGATGTGTATGAGGTGGAAAATGCGGTGATGAATAGTCTCAAAGCCGTGCTGAAGGAGCCGATCACCATTGTTGTGTACTTCTTTGTGCTCTTCACGATCTCACCCAAGTTGACCTTATTTACTTTGCTCGTCCTTCCCATCACAGGAGGCGTACTTGCAGAGATCATCAAGCGGCTGAAGAAGCAGGCAACGGCCAGTCAGGAGTCGCTGGGACGGATTGTTAATATCCTCGACGAAGCCTTCAGCGGCATGCGTGTGGTGAAAGCCTTCAATGCCCGCAACTTTATTATCAAGAAGATTGAAGACGAGAGTGCGTACTACCGCAAGGTGAACAAGTCGATGTCGTACAAGAATGAGCTGGCGTCGCCGGTATCGGAGATTCTGGGTGTGATCATCGTGGCCGGTATCATCTTCTTTGGCGGCAATATGGTCCTCGCCGAAGATTCTGCTTTAGAGCCCCAGGTTTTCATCGGCTTCCTGGCAGTCTTCTCCATGATCATCCAACCCGCCAAGAATTTCTCTAACGGCATTACCTCTTTGCAGCGGGGCACCGCCTCAGCCAAACGCATTTTTGATATTGTTGATCTCGAGCCGGCCATCAAGGACAAGCCGAACGCAGTGGTGCTGGCTGAGTTCAACAGTTCCATCGAATTCAACAATGTATCCTTTGCCTATGGCACAGAGGAAGTTGTGAAGAATATCAACCTCTCCATCCCCAAAGGAAAGACGATAGCCCTTGTCGGGCCATCCGGCGGTGGTAAGTCAACGCTAGCCGATCTGGTGCCACGGTTCTATGATCCCACGTCGGGTGAGGTACGCATCGACGGCAAGTCACTGAAAGACTACAATCTGGAGTCGATACGCAAGCACATGGGTATCGTCACGCAAGAGTCGATTCTCTTCAATGACACAATTTTCAATAACATCGCCTTTGGTAAAGAGGGAGTGAGTGAAGCGGCGGTAATTGAGGCGGCTCGGATTGCCAATGCACACGACTTCATCATGCAGACGGAGCAGGGATACAAAACACTGATCGGTGAGCGCGGGTCGAAGCTCTCCGGTGGACAACGGCAGCGGATCAGTATCGCACGGGCAGTGCTGAAGAATCCGCCCATCCTTATTCTGGATGAGGCCACATCGGCGCTTGATTCTGAGTCAGAGAAACTTGTTCAGGAGGCGCTGTTCAATCTGATGAAGAACCGGACATCGCTCATTATCGCACACCGGCTCAGTACCATCCAGCACGCCGACGAGATCGTGGTGATTCAGGACGGTCAGATTGCCGAGCGAGGAACGCATCAGGCGCTGCTGGATAAGCGCGGCGTATATTGGAAACTTAGCACAATTCAGAAAAACTGACATCCGTGCCCTTACCGGGTTAATCCAACGGGATTCGGTATTCGCTTTTGAGGGAATTCCATTATGTTTACAGCAATCTTATACAATGAATAGAAAAAGGCTAGTCCTCTACATTGTGCTCTTTGTCTTTCACCTATCGGCGTTTCTCTACGCATATCGGATCGACGAATTGGACATCCTACAGCTGGCCGGTCACACGGAGTATATTCCATTCCTTAAGTACATGGCCTTTCTCGGTGTCATCATGATTGGCCTCGATATTACCTGGTCGTTCCTGGACTGGAAGAAGACGCGCGATGAAAATAAGCAGCTTCACGAAGAGAACACCAATCTGAAGGCCAGGTTATACGACATACAAGAATCCGCGCGCAAGGCTGAACCATCCAAAGGGGTATGAGTGATCAGCAGTTGATTGAACAGGAACTACGTGAGGCTTCAGGCGTCCTCGACGCATTTCTGAAGAACCCGCAGACCGCGACCCGGATCGCGGAGGCCGCCGCCGTCATGACTGGTGCCGTGGAAGGAGGAGGCAAGATCATCTCGTGTGGCAATGGCGGTTCTCACTGCGATGCCATGCATTTCGCCGAAGAGCTCACTGGCAAGTACCGCAACCCCCGCAAGGCCATACCTGCTTTGTGCATCTCAGACCCTTCACACATCACCTGTGTCGGCAACGACTATGGATATGATTTTATTTTTTCCCGATACCTCGAAGCCCTCGGCAACAAGGGTGATGTGCTGCTGGCCATCAGCACCAGCGGTCAGTCGGCCAATGTGATCAAGGCTGCCGAAACAGCGAAGCAGAAGGGCATGAAAGTCGTGGCCCTCACCGGCAAAGACGGAGGCAAACTCGCCGCCCTCGCCGACGTCGAACTCCGTGTGCCACACAACGGCTACGCCGACCGGATCCAGGAGATCCATATCAAGATCATTCACATCCTCATCCTGCTGATCGAGAAGAGGGTTGGTTAGAAAGGTGGAGCCTCCGAAGGGTTCCCGCAGATTACCGCAGATTTACACCGCAGATTTTCGCTGATCATACCTTTAATCTCCGTTGTCTGCGTGGGCTACACCGGGGCTGCCTGCGAATGGTTCCCGTAGATTCCAATTTCACTGCTATCCCTGCATTATCTGCGTAAATCCGCGTGGGCCCAACCTGCGCAATCTGCGGCCCGCCTGCCTGACCAACCAGTTTATTTGATCAGGTGTATCGCCAGGCGGTCGGGCAGGGAAATGCACTCAGCTTTTATCACATTCCGCGTAAATCTGCGTGGGCCCAATCTGCGGAATCTGCGGGAAATGCATTTTTCATTTAGTCAGGAAAACCGTCACCCCCCAATACAGCTCTTTGACGGAATAATCTCCTATTTCGATTCATGGACTTATCAAAATCCCTGAATCGCTCCCAAGACCATCCTCACCATGGCCGTCGCTAAGACCTATGGCAGCGCCGTCTTCGGGGTGGATGCCCGCACCATCACGGTGGAAGTGAATGTTACCTCCGGCCAGCATCTTTACATTTCTGGCCTGCCCGACAGTGCTGTGAAAGAGAGTGAGCACCGGGTAGAATCGGCCATGAAGACGGCTAACTACTATATGCCCCGCAACAAGGTGGTCGTCAACCTGGCGCCTGCCGACATCCGTAAGGAAGGTTCGTCCTATGATCTGCCGATTGCGCTGAGCGTGCTTCAGGCTTCAATGCAGATGGAAGCCATGGACATGGATAAGTACGTCATCATGGGTGAACTTTCTCTTGACGGTTCCCTTCGTCCCATCCGGGGCGTGCTGCCGATCGCGATCCAGTCGAAGCGTGAAAAGTTTAAGGGCTTCGTCCTTCCCAAAGCCAATGCACGCGAGGCTGCTATCGTCGGCGACCTGGACATCATTGGCGTGGAGACCTTGCAGGAGGCTGTCCATTTCTTCGAAGGCAAGAAAGTGATTGAACCACTCATTGTGGACACACATGCCATCTTCGATACACGCTGCAACGTGTATGACGCCGACTTCAAAGACGTGCAGGGCCAGGAGAACATCAAGCGTGCACTGGAGATTGCCGCTGCCGGCGGGCACAACGTGATCATGATTGGTCCGCCCGGCGCCGGGAAGACCATGCTGGCCAAACGACTACCCACAATTCTGCCACCACTGACGTTGCATGAAGCACTGGAGACCACCAAGATTCATTCCGTTGCCGGCAAGATTGGGAAGGACGGATCATTGCTCACCATCCGCCCATTCCGGTCGCCCCATCACACGATCTCGGATGTAGCCTTGGTGGGCGGAGGAGGGAACCCGCAGCCGGGAGAAATTTCCCTATCCCACAACGGCGTACTGTTCTTGGATGAATTACCTGAATTCAAGCGTTCCGTGCTTGAAGTGATGCGCCAGCCCATGGAAGAGCGTCGGGTGACCATCTCCCGAGCCCGCATCTCGCTCGACTACCCCGCGAACTTCATGCTTGTGGCCAGCATGAACCCGTGTCCCTGCGGATATTACAACCACCCGGAGAAAGAATGTGTCTGTGGTCCTGGTATTGTGCAGCGCTACCTCAGCAAGATCAGCGGCCCGCTACTGGACAGGATCGACCTGCATGTGGAGGTAGTTCCCGTCAGCTTCGACGAGATGACCGCCCAGCGTCCCGCCGAGTCAAGCCAGGTGATCCGTGACCGCGTGGTGAAAGCACGGGAGATCCAGACGCTGCGGTTCAAGGAAAGCGAAGCCATCTTTTGCAACGCGATGATGCCTTCCAATGTGGTGAAAGAAATCTGTGTCGTGAGCGATGCCGGGATCACCCTTCTGAAGACGGCGATGGAGCGCCTTGGCCTTTCGGCGAGGGCGTATGACCGGATATTGAAAGTTTCCCGAACCATCGCTGACCTGGCGGGGACAGAGGATATACGGGTGGAACATCTCGCAGAGGCAATACAGTACAGGAGCCTTGATAGGGATGGGTGGGCGGGATGAGACTGGATGCTGGGTACTGGGTACTGGGTGCTGGATACTGGAAACTGGTATAAAGATGGCATCTTGAGGTGCCAGTTTGGTACCTCAAGATCAACTTGTCCTTCGCACCGGAGTTTACCCCGAGCTGTCTGCATTTCGGCAGACAGATGTCGGGGCGTCTTCGCGGTGAATAGTCACTTCCTCGCAGGTACAACATAACTTCGGACACCTTCTCCTTCAACATGGAATAGTATCTTCCGAAAAGTTCTTCAACTTTGTGCATGGCTCGCACCGTCCTCTTGTATGGAATTTCATTGGCTGCCCTGGTGGCGATACTTAAATATATTGAGTACCGCTTCATCGTACGCGACATGTCGATGGAGATCTATATCGGGATCATCGCGGTCATGTTCACGGCGCTGGGCATCTGGGCGGGGCCGCGACTGACCAGGCGCAAGGTGGTGTTGGTCGACCCCAACTTTGTGCTCAATGAGTCGGAGTTGCAACGGCGGGGTATCAGCAAGCGGGAGCACGAAGTTCTGGAGCTCATGGCCAAGGGGCATTCCAACCAGGAGATTGCCGACAAACTATTCGTCTCCGTCAATACCGTGAAGACCCACCTGTCGAACCTGTTCTTAAAGCTCGAGGCCGCCCGCAGGACACAGGCGATTCAGCGGGCGAAGGAATTGCGACTGATTCCATAACCCTTTCGGGTGAATTGACTACTTTTTGTGGAAATCATCCTTTCGGGTGAAGGTTTCCGAGGCCCGGATGGCTTGGTTTGGGCAAACAAAACAAAAACCCTATGCAACGTATCGTACTCATTTACGGACTCATTGCCGGCGCCATCGTCGCCATCATGATGTTCATTACCATGCCCATGTACAATTCAGGCACCCTGAACATGGACAATGGCGAGATCGTCGGCTATTCGACCATGGTCATAGCCTTGTCGCTGGTATTCTTCGGTACCAAGAGCTATCGGGACAAGCACCTTCAAGGCACCATCCGTTTTGGCACTGCTGTCAAGGTGGGTCTTCTCATCACGCTCATTGCGTCGATCATGTATGCTTTGGCCTGGGAGATAACCTACAGCAAAATTGGCGACGAATTCAACAAGAAGATGGTTGAGCGCTATGTGGACAAAATGAAGGCCGATGGTGCCACCGAAGCGGAATTGGCAAAGGCAAAAGAGGAATGGGATGGATTTGCCGAGATGTACAAGAACCCGATCATCCGTTTTGGCATCACCATCATGGAGATTGCCTGGGTGGGTGTGGTCATTACCCTGATCAGCGCCGGGCTTCTTAGGAAAAGGGAGTTTTTGCCGGCATCTGAAGTTTCCTCGTCATGAAGCGGGTAACCGGTATTGGTGGTATCTTCTTCAAATCAGAAGACCCCAAGAAAATCAAGGAGTGGTATGGAAAGCACTTGGGCTTCAACGTAACCGACTGGGGCTGCTCCTTTCTCTGGAAGGATTTGAACAATCCGGACGCCGAGGCACCGGCCCGGACCGAGTGGAGTCCCATGAAGAACGACACCACCTACTTCCAGCCTAGCGAGAAGCCGTTCATGTTCAACTACCGGGTTGAAAATCTGGTTGCGTTGATGAAGGTCCTCCGTGAAGAAGGCGTGACGATTGTGGGTGAGATCGAAGAGTATCCCTACGGAAAATTTGGATGGATACTGGATCCGGAAGGAAATAAGATTGAATTGTGGGAGCCGATGGATGGCGGTTTCTGAGTGTAGTTCATCCCTGAATGTGCAGAAGGCGTTGTCAGGAAGGCCCTAGCCGATCCATTCCCGCACCAGATAGCCAATGATCAGAATGAGCAACCCCACTGCAACCCATCGCGTAACGCCAACGGGCTGGGAGAATTCATACCCGCAAATCGGACAAGCGGCTACATCCTCGTCAATGTCCATCGCACAGGACGGGCATTCTTTTTTCTTCACATCAACGGTCATTTCTTCTTGATCTTTTCGATGCCCTGCGGAGGCATGGTCAGGAGAACAGACATAAGATCGACGCCATACCACAGATTGCCGATCCGAACGTTTTCGTCTTCAGCATGCTGGTTGTTGTCGTGATTGACCATGTTCACCGATATGCCCGGCTTTTTCAGTCCGTCAAAGATCAAGGTAAAAATGCCATTGGAGCCGCCCTCGCTGGGCAGGAGTACTAGTTTATCGCCGGTGAAGGTGCGCACTGCCTCAATGACCGGCAGCACAGCCGGGTGATCCATGGGCACCTTGGCGGCAGGGAATCCATATTTTTCGCGTGATACTTTTACAATCTTGGGATACTTCATCCTCGTTTCCTTATCAGGATCTGCATATACCACGTGCCAGCCCTGTTTGCGGATGTGCGCTTCGACCAGGTCGAGCATCTTTTCCGGATCATTGCCCCTCACCAGGCGCAGGCTCAGCGAACCCACTGCATAGTTTGGTATCACATTGCGGGCCAACGCCCCGACGTTTCCGCTGTAAAGTCCTTTTACGGTGAGTGATGGGAGTAACAGACGCTCGAACAAGGGTTCACCATTGCCTTCGGTGAAATCAATCTCCAAATCTTCTTTCAAATACTTTTCGATGTTGGGTACTTTCTTCAATTGCTCACGTTCAAAATCAGAGATGGGCTCTACCGAATCATAATATCCCTCGATCGTTACGCGACCTTGCGCATCCTTCATCGACGCTAATAGCTGCGAGAGCATGAAGCCTGGATCGGGTGCGTAGTTGCCATAATGCCCGCTATGCAGGGGACGGCTAGCACCGTATACGGTCAGCTCCATATCGGTAACCCCACGCCCGCCAAACTTGAGTGATGGATTGCCATTCTGAAATACAGGACCGTCGCAGAGCAACCACACGGTGATATCATCAAATAGCGTGTGGTATTTTTCCAGGTACTTCTTCATGTTCGGTGAACTGG
Organism: uncultured Ohtaekwangia sp.; assembly: GCA_964392375.1. Classification (GTDB taxonomy): domain Bacteria; phylum Bacteroidota; class Bacteroidia; order Cytophagales; family Cyclobacteriaceae; genus ELB16-189. The sequence continues at coordinate 21,457 of CAYMPU010000101.1, read as the reverse complement.
ACTCTTCCTCCCCATCAAAAAATAGTTTAATGTTGGACGTATACCCCATGCCCGAGGCTTTCAAGGCATCGACAGCAGCAAGCAACGCGATGATCGGAGCTTTATCGTCGCTAGCCGACCGTGCATAAATGCGCCAGTCCTCGTTGATGGGCTCGCCGGCTTTAGGAAAGGGAATAGGCTTGCCCCCCTTGTACATCGCATTGTCGTACATGATGGGAGAGAAGGGTGCATGCTTCCACGTGGTCGGATCGACAGGCTGGCCATCGTAGTGCACGTAGAAGCATAGTGTGCGCTGGGCATTGGGTACCTTGCGCTCGCCATACACAATGGGCGGGGCTCCATCAAGTTCGAGGAGTTGCATCGCAAAGCCGCGGGTAGCGAAAAGATCTTTGATCATGTCGGCATTCTTGCGGATGTTGGGCAGATCGGATGCATGGTTGGGTAATGCCAACAACTGCGCGTAGGTATTGAGGATGGCCGGACCTTCTTTCTGGATCCATGAGCGGCTGGCGGTGACGGCCTTGTTCTGAGCGTGAAGGGCCAGGGGAAATAAAAGGAGCAGGAGGATCTTCTTCATAACGCGGTTTGTCTTGGACCACAAATTAGCAATTGATCCCGAAAGTCACCGGGATCAGTCGAAGAAGGTGACGAATGTTAGTGGAGGTTCATTATTCCGGACGTAAATTGGTCTATGCTTAAAATCCTTGATATTGGCCAGATTCGTGCATTGGATGAGCGGACTATCCAAAAGGAGCCCATCGCCTCCATCGATCTGATGGAGCGGGCGTGCAAGGCATTTGTAAACTGGTTTGTGCTCGCTTACGACAAATCACTTCGTGTCGGTGTTGTATGCGGCACGGGCAACAACGGCGGCGACGGACTCGGTATTGCCCGCATCTTATCCGACTGGGGGTATCCGGCCACCGTGTGGGTAGTGCGGGGCGGGAAGGAGTCCGCTGACTTCAGCACCAATCTGCAACGGCTCGATGGGAAGATCCCGGTCAATGACTTTTTATCGGGTACAGAGCGATTCACAGGTTGTGATATACTCATTGACGCACTATTCGGCTCAGGCCTCACCCGCCCCGCAGAAGGCATGTATGCAGAGGCTATCCATGCGATGAATAAAACCGAAGTCGTTCGCGTCGCGGTAGATATTCCTTCCGGCCTGTTTGCCGACCAGCACACCGACGGTCCGGTGGTCAGAGCACACCAGACCATCACCTTTCAATTGCCCAAGCTAGCCTTTCTGTTGCCTGAGAACCACGTGTATGTCGGTGAATGGCGTCGTGTCAACATTGGTCTTGATCGTGAATTCATCCGCGGCAGCGAGACATCGCGATACTACATGACCCGGAAGACGGCGAAGAAAATCGTGAAGCCCAGGGATACCTTCAGCCACAAGGGCAACTACGGTCATGCGCTGCTGGTGGCAGGCAGCTTGGGCAAGATGGGTGCCGCTGTACTTGCATCGCGCGGCGCACTGCGGGCAGGTGTCGGATTGCTAACGGTACATGTTCCACATTCCGGCAACAACATTCTTCAGTCCACGGTGCCTGAGGCCATGCTCTCGCTCGACGCAGATATGGATGTACTCACCAACATTTCGTCACTCGATGCCTTTGACGTTGTGGGTATAGGCCCGGGTCTCGGTCAATCGGAAAAGACTGCAGCTGCACTCGGCGCCATCCTCGAATTCGGAAAGCAGATGGTGATCGATGCCGACGCATTGAATATCCTCGCGGCCCATCGTGAAATGCTTCACCTCATTCCCCGCGGCAGCATCCTCACCCCGCATCCGAAGGAGTTTGAACGACTGGTGGGAAAATGGACGAATGATTTTGATCGCCTAGCGAAGCAACTTGCACTCGCGCGACAATTGCACAGCATTGTGTTGGTAAAAGGTGCGCATACGGCGGTGGCTACACCTGAGGGCGATATCATTTTCAATTGTACGGGCAACCCCGGCATGGCCACCGGAGGGAGCGGCGATGTGCTGACGGGCATCCTGACCGGGCTTCTTGCTCAGGGGTATTCTGCCAGGGAAGCGGCATTATTGGGGGTTTTTCTCCACGGTCTGGCTGGCGATCTGGCAGGTCGCGAAAAGGGACAAAATTCCCTTATTGCGACAGATTTGGCAGATTTTCTGCCCATGGCCTTCAAAACCATCGCTTGAAGTTGCCGGCAACGCCCGGAATTGGGGATTTATTGCCCTGAATTAAACTTTTGGCCCACCATTTGCGTCTAAGGAGTATAAATCAGCAATGAAAAAGGTGCGGACCTTATTGGCAAGTGTGATTCTGGCACTCCTGGCTTCTGTGGCCTGGGGACAGTCTTCAGAGAGCCTTTCTGCGTCTACTGGAGACCCGCTGAAGTCCGCACACGTCTATCCGAACCCAGCCGTTGACTACATTAACCTGAAGTTCGATCAGCCTTTGGCCAAAACGGTAACATTGGAATTGCACTCCATCATTGGGAATTCCCTGGAAGTGGAAAGCGAAATCATTGATGATTACGAAGTCCGGGTAAGAGTGAAAGATCTCCCTTCCGGCTACTATCTGCTCGACGTGAAGGCCCCCGGTGCCATGCACAACGCCTTCAAGTTTCTCAAGCGCTGAGCGTTCTTCAGAACGTCACGTTCACTGTCATTTCCTTATCGGCACGAAGTACCTTAACGGGCACTGTTTGTCCTTTCTCAAATTTTCCCAGTGCGTCCATGTACGAATCCATGTCTTTGATCGTGAGTTCGCCAATCTGAATGATTACATCTCCGGTGAGGATTCCCGCTTTTTGTGCGGGCTTGCCTTCCGATACGCCATCGACTTTGAGACCAGCGACTTTGGAGGAATAGCTGGGCATAACCCCCATCGTTACTTTGAATGACCGGGCGCTGCCCATCGATTTGCTCTTTGTTGTCAGGTAGGCCAGCTTGGGCTGGGTATCCATGGCCTCCACGACTTTGATAATAACATTCAATACAGCTACTTCGCCTTCCGCATTGATCTTCTCGGCGTCATCTGTGGGTTTATGATAGTCGCTATGCGATCCGGTGAAGAAGTGGAGCACTGGCATTTTCTTCAAATAGAATTTCGTGTGGTCGGAGGGACCTGTTCCGGAAGAGTCGGTGCTGATGGGAACTTCCGTTGTGCTCAATTTTTTTAGCAAGGGCTCCCATCCGGGGCTCGTTCCTGTGCCACTGACCGACAGTCCGCCGTTCTTCGGATCCAGACGGCCTACCATGTCGAGGTTGATCATATAATTCACGATGGCGAGGTCGATCGTCGGGTGCTCGACGAAATAATCGGAGCCGTATAGACCGAGTTCTTCACCGGAGAAGCATATGAACAGGAAGTTGTTCTTCTCTTTAACCTTATTTGTCTTGAAGTACCGGGCCAGTTCCAGAAGGCCACCAACACCAGAGGCGTTATCATCGGCGCCGTTGTGGATTTTGCCGGCTGGGTTTGCATCCAGAGAACTTCCCTGTGTGCCGGTGCCCAGGTGATCGTAATGTGCTCCGATAATGATGGTGGTTGAAGCGCCATTGTCGAGGTACCCGACAAGGTTGCTTGCCTTTCCTGCTTCGCCAGTGCCATGCAGTCCGCCTTTGAAATCAAATGTCTGTCGGTATGTTTTGTTATCGCCGTAAGGCTTCAGCTTGAGTTTCTTGAATTGCGACTCAATGTACTTGGCGGCCATGCGCTCACCTTCTGTTCCGGTGCCGCGTCCCTGCAGTTCGTCGCTCGACAGGAAGGAGATGTGTGCGAGCACCTTGCCGGGCTGAGGCTCCTGGGCCAGCAGCGAGAAGGAACTGATGGAAAGTATGGTGAACAGGGTGCCGAAGGCTTTCATAATTCGTATAGGTTTTTTAAAGAGGATACAAAAGTAACTTCGAAACCGTTCCGGATCGAATTCTGGAGGCCTGATTTTTTGGACTTGGGTTGGAATACGCTATTTTTGACAGCTATCGCCACGCCTATGAAGCCTCCGAAGATCGTTCTGCTTACTGACTTTTCACCACTTTCTAATGTTGCGATCAAATTTGCGCTGCGGCTGGCTGGTCCACTCAAGGCCGACTTCACGCTGCTCCACATTGTCAGGCTTGAAGGCCCTTCGAAGGCGAACCTGAAACTCAAGCACATTGAGAAGATGTTGGTAACCGCCTCCGAAGAGGAAGGTGAGGCTCTGATCAAGCAACTCAAGACAGAAATCAAGGGGGATTATACATTGCGCTTCAAGGCTGTGCAGGGTCATACCGTGGCAAGGGCGATCACCTCCTACACGGCAAAGAATCCGACCAACATGGTGGTGATGGGCTCTCGAGGGGCATCAGCGATCAAGAAAGCCCGGATGGGAGGCACCACCGTCTCCGTCATCGACGACTGCGAGGTGCCTGTTCTGGCCATCCCGGATTTGGCGCAGTACAAGAACCTCCAGAAGATTGTCTACGCTTCCGATCTCAAGAATGTCAAGACAGAACTGGAAATTCTGGTGGAGTTCGCGCAGATCTTCGGCTCACACATCCACATGATTCACGTGGTACCCGCGTTGGACAAAAAGACAGAAATCGCCCGTCATGCCGTAGAAGATCATATCCAGAAAATGAAGTACGAAAAAATCGACTTCCGCATCATCATCGACGAGAACATCCCCGCTGCCATCGATCAGTTTATCAAGGATACAAATTCCGAATTGCTCACCACATTCACCCACCACCTCAGCATCTTTGAAAAGCTTTTTGCGAGAAGTGTCACACGTACGCTCGCGTATCTGGGTACGATCCCATTGCTGGCATTGAAGAGAAAGTAGGACAGTTACCAACTACCGTTCACCGACTACTGTTTACCGTTTACTGCTTACCGTTTACCGACAGCGCCTCAACCCCCTTACTCCAATAGTAGTAAAACGGCACCCCTGTCAACATCAACCCCAGTCCCAATAGCGCCTCCCTCGGTTTCCCGATGAGTGTGATGACGATCAATGCAACGCAGAAGAGAATGAATAGCGCTGGGACAACCGGGTATCCCCAGGCTTTGTAGGGTCGCGGCGTGTCGGGCATGCGGTGGCGGAGGATGAAGACACCCAGGGCTGTTGCTCCGTAGAAGATGAACGAGGCGAATACCAGCATGTCGGTGAGTTGGTCAAAACTACCGGACAGCACGAGGACAGAGGCCCACACCGCCTGGATGACGAAGGCTTTAGAAGGTGTATTGAACTGTGGGTGGATGTACGCAGCTGCCTTGAAGAACATGCCTTCTTTTGCCATGGCGTAGTACAGCCTCGGGGGCATAAGTGCTGTGGTATTGGTCGCGCCGAAGGTGGTTAGAATAATCAGGATCGAAATGAATAGGACTCCTGGGTTGCCGAGGATGTGTTGCACTACTACAACCGCGGCGATGGTGTTCTGCGTTTTGCCTACTTCCACGATCTGATCGATGGGAAGCACGTAGAGGTAGGTGAAGTTGACGATCACGTATACACCCATGACAAACAGTACGCCGAAGACCAGCGCGAGGGGCAAGTTGCGGTTGGGGTTCTTGATTTCTCCACCGAGGTATCCTGTGGTTGACCAACCTTCGTACGCCCAGAAGGCTGCGAGCAGTGCGGCGAACATGGCCTGGATCAGCCCGGCATCGTACCAGGGGCGTTCAACATATTCCGTAGCGTTTACTTGTAGATTGGCCACAGATCCGCCACTGATGGTGAGCCCGAGTACAACGATGATGGCAATGACAGCGGTAACCAGAATAAGGACATAGCGGCTCAGTCCCTCGCCGCCTTTGAGACCGCGGTAGTTGATGATCGTGAGCATGATGATAAGCCCAATGGTTAGTCCTTTGACGCCGAAGTTGTGGAACGGCGTGAAGACACCGAAGACTGAAATGCTGGCTATGGTTTCGGGAAGATCTGGCAAGGGTACCAGCGCATGAAAGGATTGTGAGAAGACGTAGGCAATCGAAGCCAGCGATGCCGAACGGATGACGGTGAAACTTGTCCAGCCATACAGAAAGGCGAAAAAGCGGTTATAGATTTTGCGGTAGTAAACGTATTCCCCTCCGGAGTCGGCGAGCATGCTGGCAATCTCTGCATTGCTGAGTGCGCCGCAAAGGGTGATGACGCCAGCCAGCACCCAGCAAAGCAGTACGAGGGAAGGGGAGAGCAGCTCGACCGACATCGGTGCCACTTTCTTGTAGATGCCCGAGCCGATGACCGAGCTGACCGTCAGCATGAAGGCAGCGAAGAGGCTAAGGGAGCGGATGAGTTGGCCCTGGGGTTGGTTGTTCATAGCTGAAAGAAAACTAAAGGTGCGTGAAACACTTGGAATAATCCAATCGTTTAGTAGCTTTGAAACCAAAAGTACTTTGTTATGAAGCAGGACGACGCCTTTGAGAAAGACCTGGCCTCCATTCACCAGCTTATGGAGCGGTCGGTGAAATTTGTCTCTTTGAGCGGGTTGTCGGGCATTCTCGCCGGGACCTATGCGCTGGTGGGGGTGGGATTAGCCTATGGGTATTACCCTGCGTTGGCGCCTGGTGGCGACTATCGTATGGCTGATCGTGCTGCAGTCTGGCCATTGGCCGGTATTGCCCTGGTGGTCCTCGTCGCCTCATTAGCTACTGGCTTGTGGCTGAGTGCCAGAAAGGCAAGGCGCAACGGAGTATCCGTTTGGGGTGTCACAGGAAGAAGACTATTCGTTAACCTCAGCATACCGCTGGTTACCGGTGGGTGCTTTTGCGTTATTTGTTTAATGCAGGGCCAACTCGAACTGGTGGCCTCAGCGACATTGATATTTTATGGCCTGGCACTCATCAACGCCAGCCCCAATTTGTATGACGAGGTTCGGTACCTGGGTCTATCGGAGATTGGCCTCGGGCTCCTGTCCATGGTGATCCCTGGTTATAGTTTGTTATTTTGGGCCGCCGGTTTTGGTGTGCTGCATATCGTCTATGGCACCCTGATGTACCGGAAATACGAATGACCCGATGAAATCTCCGTTCGACAACCTCGATAAGGTGCTGGAACACAAGGTGCGGCTGCAGATTGTTTCTATCCTTGCGGTCAATGATTCCAGTGACTTTACTTCGCTAAAAGAACTTTTGGACATCACCGATGGCAACCTGGCTACCCACATCAAAGCGCTCGAGCGTGAAAAGTATGTTGCCGTCACCAAGTCGTTTGTCGACCGCAAGCCCAATACCCAGTACAAAGTGACCGAACGAGGCCGGACGGCGTTCAAGCGACACCTGGATGCCATGGCGGAGGTGGTTCGCCAGCAGAAACGATAGCGCTCTTTTTTTGTCTATTAACTTTTGAATACAAAGTACTTTTAATACATCAAACTATGGAAACACAAAACATCGCAGACCGCATCAGTACATGGATCAGGGAATCCATCATGATCAAACTAATGTCCATCGGGATTCTGATCCTCATTCTGCTTATCCCAAGTTCATGGATCATCAGCATCATGGAAGAACGCCAGACAAGAGCCAACGAGGTGATGGACGAAGTAGCCGGTAAGTGGTCAGGCCCCCAAACATTGGCCGGCCCTGTACTGGTCATTCCCTTCACCAAAGTTGAAAAGGTGCAAACCGGCAAGGAGACAAAACTGCGAACCGTCACGGACTACGCGTTCTTTCTTCCCACGAAACTTACGATCAGTGGCGACATCGCACCACAGGTACTCCATCGGGGTATCTTTGATGTTGCCGTCTACGAGTCAGTGCTCGACTTCGAAGCAGCCTTCACTAAACCGGATTTTCAGGCACTCGGAATCGCCGATGAACGTGTTTTGTGGAGAAAGGCTCGAATATCAACGGGCATCTCGGATCTTCGCGGCATCGCCGATACACCCGTATTCATGGCGGGTGAGAAGAAGCTTTCGGTAGAGCCCACAAGCGATATCCTGTACGGGTATAAAGAAAATGGGTATGCCACTGAGGATGTTGCGCCACATCAACGGTCATCCGGAGTAGAGGCCATGCTGGGTTGGACTTCCGAGACGGATTTCCAGAGTGCAGTCCGTGTTCGCCTTTCGCTCAAAGGCAGCAGCGTCATACGTTTCTTACCTGTAGGAAAGTCCACGGATGTTACGTTGCAGGGGCCGTGGTCGGACCCTAGCTTTGAAGGGGAGTTCCTGCCCGGCACACGCACGATTGACGATAGCGGGTTCAAGGCGACATGGAAAGTCCTACACTTCAACAGGCCCTTTGCCCAGGAGTGGCTGGGTGCCGGAAGAACGTTTGAAAAATATGACCTGGCGGCCCGCCTCATCATTCCTGCCGATCAATACCAGAAAAGTATTCGGACAGCGAAGTATGGCATCCTGGTCATCATCCTCAGCTTCACCGCGCTGCTGATGGTCGAGATCAGCAAGAAAATCCGCATCCACCCGTTTCAGTATATCCTCATTGGCGTGGCCCTGATCATCTATTATTCGTTGTTGATTTCTCTCTCCGAGCATGTAGGCTACGATCTGGCCTATCTTATCGCCACGGTTGCTACGGTGACGCTCGTGACCTTATATGCGCGAAGTTTCCTTGACGACCGCCGTTTGCTCTTTCTCCTTTCCGGGCTGATTTCGTTTTTCTACCTCTTTATTTTCGTCATCATCCAGGCGCAGGACTTCTCCCTGCTCATCGGCAGCATAGGATTGTTCCTGGTGATTGCGTCTTTCATGTACTTCTCGCGATCGATCCAGTGGTATGGAGAGCCATCAACGCGATCATGAACGGCGTGAAAAGAAAAATGGATCCTGTTCGGGGTCCATTTTTCTTTTAGGCTTATTTCTTTGTAGGGTTCTAAAACTCTGCATTCCCCGGAAATCGCGGAAAGGGAATCACATCACGGATGTTGGTCATGCCGGTGACGAACAGCATGAGACGTTCAAAGCCAAGCCCGAAGCCGCTGTGGGGGGCTGAGCCGAACTTTCGGAGTTCAACGTACCACCACAGATCTTTCTCGGGGAGCTTCAATTCCTCAATGCGTTTCTGTAAGCGATCCAGGCGCTCTTCCCGCTGCGAACCACCGACGATCTCACCGATGCCTGGGAAAAGTATGTCCATAGCGGCTACCGTCTTGCCGTCGTCATTCTGACGCATGTAGAAACTCTTGATCTCCTTGGGATAGTCGCGGAGAATGACGGGTTTCTTGAAGTGCTTCTCTACGAGATACCGCTCGTGCTCGCTCTGGAAGTCCGCTCCCCAATTTTCGATGAGGTACTGAAATTTCTTCTTCTTGTTTGGGTTGGAGTTTCTCAGAATGTCAAACGCTTCCGTGTAGGTAAGCCTTTCGAAATCATTCTCGGTGACAAATTTCAACCGGTCGATCAGCCCCAGCTCGCTGCGTTGTTCCTGCGGCTTCGTGGCTTCCTCTTCGGCAGCGCGCTTGTCCAGGAACTCAATATCCTCCTTGCAGTTGTCAAGCGCATACTTGACCAAATATTGCAGCAGATCCTGCCCGAGCTGCATGTTGTCGTGGATGTCGTAGAACGCCATCTCGGGCTCGATCATCCAGAACTCCGCGAGATGGCGTGTGGTGTTGGAATTCTCGGCACGAAAGGTAGGTCCAAACGTGTAGATCTCAGAAAGCGCCAGGGCATAGGTTTCGCCCTCAAGCTGACCGCTCACGGTAAGGTTGGTCTCGCGACCAAAGAAATCTTCTTTGGTACTGACGTTGCCCTGCTCGTCGCGGGGCGGCTTGTTGATGTCGAGCGTAGTGACGCGGAACATTGCCCCGGCACCTTCGGCATCGGAACCGGTGATGATCGGTGTATGCACGTATAAGAACCCGCGGTCGTTGAAGAACTTATGAACCGCGAAAGCCATCGCATGCCGCACGCGCATGATTGCGCCAAACGTATTCGTGCGGGGGCGCAGGTGGGCGATTTCGCGGAGGAACTCGAGCGAGTGACGCTTGGGCTGGAGCGGGAACTTTTCCGCGTCACTGTCACCAAGAATTACCAGCTGGCTCACTTTCAACTCGACAGCCTGGCCTTTGGCAGGAGAAGCGATCAATTCACCAGTCACGGCAAGACAGGCACCCGTAGTGATGCGGCGTAGAATTTCCTCGGGTTGCGTATTCAACGCGACGACGGCCTGAAGATTCTGGTTCGTGGATCCATCGTTGATGGCGATGAACTGGTTGTTGCGAAACGTGCGCACCCATCCACAGACCACGACAGTCTGTCCGGTGGGCGGGGTAGCCAGGAGTTCTTTGATCTTCGTCCGCTTCATATTCATATAAACAGGGGGCAAAAAACGTGATTTTGGAGGCGACTTGCAAATGGGTTGAAGGTGATCGTGTGTTGTTGATCGAGGGGCTAATTCAGACGATCCACCGGTACCCCACATCACCAAACCAGAAACTTAAATGTACTTTCCCTGAAAGAATCTTTCCACCCCACTCCATTAATCCTATTTTTGTGGTGAACCACATCCATGCAACGCCTCGGCCTCAGTCAGAACCTCCAGCAGAAGCTGTCTCCTCAGCAGATACAGTTCATCAAGCTGCTGCAGGTGCCAACGGCCGAGCTTGAGAATCGCATCGAAGAGGAGCTCGAGATCAACCCTGCCCTGGAAGAAGGTCCTGAAGCCGACACGGATAAGGAAGAGGTCGATAGCAATGAGGACTCTCCAACGGAGGAGCCTGAGCCGGTAGAGTCGGAAGAGACGGCTGGGAACGAGGATGTGGACATCAAAGACTACCTGCAGGACGATGACTACAGTGGCTACAAGTCACAAAGTGACGGCGATGAGGAAGAGCGCGAGATGCCTGTGTCCATGACATCTTCCCTGCACGAGACCTTGAGCACACAGCTGGGCTTCCTCGGTCTCGATGAACGGAGGCTCGCCATCGGCAAGCAACTGGTGGGAAGCATAGAAAACGACGGCTACATCCGCCGTGAGCTCGAGTCGATCGTCAACGACCTGGCGTTTTCACAAAATATTGAAGCGAACATCGAGGAGGTAGAGGAAGTCCTCAAGCGTATTCAGGCGTTTGATCCACCGGGTATTGCCGCACGCAACTTGCGGGAGTGCCTGCTCCTTCAGCTCGAGCGCATGGACGATGGCCAGGACGTTGATGTCATCGTGGCACGCAGGATCATCGCGGAGTGCTATGAGGAGTTCACCAAGAAGCACTACGCCAAGATTCAAAAGAAACTCGACCTCGACGATGAGGAGTATATTAAAGACGCCATCGATCTGATCATTAAACTAAACCCGAAACCCGGCGGCGAGGTGATGTCGGGGATGGTCAAGAATCAGTACGTCATTCCGGACTTCATCCTCCACAACAACAACGGTAAGCTGGAGCTTTCCCTGAACTCCCGCAACGCTCCGGAGCTGCGCATCAGCCGGTCGTATACGGAAATGTTTAAAGCCTACGACAAGAGCGACAAGAAGGACAAGAAGTTGAAGGAGGCCGTTACCTTTGTTAAGCAAAAGCTTGATTCCGCCAAGTGGTTTATCGACGCCATCAAGCAGCGGCAGCATACTCTGCTGCGTACCATGCAAGCCATCATAGATTTTCAGTACGATTATTTCCTCGAGGGCGATGAGACCAAGCTGCACCCGATGATCCTGAAAGACATCGCTGAGCGCATTGGGATGGATATCTCCACGGTCAGCCGTGTGGCCAGCAGCAAGGCCATCCAGACGGACTTTGGCATTTTCCCGTTAAAGTATTTCTTCTCCGAGGGCATCAGCACGGATTCCGGTGAGGAGGTCAGCAGCCGGGAAGTAAAACAGATCATCAAGGAGCTGATCGATGGCGAAGAAAAGAGCAAGCCGTATTCGGATGAGAAGATTGAGGAGATTCTCAACCAAAAGGGCTACAACATCGCCCGCCGAACCGTTGCCAAGTACCGCGAGCAACTCAACATACCCGTTGCCCGTTTGCGTAAGGAACTATAATCGATCCTATGCGCATCGCTGCCCGACTGATTTCCTACGTATTTCACCCGCTGCTGTTTGTTACCTATCTCGTCCTCATGCTGGGGTGGTTCATGCCGCGCTTCATGCTGATCCCTCCTGCAGCCATGTGGAAGTTTGCGGCCTTTGTGAGCATCATCACATTCGTTTTTCCTGCTGCAAACCTGGTTATGCTAAAGGCCTTTGGATCCATCAGTTCTCTGGAAATGGAAGTCCGCCGTGACCGCATCCTGCCGTTTGTGATGATCACGGTGTTTTACGGGGTCGTATGCGCCATGTTTTATTATAAGGTGAGTGTCAATATCAACTTCAACAAGATCATGCTTATTGCCACAGCCCTTACACTGGTGGCGTCGGTGGTCACGTTCTTCTTCAAAATCAGCGTGCATAGCCTGGCCATGGGTGGTGCGCTGGGTATTTTGCTTCCCCTGAACAAAGCCGCTGACGGCGCGCTACTCCTTCCCGCCGTTGTGATGATGGTGCTGGCCGGACTGGTGATGTCGGCGAGGTTGTATTTGCAGGCACACACACTGCGTGAGGTTGGCTATGGCGCAGCGGTGGGTTTTCTCGTCGGCTTTTTCGGCATGATTCTTTTGTTCTGATCCATTAACTTGTCACGACTATGAGTTACCAGTTCCTTACCTATGAGGTCGCCGCCGGCATCGCCACGATCACCCTCAACCGCCCCGATGTGTATAATGCACTCAATGATGAAATCAAAGCCGAGCTTCAGGATGTGATGAAGGCGTGCGCCAAAGACGAGAGCGTACGCGTCGTGGTGCTTACTGGTCAGGGCAAGGCCTTTTGCTCTGGACAGGACTTAAAGGCTACAGCAGGACAGAAGCGATCGTTCCTGGATTCTCTGAACAAAGGCTATAACCCGATCATCAAGGCGATGCGCAATCTGCCCAAGCCGATCATTTGCCGACTTAACGGCGTGGCGGCAGGAGCGGGGTGTTCGCTGGCGCTTGCGTGTGATTTGATTATTGCCTCGGAAGATGCAACACTCATTGAAGTGTTCATCAATATCGGCTTGGTCCCCGATTCGGGCTCGTCCTATTTTCTGCCCCGCCTCGTGGGGATGTCGAAGGCCTTTGAACTTTGCGCCATGGGCAGCAAGGTCAAAGCTTCAGAGGCACTGCAACTTGGGCTTGTCGCGAAGGTAGTTCCCGCTGATCAGCTGGATGCGGCGGTCAAAGGTTACACCGACTATTTTGCCAACGCGCCCACGCGAGCTATCGGGATCATCAAAAAGATGCTGAACAAATCGGCGACGTCTACACTGGACGAGATGCTCGACTACGAAGCGTACGCTCAGGAGACAGCCGGCTCGACCTACGATCACCAGGAAGGGGTGAAAGCTTTCCTCGAAAAGCGCAAGCCTGTATTTTTGGGCAAGTAGTCGCAGGACAAAAATTGACAGTTGACAATCAACAGTTGACAAAGAGGTTCCCCAATTGTCAATTGAATTTTATCAAATGTCAACTATTCATCAAAACCCATTCACGAACATGGTTACGGTCACCGTGTTCATCTTCGTCATCTCAGGGCCCTTGCCGGGTTCGAATAGTGGTGTGTAGTTGTAGTAGCAGGCGAGTCCGAATCCACCGTACCCTACGCGTGCGTAAACGGCCTGGCGCCACTGGTTCATGCCGTGCCACTGTTTGTCCTTCATCGACTTATCCTCGCCATTATGGGTGTAATCTACCTTTGTGAAGGCATCATACAGAACACCGATGCGCCAGCCTAAGGAGAAGTTCAAGCTGCGGGCGATGTCGTCTGGCTTGGAATCATAGCGAAACTCGAGGGGTGCCTCGATGTAGTTGTTGACGATGAACGACCGTTGGATGGTACCGGGGTAGATATCTGATGCAGGAATGAGCGGGTAGGTACCGTCGGTATCGGCGTTGAAGGGGAGGGTATAGTTGTTCGAGAACTTGAACCGCTCGAGGCTAAGCCCTATTCCGGGGTTAAAGCTGATGTTGGATTTAAACAGCCGGACGGGGTAATGGTAGTAGATATTCAGCGTGCGTGAGCCCCACCAGCTTTTCTGGAAATCGGCGGGCACGGTACCGTTCTTGAAGTTCCAGCCGAATTCGACCATGATCGAGCCCGGTATATCGGGTTTCCACGATTTCTTCTTGGGTTCCACTACCTGGATATCCTGTCCGTAGGCAAGGCTACCTGTCAAAATCAGCCCGAGCAATGCGATCAAACGTAACCCCATGAGTCTTTATGAAATTAAGCCCCAAAAATAGGCTTTTTGCACGACGCTCAAAATCGCCCGTATTGCGGAGGTGAATTAAACTCTTAAATTTGCAGCCTGATTTTCGCGAAAAGATCAGTCCGGGCCTGTAGCTTAACTGAATAAAGCATCTGACTACGGATCAGAAGAGTCGGGGTTTGAATCCCTGCAGGCTCACGAATCCCAATCTGTGAAGGTTGGGATTTTTTGTTTTAGATAACCAGGCCGGTTGCTGGGTATTGGAAACTGGGTACAGGTTGCTGGTTATCGCTTGTGTTCGTTATTCTTGACCCGGCAGAGCAATGGAAATTCTGATTACCAGTATTGTTGCATTCACCTCCACCAACCTGGATGACATCTTTCTCCTCACACTCTTCTACGGCAACAAGGAGTTCAAAAGCAAGGACATCATCGTCGGCCAGCTCCTGGGTATAAGTACACTGATCGCCGTCAGCCTCATGGGATCACTTCTCGGACTGCTGGTTCCACAGGCCTACATCGGTCTCCTTGGACTGGTTCCTATGTTCCTGGGACTAAAAGGAATCTGGCGCCTCGTGAAGGGAAAGTCTGACGATGACGAAGTCGACATGGACAAGGGGCGAGGGGAAAACAAGGTATTCACTGTTGCCGGTGTGACCATCGCCAACGGTGGAGATAACATCGGAATCTATGTTCCCTTGTTTGCCACGCTGACGTGGACCGATAAAACTACCATGGTCATCATATTCCTCGCAATGACCGTATTGTGGTGCATGATCGCGAAGTACTTCGTGAAGCACCCCTACGTAGCGAGCGTCGTCGAGAAGTACGGACACCGGATAACGCCCTTTGTTCTTATGCTGCTGGGCATATTCATTCTGTACGAGAATGGAACGTTTGGTTTGTTAGGCACCCTGTGAGGAATGGGTGGCTAAAATTGTTTGACGGAGATCAAGCATATTTGTACCTAATGCTTATGCGATCCATGCGCTTTATCCCCTTCGCTGTTCTATGGACCATGCTGGCCGCTTGTCAGCAACAAGACCATGCGCTGGTTGTCCCAGACCCCGACCCGGACAACGGTGGCCTGTTTCTACCGGATGGATTTGGTGCGCTGGTGGTCGTCGATAGCATCGGCCCCAGCAGGCATCTTGCGGTCAATGACAATGGAGATATCTATGTAAAGCGGCGTATTACTACCGGTGATCTCTTCGATTACGTCGCGGGCAACATGGCACTGCGCGATACCGATGGCGATGGGAAGGCGGATGTTATCGAACCTTTTGGCGACTACCCCAACGACGGCAGCTTTGGCACGGAGATGCGCATTCACAAAGGGTATCTCTACTTCAGTTCGGAACGCGTCGTATACAGACAGAAACTTACGCAACCCAATCTTATCCCAACCAGCAAACCGGAGGTCATTTTTGTAGACCACCATCCACTGCAGTGGCATAACGCCAAGTCACTGGCTTTCGATAACCGCGGCGGCATGTATGTCACGTTCAGCGCTCCAACCAATAATTGTGAAGATTGGAACACGGTCGGGCCCGATATCGTGGCCGATGTCAAGGGCGAAAACCCGTGCCCGCAGCTGATTGACCAGGCAGGTGTCTGGCGATTTGATGAGGCGGAAGTAGGACAGGAGCAGTCGGACGGAGAGAAATTTGCCACAGGACTTCGCAGCATTGTAGGGATTGCATGGAACGAAACCGATAGTAGTCTGTATGCCATCCAACATGGAAGGGACTACTTGCATGAGCATGCTCCACAATATTACACGGCATGGGACAACGCGGTGTTGCCTGCAGAAGAGTTTGTAAGGATCAGGCGGGGAGATGACTTTGGCTGGCCATATACCTACTATGATCCCTTCAAGCAGCAGCGGATACTGGCACCGGAGTATGGAGGCGATGGGAAAAAGGTGGCGGCCAACTATGCCGATCCCATCATGGGATTACCTGCGCATTGGGCGCCGAACGACCTGATTTTTTACAAGGGCAATCAATTTCCGGCCCGGTACAAGAACGGCGCATTCATTGCCTTTCATGGCTCAACAAACCGGGGACCCTATCCTCAGGCAGGATACATCGTAGCGTTTGTTCCATTCGACAACGGGCAGCCCACAGGAACCTGGGAAGTGTTTGCCGACGGGTTTACGGGCATAGACACCCTAGCCAAGATGCCCGACGCCCGATTCAGACCCATGGGCTTGTCGGAAGGCCCCGATGGGTCGCTGTACATCATCGAATCGAAAATTGGAAGGATCTGGCGAGTGGTGTTTAAGGAGGATCCGACGAAATTTGGTGCACCGCAACTCGCAGATATGGAGGAACGAAAATCAAGATCGTATATCAGGACACCGGATGCGGAGACTGATCAATTGCAAGTGAAATAACCCTGAGCCTATGTACTTCCTTTTTCGTTGCCTTCAGACTTTACTTCACTTCAGGTATGGCTGGGTGCTCTTGCTGCTGACTTCGTTGACGGCCAACGCGCAACAGGGCAAAGACCTTCCCGACTCGATCAGGAAAGGCCTTGAGGAAGGCAAGTACCAATGGCAGGCCATCGACCAGTCGGCGCAGTTCCCGGGTGGGATACCGGCCTTCTACCAGTTCGTTAGCAAGGAGATGAAGTTCCCGAAGTCCGCCGCCAAAAAAGGATTGAAGGGGCGGGTCTACGTTCAGTTTGTGGTCAACAAAGACGGAACCATCGATGATGCTTCGGTGCGGGTGATGCCCAGAGAAGAAATTGCGCAGGTAGGTTCCATGCCCATGGATATTCTGACCGACCCCGACTGCGAGGCGGAGGCTATACGGGTGATCCGGGAAAGTCCGAAATGGGAGCCCGCGCAACACAAGGGTAAGCCGGTCATGCAGCAAATGGCGGTGCCCATCCTGTTCAAAAAATAGTGGCGCAGTAGACCACCTGTTGACATAAGGTTGTCACCGCTGGCAGCGAGATTGAGGTGTTGATTGATGTCATGAAGAAACCCCTTGTTCACAAGAAGTACCTTCTCGAAAAATTCCCTGGTAAGGGCGGCTGGACCTTTGCGCGCATACCGGAGATCAAGCCCGACAAGCATGCGCATTTTGGGTGGGTGAAAGTGAAGGGCCGCATCGATGATTACGAAATCAACAACTACCGCCTGGCGCCAATGGGCAATGGGTCGTTGTTCCTTCCTGTCAAGGCAGCGATACGAAAGAAGATCGGAAAACAAGCCGGCGATTATGTCACCGTGGTACTTGAAGCCGACAACGAACCGACGAAGATCCCCGATGAGCTGCTGTTGTGTCTGAAGGATGAGCCAGTTGCGCACCGGGTATTTATGAAGCGCACCGATGCCGAACAGCAGCGTTCCATCGATTGGATTTATTCAGCACGTACGGAGGAGACCAAAGCCGACAGGATTGCGCAGCTGATCAACCGGCTGGTCAGTGACAGTAAGGCTGCTCGGACGTAGCCCGTTTCATCAAACCAATCTGTATCTTTCGTCAGCATGAAAGCGTGACGTCCTATGGAAGGTCCGAATCCTCGAACGGGATCGTGGGACGATTTGGTGTACCGAAGGGCGAAACTTACATTTCGGACAAATTGACCATTCCACGTATGGTAAATCCCCCCTTTGGTACCGAATCTGAAATCATGAAAGTCGTCGATGGATTTCGTCAGCGGACTTTACCCAAGGAGCAGTGGACCCACGAGGCACACCTGGTCACCGCTGTATGGCATCATGTGAACCACTCCGCTCTTGAGGCCATCTGTTTCCTTCGCACCGGCATTGCCGCCTACAACGAGGCCACCGGCGGAAAGAACACGCCCGAAGACGGTTACCATGAGACCATGACGTTGTTTTGGTGTAAGACCATCAATGATTTTGTTGCTGCGAACCGCGGACTTACCCTTGTGACGCTTTGTCAAAAGTTTCTCGCCAGCGAGCAGGCCACGAAGGAGTACCCGTTGCGCTTTTACAGCCGCGAGGTACTGTTTTCGCTGAAGGCCAGGGCGACGTGGGTGGAGCCGAATGTGATGCCCTGAGCTGCATTGCCATCGGTATTTGAACAATATTTCAAGAAAGCTGTGATTTTCTCCAGTTTGTTGCGAATAATGGGGGGATATGCGTTCAATGGGCGATAACAAAGACTTCCTGGATCTGATTCAGCAACATAAAGGGATCATCCACAAAGTGTGCAATGCTTATTGCAAGGATCAGGAGAGTAGAAAGGACTTAACTCAGGAGATCGTTATTCAATTGTGGAAGTCCTTTGGAAAGTACGATGCTCATTTCAAGGTATCCACCTGGATGTATCGGATATCGCTCAACGTGGCCATTTCATTTTACAGAAGAGAGAAGAAACACCTTGCCACATCCCCCATTACAGAAAGTAGCCTTGACGTTGCAGATGACCACACGACATCACATGATACGGAAAGTAATATTGCTCAGCTTCATCGATTCATTGATCAATTGGATGAGCTGCATAAAGCACTCATGATTCTCTACCTCGATAACAATAGCTACAAAGATATTGGCGAAGTGCTGGGGATCACAGAAACAAACGTCGCTACGAAGATCAATCGGATTAAGCAGAAGCTTAAGCAACAATTTGAAACTACGTAAAACAGATAGCCATGAATATTGATGAACTGAAGAATGCATGGAGTACGTATGACCAGAATCTTGACCGTACGATCAACCTTGATTTACTAAAGACGGCCACCGTGGTCAAGACAACATCATTGACACGAACATTTCGTTTTGGGGCGATTGTCGAGATGGTCGTTAGCCTTTTGTTCGTCAATTACATGGCCGAAATTGTCATCGATCATTCGGCAACGTGGGAGTACTGGCTGCCGGCACTGGTAATCGGTTTAATCTCACTGTGGACCGTGGTCTGGAATGCTCATGCACTGATGCAACTTGCTCAGTTGAACTACGGAGCAAGTATAGCCGAGACACAGAAGAGAATGGAACGCATCTATACGCAGAGTAAATGGCAAAACACCACGCTGCATTATTTCGTTGTGCCACTGGTTGGTGCGATGCTGGCGATTATGGCCTTGAAGTATCTGAATCTCAATTTGCCCGCACATCTCCATATCATCCTGTATGCTGTACTTGGCGGCATGGCCATGGTGCCGATGGTTGTATGGATTGTTAAAATGACACCGGATAAAGAAATGGAGTCCGCCATTCGCTTCCTGGCCGACATTAAGGAATTCGAGAAGGATGGCGCAGTGGTAACTAAGTAAGCACTCGATAGCCGATGGAGCCGGATTTGTAGAGGTTCACCGTTGGAGTGTCTTTTTGGAATTTGGTATATTCAAGTGTGATGATGTCAGAGGAGTTTTGAGGTTAACTGAGTGGGATACTTAAAGTAGCGGAATACAAGTATAAATGGAGTATTACGCATCGTGACGAACAACACAATACACAGACTTCTAAGCTACTTCATTGCCCTCGTTTGGGTTATCAATGGACTTCTATGCAAGGTGCTTAACCTTGTTCCGCGCCACAGACAAATTGTTGCAAGTCTTTTGGGGGAGGACTATGCAAAACCGCTGACATTATTCATTGGGCTTTTAGAGATTGGAATGGCAATATGGATCTTGAGTCGTTTGAAGACGCGGGTGAGTGCAACCGTACAGATTCTCGTAGTTGCTACGATGAATATACTGGAGTATTCATTCGTTCCAGATTTGTTGTTGTGGGGTAAAGCAAACGCTCTGTTTGCCCTTATATTTATACTCGTAATCTACTATAACGAGTTTTATTTGAATAGGAGACTGGGACAACAAACATAGTGCTTCACCACTTAAAAAATCATCCTTTTGCTGTTGAGGCTTTCTTTGAAAGCTCACTTGTTCTAACGTTCGCAATTCCTAAAGAGCAAATCCAATACCTTATACCCGAAGCTCTCGAGCTCGACACATTCGATGAACAATGGGCATTTATTGCCATTGCAATGGTTCAAACGAAGGGGCTGCGACCAAAAGGGTTTCCTAAGATACTTGGGAACGATTTCTTTCTTATTGGCTATCGGGTATTTGTAAAGTATAGAAGTCTTGCGGGTAAACGTTTAAGGGGGTTATATATCCTGAAGTCAGAAACAGATAAGAGAAAAATGGAATTCTTTGGTAATATCTTCACGCATTACAATTATACAACTACAGATATTCATCAAGCGATTCAAAATGGAACAATGAAGATTGCTTCGCAAAAATCGGATTTTAGACTTCTGGTAGAAGACTCCACCGAAGAGAATGTTTTGTTGCCTTCGGAGTCGCCTTTTGTTGACTGGAAGGAAGCACGAAGATTTGCGGGGCCTCTGCCTTTTACGTTTACCTACAATCCTGTCCGTAAGGAGATGTTGATTATTGAGGGCGTCAGAGAAGACTGGAAACCAATGCCCGTCAAGGTCCTTGATTATCATTTTGCATTCATGGATAGCCTGAAACTCACAAACACCAAACTGGCAAATGCTTTTGTCATTCGTAATATTCCCTACTATTGGAAAAAGGGTAAACTTGAGCAATGGAGGTAGAAAGAAAGAGGTTTCAGGGTGTTTTCAATATTCTGAGTTTTAACCGCCATTTTTATTTTATGGGCCTGGGGGTTTGGGTGGCGTTGGCAATCATCCACCACCTGGCTCAGTGGCCTCCGCTGGTCCTGTGGATAATCAATGCAGCGTTTGTGTATGGGTTGATGATGCCTTTAATTGTGTCTGCGTATGTATATGATTTCTCGGGTTACTATGATTTCCATTGGCTAAAGAGCCTCACCCATAATGAAGAGAAACCAAGAGTGATCGTCAATATCAATGCTGGCTTTGATGAGACAAGCTTTATTTTGAAAAGCAAGTTGCCTGAATCTGACCTAAGCGTGTTTGACTTTTACAATGCGAAACAGCACACGGAGCCCGCCATTGTGAGAGCCCGCAAAGTGAGTAGGGTATACCCGAATACTCAGCATATTGCAACAAATGCTATTCCTCTAGCAGATAGCACCGTAGATCTTATCTTCTTGCTGTCTGCCGTTCACGAAATCAGGTCACACGAGGAGAAGGTGCAGTTCTTTAAGGAGTGCCATCGGTTATGTAAGCCCAATGGAAGAGTAATCATGGTTGAACATTTGCGTGACTTTCCGAATTTCCTTACTTTTTCCATTGGCTTCACTCACTTTTTTTCACGCTCTGTTTGGAGGGATGTTATTGAACAAGCAGGGTTCATGTCTTTTCAAGAAACCAAGTTTACACCCTTTATGTCAATCTTCACTTGTTGCAAATGATCGTCCATCTTAGCA
>CAYMPU010000100.1:0-4481 GCA_964392375.1 uncultured Ohtaekwangia sp. | reverse complement strand
CACGGCCAGATGAACGCGGACGACTTGGAAGAAGTGATGACCAAGTTCGTGGATGGCGAGGCAGATGTGTTGCTTTCGACAACCATCATCGAGAGCGGTCTGGATATTCCCAACGCGAACACCATCATCATCAATCAGGCTCATATGTTCGGTCTGAGCGACTTGCACCAGATGCGCGGACGCGTGGGCCGCTCCAACAAGAAGGCGTTTTGTTACCTCCTCACACCTCCGGCATCCGTGCTCTCTTCCGATTCGCGCAAGCGGCTTGCGGCCGTTGAAGAGTTCTCCGATCTCGGCGACGGCTTCAAGGTGGCGATGCGCGATCTGGATATTCGTGGTGCGGGTAATTTGCTTGGGGCCGAGCAGAGTGGGTTCATCAATGACCTGGGCTTTGAAACCTACCACAAGATTCTTGACGACGCGATTCAGGAACTGAAAGAAAGTGAATTCAAAGAGCTCTTTGCAGAAGAGCTGTCTGAAAAAGCAAAACAGATCGTTCCCCATTGTGTCATCGAAACCGATCTTGAGATTCTCATCCCCGAAACATACGTAACCAGTACACGCGAACGTCTTCAATTGTATTCAACATTAGACGACATCGCTGACGAATCGGCTCTGCAGCTCTTCGTCGATTCTCTCAAAGACCGCTTTGGCGCCTTGCCACCTTCCGTCAATCAATTGGTTGACACCGTACGGTTGCGGTGGTGTTGCGAACAATTGGGTTTTGAAAAGGTTACCCTGAAGAGCGGACGCATGCGGGCAACGTTCGTTGCGCGTGATGACTACTTCAAATCAGAAATGTTCGGCCGTGTATTGGCGTTTATCCAGTCGAACTCGAGAAAATGCCGGTTGAAAGACCATATCGGTCGGCCAACGCTAACGATGGAAGATATTCCTTCTGTGGAGTCCGCCCTCCTGCTACTCCAACCCTTGATCCAGCAGGGAAGATGATCGGCTGTTGCTCTATTATTAAAGAGGTCGAACAATAGCCCGGGCAATACTTCCGTTATTGCAAAAGCTTTGGGGTTTACCTGCATTAAGGATTTATCAAAAATTCCCTACACCTTGGAAAACACAGAATTATCTTTTTATATTAGCGGTTGCTTTAGTCCATAACATCCCTAAAATGAAGCAAATAAAAAGTCTATTCTATCTGGTTGGCAGCATCTTTCTGATGGCGTCGTGCTCGCTGATTGGCGGGAAGAAAAATGCGAAGCCCACTGCCATAAACCCCGGGCAGATGAGTACCGCACCAACCTCAAATACAATGATGAGGAGACCAGTGGCTTCAAGGTACCCGATTTCGAGGGTCAGCCGGATGCTCCCAATACCGTGTTTATTGAAGGTGGAAGGGCCATTATGGGTTCTTTCGAAGAAGATGTGATGTCGTATCGCGACAACATTGAAAGAACGGTTTCGGTGGCATCCTTCTACATGGACGAGACAGAAATCGCCAATATTCACTGGCTGGAATTTATGTTTTACCTGGCCAAAGACTCCACGCAGGAAGTCTACCAGGCAGCCCTCCCCGACACAACCGTGTGGGTAGGAAAACTGGCCTTCAACGACCCTTATGTTGACCATTATCTCCGGTATCCCGGTTTCCGCTATTTCCCTGTTGTCGGTGTAAGCTGGAAACAGGCCACCAGCTATGCCAAATGGCGCACAAATGCTGTGAACCAGCAGTTATTGCGTGAATCTGGCCAGGAACTGCCTGAAGTAGCTGCCGGCGGTCGAATCCCCCTCGAGTCTGGTGTTGTTATCCCCGCCTATCGCCTCCCTACAGAGGCAGAGTGGGAATATGCGGCTCAGGCACTCATCGGAACTCAGTGGTTAGAAGAAATGCAGACACACCAGCGGATCTATCCCTGGGATGGTCACGCACTCCGCAATCCTTATGGAAAGCAAATGGGCTTCTTCCTCGCCAACTTCAAGCGTGGACGTGGTGACTACGCGGGTATCGCCGGTCGCCTCAACGATGGTGCACTCATCACATCATACATCTATGAATTTCCTCCCAACGATTTTGGTCTTTACAACATGGCCGGCAACGTGAGCGAGTGGGTTATGGATGTATATCGTCCGCTCTCCTATCAGGACTTCGATGACTTGAACCCGATTCGCCGCGATGGATTCCTCGATGGTGCTACCGGTAACGGTCGCGAAAACATGTACAACAACATTGAAAAAGATCCCGCTGCATTTACTTCCCTCATCACCGACAAGGCTCGCGTGTACAAAGGAGGTTCATGGAAGGATGTTGCGTATTGGATGTCACCCGGTACACGCCGCTTCCTTGATGAAGATTCTGCAACAGCAACGATCGGTTTCCGCTGCGCAATGATACGCGCCGGATCGAACTACTAAACAAGAAATATTCTGATTCAAAAAACCCTTCTTCACGGAGGGTTTTTTGTTTTCAAGAGATTCCTATTGTGCTTCAGCGATACACGCAACGCTTACCGACAAGCATCCGCACGACAACAAATGTTGACCGCATGCTTCAAGCGTAGCACCCGTCGTGATCACGTCATCCACCAGAAGGATTCGTTTTTGTTTTACATCGACGAGGGTACTGATGGAAAAGACATTCTGCACATTTTCCCACCGCTCTGCTCTTGACTTCCTCGTCTGCGTGGCTGTGGCTTGCGTCCGAATGGAGATGGATTCATCCCACGCAATTTGCAATGCCTCGCTCAACCCTTTGGCAAAATGAGCACTCTGATTGTATCCCCGATGCCGTAGTCGTGCACGATGCAGGGGAACAGGGATAATCAGGTCAAATTCACGATCCATCGATGCCATGGCCAACTCCCTGCCATAGGCCTTTCCAAGCTTTTCTCCTATTTCCGGGCAGTTATTGTACTTGAGTTGATGAAGCAGATGCTGCACAGCACCGCCTTTATGAAACCGCAGAAAGGCCCAACCGTGCCGTATCGGCAGCCGGCCAGCCAGCTTACTGGAAACAGGATTTTCAAACCGGGTGTGATAATGTGTTTTCGGAAGGTCGGTGAGACAACCCGTACAAAGAATGTCCTCCCCTTTCACCAATGGACCGGAGCATCCACGGCAATACTGGGGGAAAAACAAAGACAAGAAATCCTCCAGTATATTTGAGTCAAACTTCAACATCATGGACATCGTAGGACAATTTAACGAATACCGCCAGCGCATGAATGACAAGATCGGCGCCGCAGACAATTTGATCCTGAAAAGAATATTCAATCTTGACACGAATGCCTATGCTCCCGGGGTTTTGGATGTAAAAACCAAGGAACTGATCGGCCTTACGTGTTCCCTGGTGTTGCGCTGTGACGACTGCGTGAAGTACCACCTCGGGAAATGCAAGGAGGTCGGATTCACCACCGAGGAAGTGAACGAAGCCATGGGTGTTGCAACGCTGGTTGGCGGAACCATCGTCATTCCACACCTGCGCCGGGCCTTTGAATATTGGGAAGCGCTGCAGCATGCTTAAGCGCGACCTCACACTGGATCGCCACTGGCATGCCCTCATGCTGGAAGTTGAACGGCTGCTGGGTCAAAAACCGAAAGACCTCAATGGCATGTTGTTCCTGATCGGTGTGCAAGAACTTGGAAAAGGACATAAGCTCTTTACCAAAGAACAAAAGCAGGACCTCATGCACATCGCCATTTGTAAGGTGTTGAGTTTCGCGGGCTATTATGAACTGGAGGGACTTGATGGCGA
The DNA here is from genome assembly GCA_964392375.1 of uncultured Ohtaekwangia sp. Classification (GTDB taxonomy): domain Bacteria; phylum Bacteroidota; class Bacteroidia; order Cytophagales; family Cyclobacteriaceae; genus ELB16-189. The sequence continues at coordinate 775 of CAYMPU010000100.1, read as the reverse complement.
TGGCTGGCCACACTGGAAATTGGTGAAAAAACTCCCCCGATTTGATTTGCTGGAGCAGGAGAAGCTGCTCAAGATTCAGGTGCTCGAATACTTCGAACGTGAGTTCGAATGGCAGCCTCCCCCCGAAGCGAGTATTTCGTAACCCCATAAAACATCCCAACTGTTTTCACGTCTCGGTTACTATCTTTAAGGAGCGTAAACTAACGCTCACGTACTTACGTTTTTATCCCGATGGGTAGCAGGCTTCAAAGTGTCACCGACAAAATATCTTCCTTCCGCAGGAAATACTATGTCAACTTGTTCCTGCGCGGTTCAATCCTTTCCCTGACGCTATTGCTCGCCTATTTTCTTCTGGCGACGCTCCTCGAATACAATCTCTGGCTGGGTAAGGAAGCTCGCCTTTCACTTTTCATTCTCTTCTTTGTGGCTGCCGCCTATTGTGTGTACCGCTATCTGCGTGATCCGTTGATGTGGTGGCTTTCCGGACGGGGGATAGGGAAGGAGGAAAGCGCCAGAATGATCGGTGGTCATTTTCCCGCCATTCAGGACCGACTGGTCAATTTCCTCCAACTGTCGTCGATGACCAGAAGCCGAGGCCCATTACTGGAAGCGAGCATCGAGCAAAAGGCATCCTTGTTTGAAGGTTTTGCATTTGACAGCATCGTTGACTTCCGGGAGAATACACGCTACCTAAAGTATCTCGCCATTCCCTTCCTTGCCTTTGCACTAATCTTTCTCCTAAATCAGAAAATCATTACCCAGAGCACGGAGCGCC
>CAYMPU010000099.1:0-41657 GCA_964392375.1 uncultured Ohtaekwangia sp. | reverse complement strand
GAAGATGCATACTCTTTTGCGAGCATGGCAAACTGCTCAGGCGTAAGCTTGGTGTTGGGGTTGTTCTCTACGGTAAAGCCCTTCTTGGAAAGGAACTCCAATATGGTGTTGTGACCCACATTGAGTTTCCTGGAGGCCTGTCCCAACCGTATCATCTTTTCTTCTGCCATGCTCAAAGTTCCTATGTTTTTCCTGATTTATGCGGTTTGCCGCCTAATTTATTCAAATTCCTTGCTTAATACAGCAACGACATTGTCAACGGTTTCTTCTTCCAAATCGGTCCTGCGAACGAGTTCTTCTTTGTTGAGCGCAAGTACACTCTTGGCCGTATCCAGGCCGATCTGCTTGAGCTGATCAATGACCCAGCTTTCGATTTCATCGGAGAACTCGTCGAGGTCAACATCTTCCTCAGCGGTTTGCTCGCCGAGTTCACGGAACACATCGATTTCCATACCCACCAGACGGCTTGCCAGTTTGATGTTCAATCCACCCTTACCAATCGCAAGGGAAACCTGATCGGGTTTGAGATACACCGATACGCGATTGGTGTCTTTGTCAATCTTCATGTTGACAATTTTTGCGGGACTCAATGCGCGCTGAATGAACAACTCAAGATTTTCAGTGAAGTTGATGACGTCAATATTTTCATTCTGCAATTCACGTACGATGGCATGAATGCGAGAACCCTTCATGCCCACGCAGGCGCCAACGGGATCGATACGGTCGTCGTAAGACTCAACGGCCACTTTGGCTCGCTCACCAGGCTCACGAACGGCCTTTTTGATGGTAATAAGACCGTCATAAACTTCGGGCACCTCCTGTTCAAAGAGACGCTCAAGGAAAACTGGCGACGTACGGGATAATACAATCTTCGGGTTGCCGTTCACCATTTCCACTTTGTGAACGATGGCTCTTACATTTTCACCCTTGCGGTAGCGATCTTTGGGGATCTGTTCACTTCGGGGAATGGAGATCTCATTTCCTTCCGCATCAATGAGTAGCACCTCACGACTCAACACCTGGTATACCTCGCCAGTGATAATTTCGCCGACAATATCCTTGTACTTTTGAAAGAGAATATCTTTCTCCAGGTCTTTTACTTTCTGCATCAGCGTCTGGCGTGCAGTGGTTACAGCGCGCCGACCAAAATCCTCGATCTCGATAGGCTCGGAAACTTCTTCACCAACCTCAAAGTCAGGCTCAATCTTGCGCGCGTCCGTTACACTGATCTTGTCGTGGTCCCAGATGTCTTCAGAGTCATCTTCTACAATCTCACGAATGCGGTAGATTTCCAGATCGCCTTTGTCGGCGTTAATGATAATGTCGAAGTTGTCATCATACGTGTACTTCTTCTTTATCATTGTCCGGAACACATCTTCCAAAATCCTAATCATGGTAGGACGGTCGATGTTCTTCTGCTTGGCGAAGTCAGCAAACGATTCAATCAGGTTTGATATATCCATACTCAATTAGTTAAACGATATCACAATAAACGCTTTTTCAATGTTGTCGAAGGCTACATCGATTTCTGATTCCTTCCGGATCTTTCCTTCCTTCACTTCCTGTATCAACACAATGCCCGACGTGTCGGCCTTTACCAATTTGCCGGTAAGGATGGACTTGTCGGTCCGATGGACTTTCAGACTACGACCAATATTCTTCGCGTACTGTCGTTGGAGCTTCAACGGCTGGTCAAGCCCGGGTGTAGTCACCTCGAGCACATAGCGGCCCTGCCCAAAGTCCTGTTCGTCCAATTTGGCCGACAACGCCCTGCTGAGTTCACTGCAGTCGTCGATCGTTACGCCCTGGTCGCCGTCAATAACCACTGTTATTTTCGACAGGTTCCTGGCTGAAGCAATCACATCGACCAAAAAGTGACCCTTCTTCAGGCTACTCACCACTAAATCCATCAATTTTGCCTGTATTTCCATCTTTTTGATAAACAAAGAGGGGACTTTGGGTCCCCTCTTTTCGTTGATTCCTTAAGAATTAATGCAAAGGTAGTTCTTTTTTATCTTACGCCAAATTTCACTCCATACCCAGTATTCCCCTCCATCATGCACCGTTCATTTGGGCACGCACCCACACTTTTGCTGTTCGTTACTTTTTTGACTTTTTCATGTGGTGATGGACGAAAAGCACAGCAGCAACCGCCCGCCTCCCCCGTTAGCGTACCATCGTTCAATGCTGACTCAGCTTACGCCTTTGTTAGCCGGCAGGTAGCCTTTGGGCCACGCATACCCAACACCAAGGCGCACCGTGAGGCGGGCGATTTCATTATTCATACCCTCAGGGCGTATGGAGCAAAGACCATTACGCAAGAGTTTCAAGCAACAACCTTCGACGGCCAAAAGCTTTCGTTACGCAACATCATTGGGAGCTTTAATCCGGAGAAGCAAAAGCGGGTGATTCTGGCTGCGCATTGGGATACGCGACCCTATTCCGATAAGGACTCGGTTTATCCGAGGAGACCCTTTGATGGCGCCAACGATGGTGCGTCTGGTGTTGGCGTTCTTCTTGAAGTCGCACGACATTTAAAGAACGCTCCGGACATTGGTGTGGATCTCATCTTCTTCGACGGCGAGGATTGGGGCGAACCGGATGACGGGGCAACCACACCCACACCGGAAGGTTTGGATTCCTGGTGGTGCCTGGGCTCACAGTATTGGGCAAAACACAAACACACACCCAGCTATCGACCACAGTTTGGTATCCTCATTGATATGGTAGGCAGTCCAGATGCCCGGTTTTTTCAGGAGGGCACTTCCGTTTTCTATGCTTCCAACATTGTTGAAAAGGTTTGGGCAACAGCCGCTCGGAGGGGCTATGGCTCTGTGTTCGTCCGACAAAAAGAGAGCCCGATCACCGATGATCACTTGTTCGTCAATCAACTCGCCGATATTCCCATGATTGACATTACTCCGTTTGAGCCGGGAGTGGGATATTTTGGTGCATTTCACCACACCCAGCAGGACAACTTGGCATTGATTAACCGTGAGACGCTGGGCATTGTGGGGGATGTATTGATGCAGGTAATCTACCTTGAAGAGTAGTTACCCTTCAACCAACCGCTTCAGGTAGACCCCGTATCCACTCTTTTCCAGGGGGCGCGCCAGCTCAAGCAGCTGATTTCCGTCAATGAAATTCATGCGGAACGCGACTTCTTCAATGCATCCGATCTTGAGCCCTTGCCGCTGTTCAATGACCTGGATGAAATTTGCGGCTTGCATCAGTGAGTCGAAGGTTCCGGTATCAAGCCAAGCGGTGCCGCGGCTCATGATGCCAACATGTAGTTTCCCTCTCTTCAGATAGGCGTTGTTGATATCGGTAATCTCAAGTTCTCCGCGCGGACTTGGCTTCAGCGCCTTGGCAATGGCAACAACATCGTTGTCGTAGAAGTAAAGTCCGGGGACAGCGTAATTGGATTTAGGTCGCGTAGGTTTCTCTTCGATAGAGATCGCACGGTTGTCTTTATTAAATTCTACGACGCCGTAGCGCTCCGGGTCCTGTACATGATAGGCAAACACAACGCCACCATCGGGATCGGTATTTTGTTGCAGCAGTTCAATGATGCCGCTTCCGTAAAACACGTTATCACCAAGCACAAGAGCAACCTTATCTTTTCCGATAAACGATTCGCCGATGATGAACGCTTGTGCAAGACCTTCCGGTCGTGGCTGCTCAGCATAGGAGAAATCACAGCCGAGTTGTTTTCCGTCGCCCAAAAGTTTTTTGAAAAACGGGAGATCGTGTGGGGTGGAGATGATCAGAATTTCGCGAATGCCGGCCATCATCAGGACGGAAAGCGGATAGTAAATCATCGGCTTGTCGTAGAGCGGCATGAGTTGTTTGCTCAGTACAAGTGTGAGGGGATGAAGACGTGTCCCCGATCCGCCTGCCAGAATGATTCCTTTCATGAGACTATGTTTTTCCCTGCACTTCTTTGGATCGGGCGCCGAAGCATTAACGATTCTGGTACATCCGATCGTAGTATTCCCTGTACGCCCCCGAAGTTACGTGATCCAGCCATTCCTTGTTGCTGAAATACCAATCTACGGTTTTTTGCAGACCCGTGGGGAAATCCACCGAGGGCGCCCAGCCGAGTTCACGTTTGAGCTTTGATGAATCAATCGCATACCTTAAATCATGTCCGGGGCGGTCTTTAACAAACGTGATGAGTTTTGCCGCGGTGCCTTTCGGCTGATTCATTTTCTTGTCCATGGTGCGGCAGAGCAAGTGAACCAGGTCAAGGTTCTTCCATTCATTGTTTCCGCCAATATTGTAAGTCTCACCAATTTTTCCGCCGTGGAAAATGGCGTCGATTGCTGCAGCATGATCTTCGACATAGAGCCAATCGCGGACATTCTCACCCTTACCGTACACGGGGAGCGGTTTCCTGTTGATGATGTTGTGGATCATCAGGGGTATAAGCTTCTCGGGAAAGTGATTGGGACCGTAATTGTTTGAGCAACGGCTGATGATGCTCGGGAATCCGAAGCTGTGGTAGTACGCACTCACAAAATGATCGCTGCTGGCTTTTGAAGCAGAATATGGCGAGCGGGGATCAATCGGCGATTGCTCCGTAAAGAGCCCCGTAGCACCTAAAGATCCGTACACTTCATCTGTCGAAATATGGTAGAATCGCTTGTTCTCCGCGGAATTCTTCCACGAGGTACGTGCGGCGTGTAGCATGTTGAGCGTACCCACTACATTGGTGAGTGCAAAATCCGTTGGCGTTTCAAGGGAGCGGTCGACATGCGATTCTGCAGCCAGGTGAACAATGCCGTCAAACGCCTCGCGCCCAAGCAATTCATTCAGGAAAGCAGTATCCAGTATATCGCCACGTACGAATGTGTAATTGGGGGATTGCTCAATGTCCCTGAGATTTTCGAGGTTGCCGGCATATGTGAGCTTGTCGACATTGAAAATCTGGTAGTCCGGATAACGCTTTACAAAGCGCCGCACAACATGTGACCCGATAAACCCGGCTCCTCCCGTAATCAACACCTTACGCTTCATCGGGAATAGGTATCAAAATTTTTGTGATCGCGTTGGTACAATTCATCCTGCGACAACGTCTTGAAATAATCGTATGTAATGCGGAGACCTTCGCTTCTCGATATTTTGGGTTCCCATCCGAGAATAGCTCTAGCCTTCGTGATGTCGGGCTGACGCTGCATGGGATCATCCTTAGGCAGCGGTTTGTAAATGATTTTTTGCGTCGTCCCGGTCAATTGAATAATTTCTTTGGCAAAATCCAGAATGGTAATTTCATCAGGATTGCCAATGTTGACTGGCATCGCGTAATCCGCCATCAGAAGGCGATAGATGCCTTCAATAAGATCATCGACGTAACAGAATGACCGGGTCTGCATGCCGTCGCCAAATACAGTAAGATCCTCTCCCCGCAAAGCTTGACCAATAAAGGCTGGAAGAACACGGCCGTCATTAAGGCGCATGCGTGGTCCATAGGTATTGAAGATACGGATGATGCGCGTATCCACTTTGTGATAGGTATGATAGGCCATGGTGATGGCTTCCTGAAAACGCTTGGCCTCATCGTAAACACCCCTAGGGCCAACGGGATTAACATTTCCGTAGTACTCTTCTGTTTGGGGATGCACCGTTGGATCACCATAGACCTCAGACGTGGAAGCCACAAGAATCCTGGAACCCTTCACGCGGGCAAGTCCCAGAAGATTGTGTGTTCCCAGCGAACCCACCTTCAGCGTCTGAATGGGAATTTTCAAATAGTCGATTGGACTGGCCGGAGAAGCAAAGTGCAGTATGTACTGAAGGTCCCCGGCGACGTGCACAAATTTTGAGACATCATGGTGGTGAAACTCAAAGTCGGGCAATGGGAAAAGATGCTGGATGTTCTTCATCTCGCCCGTGATGAGGTTGTCCATGGCAATGACATGAAAACCTTCCCGGATGAATCGGTCACAGAGATGAGATCCTAAAAAGCCGGCAGCGCCGGTAATCAATATTCTGGGTTTAGCCATGAATGGGTTTTCTTCCGATGCTTATATACGTGAAGCCAATGTCAGCCATCTCCTGCAGATCGTACAGATTACGGCCATCAAAGATGACTTTCGATTTCATAAGGGACACGAGTCTACTGAAATCAGGAGCGCGAAATTCTGGCCACTCGGTGGCAATAAGGATAGCGTCCGCTCCCTGCGCTGCTTCGTACGGCGTGTTGTGGTAGGTGATACGGTCACCAATGACTTTTTTCACATTTTCCATAGCCTCAGGATCATGGGCTTTGACGATGGCGCCTGCTTCCAGCAACGCTTCAATGTTATACAATGATGGTGCTTCTCGGATATCATCCGTCTGGGGTTTGAAGGAAAGTCCCCAAATGGCGATCGTGATTCCTTTTAGACTACCAAAGTGCTGCTTGATACGCGGGATGAGTTTTGTCTTTTGCTCATCGTTTACCTCCATCACCGATTTCAGAATTTTAAAATCATAGTCATTGTCAACCGATGTCATGGCAAGCGCCTGAACATCTTTGGGAAAACAACTCCCGCCGTAGCCGATACCAGGAAACAGGAATCGTTTTCCAATCCGGTTATCGGTGCCCAGGCCACGGCGAACCGCATCAACGTCAGCGCCTACTTTCTCGCAGAGGTTAGCGATTTCATTCATGAATGTAATCTTCGTTGCGAGGAAGGCGTTGGCGGCGTACTTGGTAAGTTCGGCAGACCGTTCGTCCATAAAAATAATGGGATTGCCTTGCCGCACAAACGGCGCGTATAGGGTGTCCATGATCTTACGTGCACGAGCGGAAGAGGCTCCAATAACCACACGATCGGGTTTCATGAAGTCCTCAACGGCGACCCCTTCGCGTAGAAATTCCGGATTAGAGATTACATCAAAATCTACTTTGGCGTTGCGTTTGATTTCCGCCGCCACGCGTTCGGCTGTTCCTACGGGCACTGTGCTCTTGTCCACGACCACCGTGTACTGGTGAAGCAGCCCCCCGAGGTCATGGGCTACCCCCAACACATATTTTAAATCGGCAGAGCCATCAGCACCCGGTGGTGTCGGAAGGGCAAGGAAGATTACCTGAGCATCCTGGATGCCCTCCTTGAGTGACGTTGTGAACGTTAGACGATCCTGCTTAATATTTCGCTCAAAGAGCACGTCCAGACCGGGTTCGTAAATGGTGACTTTCCCCGCTTTCAGTCGGGCAACCTTCTGTTCATCAATATCCACACACGTTACGGTGTTGCCGGTCTCGGCGAAACAGGTCCCCGTAACCAGTCCGACGTACCCTGTTCCTACTACTGCTATTTTCATCTGAAACGATAAGGAAGGTCAAAAGTAGTGCATTAGGCCCAAGAACCACGCAAAACAGGGGAAATAACCAACCTAACGATCGTTTGGTTAATGGTTATTGTTCTCGTACTTTTGAAGTCCCGTAACAACGAAAACGAAGAAATAATGATTAAAGAGGCTCCTGTGGCACTGGGTTTTGACCTTTCTGAGGGTCAACAGATGATGGCTGAAATGGTAAAAGACTTTGGCGAGAAGCATATTCGACCCAATATCATGAAGTGGGATGAGTCTCAGGAGTTCCCCGTGGCCTTGTTTCACGAAATGGGAAAGCTCGGATTGATGGGCGTTCTTGTTCCGCATGAGTACGGAGGTGCCGGCCTAACCTACCGCGAATATGTTACCGTGATTTCAGAGATATCCGCCATCGACGGTTCCATCGGTTTGTCTGTTGCCGCACACAATTCCCTTTGTACAAACCACATTCTTCAGTTCGGGAATGAAGAACAGAAGCAGAAGTACTTGCCCAAACTTGCCGGTGGCGAGTGGATTGGCGCCTGGGGGCTCACAGAGCCAAATACAGGATCGGATGCAGGAAACATGCGAACCGTGGCTAAGAAAGTGGGTGAGTATTATGTGATCAACGGTGCCAAGAATTTTATTACGCACGGACGCAGTGGAGACGTTGCTGTTGTAATTGTGCGCACGGGCGAGGTAGGCGATTCGCATGGCATGACTTCCTTCATCATCGAGAAGGGTACGCCCGGGTTTACATCCGGTAAGAAGGAAAACAAGTTGGGCATGCGCGCCTCGGAAACGGCAGAGTTAATCTTTTCGGACTGCCGCATTCACGAGAGTCAACGCCTGGGCAACGAAGGAGATGGGTTCATCCAGTCACTGAAAGTCCTTGACGGAGGCAGAATTTCCATTGCCGCACTTAGCGTTGGGATTGCCCAAGGGGCTTTTGATGCGGCCCTTCAGTATTCTAAAGAGCGCCATCAGTTCAACAAGCCTATTTCCAGCTTTCAAGGCATTTCTTTCAAGTTGGCGGAAATGGCCACTAAGATTGAGGCTGCCCGTTTACTGACATTCAGGGCGGCTGAACTCAAGGACATGGGTAAATCGGTGAACAAGGAATCCGCCATGGCCAAGCTCTATGCATCAGAAGTTGCCGTTCAGGTTGCTGACGAGGGTGTCCAGATATTTGGCGGATATGGCTATACCAAGGACTTTCCAGCTGAAAAGTTCTATCGGGATGCCAAACTGTGCACGATCGGGGAGGGAACCTCGGAAATACAGAAATTGGTCATTTCAAGGTCAATTTTGAAGTAGTCTTGCATACTAAGGGTCCAATCGCCTATATTTGCGCCCCTAACAACTATTTAAGGCATGCTGATCATCAACATCAAGGAGAACGAGTCTATCGACAAGGCACTGAAGCGTTTCAAGAAGAAATTTGAGAAAACCGGCATTTTGCGCGAGCTCCGGTCACGCACAGCATTTGAAAAACCTTCTGTAAGGCGTCGAGGACAGGTTCTCCGGGCCGTTTATCGCCAGAAGCAATTCGTATCCGAGAATTACTAAGCCGTTAAAGACGGTATTTGGAATATATCCCCCCGGGTTCTTTTCCCGGGGGGATTTTTTTTGTTACTTTTCTTGGACGCCAGGAACGTGAAGATGCATGATCGATAGCTTCCTTAATTTTTTGCGCTTTGAGAAGCGGTTCAGTCCTCACACAACGCTCTCGTATCAGAATGACCTCACACAATTTGAAGCCTATCTGAAGGAGAACTACGAGGAGGATACTCCCTCAGCCACATACACCATGGTTCGCTCGTGGATTGTATCCCTGGTGGAAAAGGAATTGGATCCACTATCGATTAACCGAAAGATTGCCAGTCTGCGCAGCTATTATAAGTTCTTGCTGCGCCAGGAATTGGTCCATAAGGACCCTATGACCAAGATCAAGATCCTCAAGACCAAAAAGAAGCTCCCTCATTTTGTCAAGGAACCCGATATGGCGACGCTGCTGGATGGACCAGGGTTTGAAGACAACCACGAAGGCTGGCGCGACCGTGTGGTTCTGGAGTTGCTATACGGTACGGGTATGCGCCTTTCTGAACTGATTAACCTGAAAGAAAGCCAGGTGAATTTGCGTGAGCAAACCATCCGGGTTATCGGAAAGCGGAACAAGGAACGTGTAATTCCATTCTCGCAACCACTTGTCGCTGTAATCCAAGGATACCTGAAGGTGCGAAATAAGGAGGTGGACGTAAACGATCATGGTTGCCTTATCGTTAATAACACAGGAGGTAAGTGTTATCCCATGATGGTGTACCGGATCGTGACGAAGCATTTGGGATCATCTTCTGTTGAAAAGAAGAGCCCTCACGTTTTGCGACACACCTATGCGACACACCTGCTGAACAAAGGCGCTGAAATCAATGCCGTGAAAGACCTGCTCGGTCACAGCAGCCTGGCGGCCACACAGGTGTACACACACAATTCAATGGAGAAACTGAAGAAGGTATTTGACCAGGCTCATCCGAAAGCATAAATTCAATTGTTTCACTAAAAACGTACGACCATGAGATTACGCGTTCATTCCATTCACTTCGACGCCGATCGAAAACTCATCGATTTCATTCAGCAACGACTCGACAAACTCCATACGTTTTATGACCGATTGGTGGGTGGAGAAGTATTTCTCCGACTGAACAATGAGGGAATCAACAATAAGACGGTTGAAATCAGCATTTCCGTTCCGGGCAAGAAATTGTTCGCCAAAGAACATGCCCGCTCATTTGAGGCGGCGGTAGATTCGGCAACAGAGGCCCTCAGAAGCCAGCTGGACCGGGTCAAAACCCGGGTGAAGAGCAAGCGTGTCTAAAAAAGAAAAGGGCCCTGAATCGGGCCCTTTTCATTTACTTCAGTTTGAACGCCTTTTTAACGGCATCCACATAATCGAGCTTTTCCCAGGGGAACAACTCCACTTTTACTTTCTTCTCTGTTTTCATCCCTTTGTTGAAAACCTTTTCAACCACTTTGGGCTCACGGCCCATATGACCGTAGGCTGCAGTTTCAGAATAGATGGGTGTCCGTAGCTTGAAGCGTTCCTCAATGAAATAGGGACGCATATCGAAGATGCTCTCAATGCGCTTGGCAATCTCGCCATCGGTCATTTTTACCTTGGATGTACCGTAGGTGTTCACGAAAAGGCCAACAGGTTTGGCAACACCGATGGCATAAGCTACTTGAACAAGCACCTCATCACACACACCGGCAGCCACCATGTTCTTGGCGATGTGGCGGGTTGCGTAAGCCGCTGAACGGTCAACTTTGGAAGGATCCTTACCGGAGAAAGCGCCACCGCCATGGGCGCCCTTACCGCCGTATGTATCAACGATAATCTTTCTGCCTGTTAAGCCTGTGTCGCCATGAGGTCCGCCAATCACAAACTTGCCGGTCGGGTTAACGTGGTACGTGATGTCATTGCCAAACAGACTTTGCAGTCGCTTGGGAAGTGTTTTCTTAACTCTGGGGACAAGGACATTCACCACATCTTCACGGATCTTCTTCAACATTACGGCATCCTTGGCGAAGTCATCATGCTGTGTAGAGATAACTATGGTGTCAATCCGGTTGGGCTTGCCATCGTCATCGTATTCTATGGTTACTTGCGATTTGGCGTCCGGACGTAGGTAGTTCATCACCTTACCCTCACGACGAATTGCCGACAACTCGCGCAACAAGGAATGGGCGAGGTCAAGTGCAAGCGGCATATAGTTGTCGGTTTCGCGTGTTGCGTAACCGAACATCATACCTTGATCACCAGCCCCCTGTTCTTCTTTCTTTTTACGCTCAACGCCCTGATTGATATCAGAAGATTGTTCGTGGATGGCGGAAAAGATTCCACAACTGTTGGCCTCGAACATGTACTCGCTCTTGGTGTATCCAATTTTGCGGATTACCTCACGCGCAATGTCCTGAACGTCCAGATATGCTTCGGATTTTACTTCGCCGGCCAGTACTACTTGTCCGGTCGTAACAAGGGTTTCACAGGCTACCTTTGAATTGGGGTCGTATGCCAGGAAATAGTCAATAAGGGCATCCGAAATCTGGTCAGCTACTTTATCCGGGTGACCTTCGGATACGGATTCAGACGTAAATAAATAGGCCATGAGGTTTCAAATTGGGATTAAGGCCGCAAAGATAATGAGGTTTAAGTATTTACCGCATGTTTCGGGGTAGCCAGAAACAGGAAGGTTACCGGGACTTTATCCAGCTCGAGCGTCTGTTTTTTCCATTCGTTGACGGGCATGCAGCGGATACTCTCGTCCGGAGCCGTTAGGTTTGCGGCAACACACAACCGGGTAGTAGGGTGAAGCGTACGTAAGAAGTGTCCAAGAAGTCTGTTGTTCCTGTATGGTGTTTCAATGAAGATTTGGGTCTGGTCTTTTTCTTCGGATTCACGTTCGAGGGCTCGAATAGCCGAAGCAGCGTCCTTCGACTCCACCGGCAAATATCCATGGAAGGCAAACCGTTGTCCGCTCAGACCGGATGCCATGAGAGCAAGCATCAGGGATGACGGTCCCACAAGAGGAACAACGATGATGCCGTGGCGATGGGCAAACCCGACTGCTAGGGCGCCAGGGTCTGCAACGGCAGGGCAACCGGATTCGCTGAGGAGCCCCATATTGATACCTCGCTCCAGGGGCTCCAATATTTTGGGCAGCTGCTCCTCCCGGGTGTCTTTGTCCAGAAGTTCGAAGTTTAGTGCTTCTACAGAAGGATGGACACGAAGGCCTCCAACAAATCTCCGTGCCGTTCGGATGTTCTCGCAGACGAAATGATTGAGCTGTTGAATTGTTGCGGGGATGACGGGAGGTAACACCGTCGCCAGTGTACCCTCTGCCAGCACGGTAGGTATCAGGTAGAGCTTTCCTTTCATGCCTTGAGAATCATGAGACGAATGTAGCGGAATGTTGCCGCAGGTAAAACCTAAGAGTGCAAGATGCCTTCTTTATCCAATTCCCGGATGAATGTCAGGTTTGCTTCACAGATGCTGTCAGGGAGAAAAACAAAACGTTTGTCGAATAACTCGCGGCCAATATAGTAGCTTACCCAGTATTCATTGTTCAAATGAAATACAGAGGCATCGATGGGCTCCACCAATGCGGTACTATTGGCCTCAACGGTTTGAAGAAAGTGTCGGAGTGTTGAAGTCTTTTGATCAGCACCATCTCTCTCGCCGTAACCGGTGCTCGCCACCAGGGTGTTTTCAATAGGCACATCGTTGTTGTTTATCAGGTACACCTTCCACGCATCTTGTAGCAGGTTGTCTTTCTCACGGACTACAGCCACGGTGACGTTTTGAACCGTAGGCAATGGTATGTCTTTGATCATGGTTGTTCAGTCGATCAGGTTCATGGAAAACACCCGGGCCAGGTTGACTTTAAGCTGCTCGCTGACCTCCGGTAGGATGTATTGCTTCCCTGTTTCTTGTCCCAGAGAGGTTACGGCCTTGTCCGTTATTCCGCAGGGCACAATGCGGTCGAAAAATTTCAAGTCAACATGAATGTTAAGAGCGAGGCCGTGCATGGTTACCCAGCGACTCGTCTTGACACCCATGGCGCAGATTTTAGCAGGCGGTGCGGGGTTTTCATGCAGTATCCAAACCCCGGTAAGGCCCGCAATTCTATCTCCATGAAGGGAGAATTCCGCAAGTGTGAGGATGACGGCTTCCTCGAGGTTTCGCATATAGCGGTGAATATCCGTGAAAAAGTTCTCGAGATCGATCACTGGATACACCACCAATTGCCCAGGACCGTGAAAGGTTATGTCGCCGCCACGATTGGTATGGACGTAGGTGGCTCCAAGATTGGCAAGTTCATCTGGTGAGGCCAGTAGATTTTCCTCATGGCCACTTTTCCCCAAGGTGTAGACTGGGGGATGCTCGCAGAACAGGAGGTAGTTCGGTGTGATCTGCTGTTCACTTTCCGGAAGACCGCGATTCGCCTTTTTTATTTCAAGGATGGAATTGAAAACCGATGTTTGATAGTCCCAGGCCTTGGCATATTCAATCAAGCCAAGATCAATAATATGGGTATCAACATTTTTCGTTCGGTTCACTTCAGCTTTGCCAATTCGCCTTTGAGAAAATCGATCGAGGTTACGGGATCGGGATCAACGTTATTTTCCTTGGCCAGGTAATAGGAGATCCAGTCCGTGAGGTGAATGAGATAGTAGTACTGTTCGAGTAGCGATGCGCCCTGTGCAACGATATCAATGATTGGGTTGGATTTTTTCTCGAAGATATCGCGGCAGATCTCCATTCTTTTTTCTACGCGATCGTGATCGTGATCGGAATAGAGATAAATGACTTGTACCTGCTGCACGATGTTCTCAGGATACTGCCATCCCACGATTTCATTGTGATTCATTTCGGGGAATGTATTCACATGGGCAAGCTGCTTGGCGTTTTCATTCAGTTGCTGCTGGAAACGCGTTGCCATAGCCTGTAGTCGTCCGTCACAATAGATGAACGGCAATTTGCCTTTGAGTTTCTTGGCGATGATTTCCGCTTCAGACTGGATGGACTTCTCACCGCGGTCGAGGTATTCGATAGCGTTTTCGGTCTCCTTGATAAAGGCTGCGCCAATAAGATTCGTATGGTAGAGCGCGTACAGCAGAGATACTACAAGAAATCCGATCATCGCCCGTGGGCTGGGATATCCATCAGGGAGCTTGATATAGAGAAAGTTGTATTCTTTGGCCAGCTCCAGCATTTTTCCACCCGATGTGATACAAATGAGATGGGAACGCTTCAACATGGCCTTTTGAATCGCCGATAGCGTTTCTTCCGTGTTTCCGCTATACGAGCAGGCGATAAACAGGGTGTGTGGGCTAACAAACTGGGGAATGTTGTATCCCTTGCATACGGTAATCGGGATCGGAATTCTGCCAAAGGTGAGGGATTCAACCAAATTGGCCCCTATTCCGCTTCCGCCCATGCCGGTAATCACGATGTTGCGAATATCACTGCCTTGACGGGCGAGATCGGCAGCCTGGCCAATGCGCAGCGCTTCACCTAATTGTCTGGTAAATCCTTCAATGAGTTTTTTCATCTGCGGTGTTTCTGCGCGAATTTGCATTCAAAGGTAGGCTATGACCGATAAAATCAAAAGGGGTGAGGAGGGAGAGCAGGTGGCTGCCGATCACCTGGTGCAAAAAGGGTTCACCATTCTTGAACGAAACTATCGTCACAAGCGATCGGAAATTGATCTGATTGTCCGCCGCGACAACTGGCTCGTCTTTGTTGAAGTAAAAACGCGCACATCGGATGCCTATGGATACCCAGAAGAGTTTGTGGACTTCAAAAAGAAGGAGAAGATATTCGAAGGCGCCGACTACTACATGTACATCACCGATTGGTCTGGCAATGTTCGGTATGATATTGTGGCTGTAAATCTGGTTGACGGTGAACCCGTCATTCATCACATCGAGGATGCGTTCTACTAACTGCCCTTATTGGAAGTGAAAATCTCCCGGCCTTTTTCATCCCACTCTTTGCGAATAAAGGGGCGAAAGGTGTCGTCAAAGGGATCGGTTGGATAGGCGATGATGCGCTTGCGTTTCCCATTGGCATAGTTCTCGATCCAGTCGCCCACTTTCTTGTTCCACTTGTATTCTCCAGTGACAGCGATGGTGCCATTCTCATGGAAAAAAAAGTAGAATCCTTCGCGCTCATCGATTTCAACAGGCACCATCTCTTTTACTTTCTTTCTTTCCACCGGATCGTAGTAGGTCACAAGAGATTCTTTCGGCCAGCCTTTATAATATTTTTCTTTGTCATTGACGATGTCGTTCCGGTCAAACTGCATCCAACGCCCGTGCTTGGTACCTTTGTAAAAAATACCTTCTTCCAATACAACATTATTCTGCATCTTCTTGTAGGGACCATGCAGCAACACGCCTTTCTTTATGTCGAAGTTGGCGGTCTTTCGAACTTCGCGGCGGGTGTAATCATACCAGTAAATGTCTCTGACGAAGGCGGTGGGCTTTTCAGGCTTCTTCAGGACGTAAAATAGCTCCAGCGTAATGCGGTCACCGGTGCCTTTGCGGGTATAGGCTTTACGGGTTCGTACTCCGTAAAATGTGTTCCGTTTCGGCTTCTTCTTCTTGGCCACGATGGGCTCCGAGGTGGTCTCATCGAGTTCAAGAAGTTTGAATGGTTTGTCGGTCTCAAAGGTAAATTGGCCCTCTACACCAAAGGCTTCCCGTTCCTTTTTCTCCTGCCCCATGGATAAAAAGGAAATCAGGCACGCCGTAAAAAAAAGAACTTTCCCCATCATCGTCTTTACAGAACGAAAATAGGGAAAGTTTATTTTAGGATGGCCACACGGTCTAGTGAGAAGCAAGATCGACGCTGCGCTTGATGAAATTCGTGAGGTCTGCGCCGGTAAGAAGGCCCTGCGACAATAGCGCGAGGTCGAAGGCTTGTTTCGCAAGCTCGGTCTTGCGCTCATCGGTGTCAGCAGCGATGATTTTCTGTGCCATCGCATGGTTGCTGTTGATCGACACCGCGTATTGGTCAGGCATGGAGCCCATGAAACTGTACATCCCACCGCCCCCGCCAGTGCGGGCCATATCCTTCATGCGCCGTGCCCACTCGCTCATGGTCACGGTCACTGGAAAATGATCGGGTGCGTGAGAGTCGATGCTCACGGTCATCGACGGATTGTTGATCGCCTTGTCAAATACAGCCTTCAATGCATCCTGGTCGGCTTGGCTAAGCACGCTGTCGATTTTCTCATCCTTGACAATGAGCTTATCAATAGTATCACTATCGACCCTTCGGAATTGTGATTTTTCCAGTTTCTGCTCCAACGTGTTGATGAAGTGGCTGTCGAGCACTCCGTCCAGAACGAGCACATCATAAGCCTTGCGGTTAGCTGTCTCCACGAAACTGTGCTGTTTGCCGGAATCGCTTGTGTAGAGATGAATGATGTTTTTATCGTTGTCGGTCTGCAGATCCTTGATATAGTTGCGGTACTCCTCGAATGTATAGAACTTGTTTTGGGTATTCTTCAGCAATGCAAATTCCTTGGCGCGATCATAGAATTTTTCGTCGCTGATCATACCGTACTTTACAAAAATGTTGATGTCATCCCACTTCTTCTCAAAATCGGCACGATCCTTCTTGAACATATCCTGAAGCTTGTCAGCTACCTTTTTGGTGATGTGCTGACTGATCTTCTTGACATTTGAATCGCTCTGCAAATAGCTGCGCGACACGTTGAGCGGGATATCCGGCGAATCGAGAACGCCATGAAGGAGCATGAGAAAGTCGGGAACAACATCCTTTACTTCATCGGTAATGAATACCTGGCGGCTATAAAGCTGGATCTTGTTTCGGTTCAATTCAAAGTCATTCTTCACCTTGGGGAAATAGAGAACACCGGTGAGGGTGAAGGGATAGTCGACATTCAGGTGAATCCAGAAGAGGGGAGGTTCGGCAAAGGGGTAGAGCTCTTTGTAAAATGCCAGGTAATCTTCATCCTTTAGATCGTTGGGCGATTTTGCCCAAAGCGGTGAGGGATTATTGATGATCCGGTCTTTGGTTACTGATTTATATTTCGGCTTGTTGTCCTTATCAACGCCGTCCTCAACGCGCTCTTCGGTTGTTCCGAATTTGATTTCGACAGGCAGAAACTTACAATACTTATCGAGAATCCCCTTGATGCGGAATTCATCGAGAAACTCTTCAGAGTCTTTGTTGATGTGGAGGATGACATCAGTCCCGCGGCTCTCCTTTTTTGCCGCTGTTAGCGTAAACTCAGTAGATCCGTCGCACGTCCAACGTGCAGCATCTTCCGAAGTGAACGAGCGGGAGAGTATTTCCACGTGATCGGACACCATGAAGGCGGAATAGAACCCCAGTCCAAATTTGCCGATGATGTCTTTGGCGTCAGCCTTGTCCTTGAATTTTTCGACAAACTCCGCTGCACCGGAGAATGCGATCTGGTTAATATACTTCTTGATTTCGTCTCCCGTCATGCCGATTCCCCGGTCGCTGACAGTGATGGTTTTCTCTTTCGGATCGAAGCTCACCTCGATGCGAAGCTCGCCCAGTTCTCCAGTGAACTCACCCATCGAAGTCAACTTCTTCAATTTTTGCGTGGCGTCCACAGCATTGCTGACCAGTTCGCGAAGAAAAATCTCGTGGTCTGAGTAGAGGAATTTCTTAATGATTGGAAATATGTTCTCCGTATTGATGGAGATTGTTCCCTTTTCCATGGTTTCGGTCATAGCGAATACGGTTTAAGTCGGACCTGGACCGACAAATTTTAGTCCAGACCTGAATTATGACAGGATGACAGATATATCCCCGGTTATGGGGATACACCGTCAGCCTGTTTGCTTTCTGATGATTCGACTATTGTCCTAAGCCTCTACAGGTATAGGGGCCGCAATGGCGGCTGTTTTGGCTTGACCTCCCAACTCGATCTCCTCGCCGTCCTTGTTCAGGAAATGAAATTCAGTAATACCCAAGGATGAATCCTTGACCAGCGTTATCGGTCTGCGGTACTTAAAATACCACTTGAGCCTTTTGGAGATCATTCCCTTGGTATAATAGGCATGCAAGAAGGGATGAAGTGCGAGAACAAGACTCTTTTCGTTTTGCTTTTCAAAGAGATGATGAACGTGCTCTTCGATCTGGTCTGTAACCAGGATGGAGGCTTCGATCTTTCCGCTACCGTTGCACGTAGGGCATACTTCACGGGTAGCAATGTTCATTTCCGGCCGAACCCGCTCGCGGGTGATTTGCATAAGGCCGAACTTGGATAAAGGCAGTACCGTGTGCTTGGCGCGGTCCTGTTCCATTTCATCCATCATGGTCTTCATGATGACGCGCTTGTTTTCCTGGTTGCGCATGTCGATGAAGTCCACAACGATGATTCCGCCCATATCGCGGAGCCGAAGCTGGCGGGCTACCTCCTTGGCTGCCTCAATGTTTACCGAAAGGGCAGTGGTCTCCTGATTTTCTTCTCGATTTGATTTGTTCCCACTGTTCACATCAACGACATGGAGGGCTTCTGTGTGCTCGATGATTAGATAGCCACCGCCCTTCAGGCTGACGGTCTGTCCGAACGCCGACTTGATTTGCTTCTCAATTCCGTAGTGCTCGAAGATTTTCGCTTTACCAGTATAGAGCTTGACAATCTTCTCTTTGTCAGGGGCAATGGTGTGGATGTATGCCTTGGCCTCCTCAAAAATCTTCTTGTCATCAACATGGATGTTGTCGAACGATTCGTTGAGGAGATCGCGAAGGATAGAAGATGTCTTGCTGAGTTCGCCAATAATCTTGTCGCGTGGATTGGCGGTCGCTAGCCGGGCGATGCCGTCTTCCCACGTCTTGACAAGGTTGCGAAGGTCTTTGTCCAGTTCAGCCACATCCTTGCCTTCAGCCACCGTACGAACGATAACGCCGAAGCCCTCGGGTTTGATAGACTGGATAAGCCGCTGGAGCCGCTTGCGTTCCTCGTTGCTGCTGATGCGCTTGGAAACGTTAACGGCATTGGCAAACGGTACCATCACCAGGTATCGTCCTGCGATGGATAGCTCCGAAGAAAGCCTGGGGCCCTTGGTTGAGATCGGCTCCTTTACAACCTGGACGGGTAGTACCAGGCCTTTGGAGAGTTGCTGACCGATTTTTCCGTGCTTGTCGATATCACGATCGACTTGGAATTTCTCGAGTCGGCCACCGGTGATCTTCTTGGCGCGAACCATTTTGGTGAACTTCATTAAGGAACCAAACTGGGGCCCAAGGTCCAGGTAGTGAAGGAAAGCATCCTTTTCGTACCCGATATCAATGAAGGCGGCATTCAAGCCCTGAACAACTTTCTTGACGTTGCCCAGGTAAATGTCACCTACAGAGAAGTTGGTAGCACCGTTGTCTTCATGAAATTCAACCAGTGATTTGTCGCGCAGGAGGGCGATGCGGCATCCTTCCGGAGTAGCGCTGATAATTAGTTCGTTACTCACGGTGTATCAGGATGATGGCTTACTTCTTCTTGTGACGGTTCTTCCTCAGGCGCTTTTTGCGCTTGTGCGTTGCCATCTTGTGTTTCTTTCTTTTCTTACCGCTTGGCATAATCAATCATGTTTTGGTCACCTCGGTTTTTTGCCGATGATGAGCTGGTTAAAAAACTATTTTAGTTCCTGCAGATAGGAATCCACAGCGGATTGCACCGCAGGATCCGAATCCATCTTTTTTACTTTTTCAAACTGTTGGC
Organism: uncultured Ohtaekwangia sp.; assembly: GCA_964392375.1. Taxonomy (GTDB): domain Bacteria; phylum Bacteroidota; class Bacteroidia; order Cytophagales; family Cyclobacteriaceae; genus ELB16-189. The sequence goes on along the minus strand of CAYMPU010000099.1, from coordinate 22,074 downwards.
GGGCCTTTGTTTTGTCGCCTTGGTTCATGTAAGCTACCCCAAGTAGCATATTGCCCTGGAGATGATCGGCATTAACAGCCAGAAGCTTCTCAAACCAGTCGACGGCTTTACCATATTGACCGGATTGAACTGCGAGCATACCCATATTGAACAGGGCCAGCTCATTCCTGGGATCGGCTTCCACCACCTCACGGAGCATCTTGATTCCAGTCATTGGGGATTCGGAACTCAGGTAAGTCATCGCCGTCTTTGTCTTGGCCTCCAGGTTGCCGGGTTGCTTTTCCAGCACGCGGCCAAACAATTCACGGGTCTTTTCGGCCAGCAACCCTTGCTTTTCGCGCTCGACCGCGAAGGTGTAGGCCTCGTAAGAAGCGTTGGCCGCCTTCAACAGGCTTTCATCAGTTTTAAAGAACGTCGCTGCTCGTTCGGCATACCACGCCGCACTGTCAAAGAGTCCGGCTTGCTGGTAGAGCACTACTAAAGAGTCGGCAAAGATAGCATTTTTTTCTTCTGACCCTCCGGTTAAGTATCGGGCTCTCAACCGGTTAATGCTGGTGCGAATGGCTTTGGGTGCAGGCCGGTGGGGGCTTCCTGTGACCCCGACAGAATCGGTATTCGGAGCGTCGGTCTGAAGTTGGCTGTCGTTTTCGACTACAGCCTTGGGCAGAAAATAGAGAATGGCAATCATGCCGACAGCAACGACTAGCAAGATGGCCCGAGTCTTTCTCATCGGATGGTTAGTGATTCATGGTGTGTACAGCGGTCACGCTCCGTACGTAATTCGGAGGATTGCCTGTAAGGACTACTTCTCAGCGAGCTGCTTTACCTTGTCGCTGTTCTTTATTTTGTTGATAAACACCTTGGCCGGCTTGAAGCTGGGGATAAAATGCTCATCAATGACAATCGCTGTATTCCGGGAGATGTTCCGTGCAATTTTTTTCTTGCGCTTCTTATTTACGAAACTTCCAAAGCCACGCACATAGATATTATGGCCACTGGACATGGAGTTCTTAACAATGGAAAAGAAGGCCTCCACGGATGCTGTCACATCCGCTTTGTCGATTCCTGTCTTGTCTGCGATTTGATTGATTACGTCTGCTTTCGTCACGGTTCTTGGGTGTTAGGACTTGGATTAGGGACGACAAAATTAATTTGCCCCGTCAGAATTAAAAACAATATTGAAAAATTCTGATTATCAATGAAATGAAGGAGAGGCTATTAACCACTAAAATCGTCGAATGGTATCAGGAGCACCACCGGGTACTTCCATGGAGAAAGACGCGGGATCCCTATAAAATATGGCTTTCCGAAATTATTCTGCAGCAAACCAGGGTAGCTCAGGGGCTTCCCTATTACCAGGATTTTATTCGTCGATTTCCCTCCGTCACTGCTCTGGCTGCTGCCCCGGAGCGCGAGATTCTTAGAATTTGGCAGGGTCTGGGGTACTACTCCCGGGCTCGCAATCTTCGCAAGTGTGCGACGGAGATTGTGAGCCACTACGGAGCCAAATTCCCTGCAACATTTGTGGAATTGAAGAAGCTTCCAGGTATCGGTGACTACACGGCGGCAGCGATTGCGTCGTTCGCGTTTGGTGAGCCTGTTGCTGTTGTAGACGGCAATGTTTTCCGAGTGCTGGCGCGACTCTTTGGTATTGATGATGACATACTATCAACGGCAGGCAGGAAGAAATTTGCCGCATTGGCCAATCGGATGGTGCCAAAAGAACATCCAGGATTGTTTAACCAGGCCATGATGGAATTCGGCGCCTTGCACTGCACACCGAGAAATCCAAAGTGCGATCAATGCCCTCTTCAAAAGCAATGTGTGGCCTTCATCAATGACTTGCAGCAGGTTCTCCCCGTGAAACGCAAGCAGGAAAAACCGGTACACCGCTACTTCTATTACTTTGTTGTAAGGAGAGGAAACCAATGGCTGATGAATGAGAGGATTCATCGCGACATCTGGACTGGCTTATTTGATTTTCCACTTCTCGAGGGCAAAACCGGTATGAAGCTTCGACAACTATTGACTATTCTGAAGAACAGCGGAGAAGTGTCGATCCGGAATAAGGAGAAGGTCATTATTTCACCTTCCTATCGACACGTCCTTTCACATCAGGTTATTCACGCCCGCTTTGTGGAGGTCCCATGGCAGACAGGAAAAGCGTCGCCGGCGGGTAAGCTTTTTTCCAATGCATCCTGGCGAACTCCACGAGAAATGGCTAAGCTGCCAAAACCGGTTCTCATAAGCCGATTTCTCAGCGATCGGGGTGTCCTGTAGGTATCGGGCGGATTTGGTAAATTTGCACCCCAGCCGTTCCATAGTTTGGTACCCGGCAGACATTTGAATCAATAATCATCAGCTAAACGCAATACGTATGTCAGGTGTAAACAAAGTGATCCTGGTGGGCCGATTAGGCAAAGACCCGGAGGTTCGAAATCTCGAAAATGGAGCCTCAGTTGCCAATTTTACACTCGCCACTTCTGAATCGTATAAGGATAAGACTACGGGCGAAAAGAAGGAATTGACCGAATGGCACAACATCGTTCTGTGGCGCGGGCTGGCGGAGATTGCAGCAAAATACCTCCACAAGGGCGACATGATCTATGTCGAAGGAAGACTGCGGACACGGTCCTGGGAAAAGGAGGGCGTTACCCGCTACACTACTGAAATCGTTGGAGACAATATGACTATGTTAAGTACACGTCGCGATGGCGGATCTGGTTCGGAACACCGCACTTCGGCACCACCATCAGCTGGCACGCAGCCATCGGAGCCGAAGCCTTCGGGTGACGGCGCGGACGATCTCCCATTTTGATACGGTAACCATTCATTGAACAGAAACCAAAACCACCTTGGACGAGCCTCCCGGTATTCTCTTGTTTGAAGCAGCTTCGTTTGAGTTGAGCCCATTCTATATGATCAGCTTTGCGGTCATCAGCGTATTGCTGTTGATGTCGGCAATGATTTCTGCTTCGGAAGTGGCTTTCTTTTCGTTGAAGGCTGATGATCTTGATCGTTGCCGTGAGTCCGATGATCCGAAAAGCGCGCATATTCTCGAACTATTGAAGCGCCCACGATTGCTGCTGGCGTCCATTCTCATTGCCAATAATTTTGTGAACGTAGGAATTGTGACCATTGCCACCTTTCTGATGTGGGAAATGGCAGGAACGCACAGGCCGGCCGAAACGATTGTTGGCATTGTGACACTGGTAACGACAGTTGCGATAACTTTTTTTGGAGAAATCGTACCCAAGGTATACGCTACCCAGCGGAATATGACCATGGCTCGCCTGACAGCCGGAGCCTGGCTCATTGTCGAAAAGTTGTTTCGTCCCATTTCCTACGTCCTGATGGGGATGAGTAACCTTATCGAGCGACGCATTGCCAAGCGGGGCTACAATAGTACCGTTGAAGAACTGAATCAGGCCCTTGAGCTGACGACAGATAACCCTGAGACCTCAGTTGACGAAAGGGAGATCCTAAGAGGAATTGTAAACTTCGGTACACTTACAGTGAAGCAAGTGATGAAGTCCAGACTGGAGATCTCGACGGTGGATGTGGAACTGGATTTCAAGGAACTTCTGGAAGCTGTCAGCAAGTCGGGATTTTCCAGAATACCGGTATTTCGCGGCACCATCGATCAGGTCGAGGGTATTCTATACACCAAAGACCTTCTGCCTTACCTTGGCGAGAGCCGCAACTTCCAATGGCAGCGCTTGTTGCGTCCGGGATTCTTTGTGCCGGAAACAAAACGCCTCGACTCGTTGCTCCATGATTTTCAGAATAAGCGGGTACATATCGCTATCGTAGCCGATGAGTACGGTGGGACGAGCGGACTCGTTACGCTGGAGGATTTGATTGAAGAGATCATCGGTGAAATCAACGATGAGTTCGACGAGGTTGCTTCACTTTATCAAAAGATTGATGAGAAAACCTATGTGTTTGAGGGGAAAATTTCACTGCACGATTTCTGCAAGACGGTGGATATTGAGGCACAATACTTTGATGAAGTAAAAGGAGAGAACGAATCGCTCGGTGGGTTAATCCTGGAGCTAAACAAGACGATGCCTCTGGCCGGCGACACCATTTCGTACGATCGCTTCACATTTACCATTCTGACGGTTGACGAGAAGAAAATCAATCGTATTCGCGTAACCATCGCCGATGTCAAGCCCGTTGAAGAATAGCCGATGGCCATGGAAGTCCTTGGGAATTCTTGGACTGGTGATGTTGACCATTGCGTGCAGCACGCAATATCAGCCCAAGCCGAAGGGCTATAACCGGCTGGTCCTTCCCGAGCATTCCTACTTGCTTTCCCCCGACACGCTGCCATACCAGTTTGAGTACTCCCGTCATGCCCGTTTTCAGCGTGATACCTCCTGGATCCGGGATAAACACTGGGTAGAAATATATTACCCGGTTCTGCAGGCCACGATCCATGTCACCTATAAGTCTGTAAATAACAGTGAAAAATTGCTGCGGGAGTATCTGAACGACGCCTATGTGCTCACCTCAAAGCATCAGATCAAGGCCTACGCAATTGATGAAACCATTGTAAAGACACCTCGTGGAAAAACTGCTATCATTGCCGAACTCGATGGTGAAGTCCCCAGCCAGTTCCAGTTTACACTCACCGATTCAACGAACAATTTCTTGCGTGGAGCTGTCTACTTCAACGTGAGTGTACAGAACGATTCGCTCAAGCCTGCCATTGAGTTTCTGAAAAGGGATGCGATGCAGCTGATTAACACGTTGGAGTGGAAAAAGTGAAGTGAGGCAGAGCAATAGCCTATTGAATAACTTGCTGTAAATTGCCTGACGGCACTTAATTCCATTTCACGTTGGCTTCTTTTTTTGAAACGTCCATTGAGTTTCTTAAAGGCGTTGGGCCCCAGCGCGCCGTGCTGCTGCAGAAGGAGTTGAAGATTTTTACATTCGGTGATCTTATTCAGCATTACCCTTTCCGCTATGAAGACCGTACCCGATTTTATCAGGTAAAAGATATCAACGAAGAAATGCCGTACGTTCAGATTCGCGGCAAAATCATGCGTTTTGAGACGATAGGCTCACAATACAAGAAGCGGCTGGTGGGTCACTTCACCGATGGCACAGGAACTCTTGAGTTGGTGTGGTTTCAGGGAATCCATTGGGCCCTTCAAAAACTTAAGCCTGGAGTACCTTACGTGGTTTTCGGAAAGCCAAACCGTTATGGAAAAACGTATTCCATCGCTCACCCGGAAGTTGATCCCGAACAGGAAAAAGAATTGGTAAGGGGATTACAGCCTGTTTATCCTCTTACCGAAAAGCTGCGTGCGCGTCACATCGATAGCAAGTTTATATCCAGACTGCAGCAGATGATACTCCAGAACGCACGAGTTCATGTTCGCGAAACCTTGCCTGATGCGTTGGTTCAACATTATCACTTTCCAGTAAAGTTTACTGCCCTTCGTAGTATTCACTTTCCAGAGTATGCTGCGGCATTGGCCGTCGCACAGCATAGACTGAAGTTCGAAGAGCTGTTCTACTTGCAACTGCGACTGTTGAAGATGAAGCTGGTGCGTATAGAGAAGTTTAAAGGTCAGGTATTCAAAGACACGGTAATCCTCACCGATTTTTACAAGCATTATCTTCCGTTCCCACTGACAGAAGCGCAAAAGAAGGTCATTCGTGAGATTTACACCGACATGAAATCAGGCCACCAAATGAATCGCCTGCTTCAGGGTGATGTAGGAAGTGGTAAAACGATCGTGGCCTTCATCTGCATACTGTTGGTCATCGGCGCAGATGCGCAAGCGGCTCTCATGGCGCCCACAGAGATCCTCGCCCAACAGCATTATAAGAATCTGAAGAAATACGCTGATGCGATGAATTTGCCCATCGCCTTGTTAACAGGGTCAACAAAGAAAACGACACGCAGGGAGCTTCATGACCAGTTGCAGTCTGGTGAACTGAAGATTTTGATAGGGACCCACGCACTTCTGGAAGAAGAAGTACGCTTCCATCAACTCGGGCTGGCTATTATTGATGAGCAACACCGTTTTGGTGTAGCTCAGCGATCAAAACTGTGGCAAAAGAATGCCGACACCTATCCACATGTACTGGTCATGACGGCAACGCCCATCCCACGCACCCTAGCGATGACACTGTATGGAGACCTGGACATTTCCGTCATCGATGAGATGCCGAAAGGCAGGAAGCCCATTAAGACAACTCACCAATTTGACTCGCATCGGTTACAGGTAAAGGCTTTCTTACGGCAACAAATTGATGCCGGGCGGCAAGTCTATATTGTCTATCCCCTGATTGAGGAATCTGAGAAGTTGGATTTGAAGCATGTAATGGATGGTTATGAGAGTATCTCACGTGCATTTCCGGATCTTGCCATCAGTATTCTGCATGGACAGATGAAGGCGGAAGCGAAGGAATTTGAAATGGCCCGGTTCCTGAAAGGGGAGACCAAAATCATGGTCGCGACGACAGTAATCGAAGTTGGCGTGGATGTGCCTAACGCGTCAGTAATGATCATCGAGAGTGCAGAACGGTTTGGACTTTCACAATTGCATCAGCTTCGTGGACGGGTAGGTCGCGGGGCCGAGCAATCGTATTGCATCTTGATGACGAGTTACAAATTGAGCGCGGAGGCACGACTGCGGATGAACACGATGGTGCGTACCAATAACGGGTTCGAGATTGCTGAAACGGATCTTGAGTTGCGAGGGCCGGGTGACCTGATGGGCACGCAGCAAAGTGGGCTGCTCGATCTGCTCATTGCCGATCTTGGCAAGGATGGGAAAATACTCCAGCAAGCCCGGGAAGCCGCCAGTCACATTCTTCAAACCGATCCGGAACTCAGGAAGGCAGAAAATTCGCCCATCAAGGCACATTTATCCTCTTTGCGAAAGACCACCGTCAACTGGGCGAAGATCAGCTAAACCATGTTCGCCGAAAATGTATATTTGAGATCGGCTTAGACCCAAGATGATTAGAATTGCTTTAACGCTTGTCTTCGTTGGCTTTGCAAATCTGTTTCTCTGGGCGCAATCCGGGCATTATTTTCTTACCCATTATAAGCCCGGTAGCGACAAACTCAATTACCTGAGTTATGACATCCACCAGGATGATCATGGCATTCTCTTTTTTGCCAATCGGTCCGGTGTACTGCAGTTTGATGGACGCGTCTGGAACCAGATCCCTGCCAATGGAGCAATCTATACACTTACCGGATTTCAGGGCGGTGATATGTATGCCGGAGGCTCCTCGGGATTCGGAAAAATAGCCTACAATGAAAGGAACCAGCTTGAATACCAATCGCTCTCAGACTCGCTGACAGGCACGCGGAATGTATTTGGCTCTGTCACCCTGAAAGACGCCATCTATTTTATCAGTGAGTCGAGTCTCTTCAGCGTCTCTGGAGGATCATCAAAAATGGTGGTCACGTCATCCAAAACGGATGGACCCTTTAGTGGGATGTATGTCATCGGCAGTGACTTGTTTGTCGATACGGAAAATGAAGGCTTGAAAATGCTTTCTGGCAACTCGCTGATTGCATCAACCTTCCTTCCGGGAGAGCATCTGGTTTTCAGTGAACCCTCACCGGACGGGAAGACCTATCTGATGGCCACAGAAAACAATCAGTTTTTTCTAAAACGGGAAGGGCTGGCTCCGGTTGAGATTTTACCCAAGGATGCGGACTATTTGCGTTCCAACGTGATGGCCAATGCGGCATGGATCAACGACCGTGTTGTGGCCATAGGCACGTTGCGAGGGGGCGTTATCTTCCTCGATGTAGAAACTTTCGAAACGGTCGAGACAACAAACTACTTCACCGGGCTGCCGGACAATGAAGTCTTTGCGATTCATACAGATCGTCACCTCGGCGTTTGGATTGCCCATGAATACGGATTCACGCGTGTGGCTCCCTTCTTGCCATTTCGAACCTATAATCACTATCCTGGACTTACGGGTAATCTGCTGTGTGTCCAGTCTTTCAATGGAACATTGTACGTGGGAACATCCCTGGGTTTGTTCAGCCTCACGCCGCAGGACATTTACGGTACAGAGATGTATGAAGTAATGAAGACCATCCAGGAGGCACACCAAGCTGAGCATGTGGCCGAGCCAGTAGTCACCGAAAGGAAGAAAAGCCGCAGGGGATTTCTCGGTTTTGGCAAGAAGAAGACAGAAGTAGCAACCGTGGCGCCAACGAAGCCGACACAGCCCAAAACACCCGTTGCGACAAAGAAGAAGCGAGCCAAGGTTCAAGTGGAGCGCCGTGTGCTTCGCGGAACAGAACACGTGTTTACCCAAGTACTGGGGATCGCTGGGAAAGTTGACCAATTGATCATTGTTGGAAACCACTTGATTGCGGGAGGTGTCGGCGGGGTCTTTGAAGTCAAGGACCTTGTAGCCATTCCTTTGACCCCAACGCCTTCGCGAGCGATATATTACTCCACGAACCTCGGACAGCTCCTTGTGAGTACCTATGACAATGAGATCTTGAGTTTCAAGACTGAAGTAAACGGATGGCACAATGCCGATTTTCCCGATTCTCTGTCCATGTATGCAGATTATTTCTTTGAGGACAAAGCTCAAAACCTATGGGTGTGCGGAAGAGACCGCGTGATTCGGATCGGCGCCGATGAAGGATTAATTGTGGATGCTGAAGAAATCCCATTGCCGTATACGTCCATCGACAAGACGGTCGGACTTTCCTATGGTCAGGAGGTATACATAACGCAAAACGGTGAGTTTTTTCATTACCTGAGCTTTAAGAATGCTTTTGTAAAGTATGATTCCTTGCCTGGCCCCAAGAAGTACTTTGCATCATCCGGTGCCTTCTGGTTCTACGATGGCCACCGGTGGAGGACGGTGGATCGTAGAAAGCAAGGGGAACTCAAGACAGAATGGCTGGCATTGTTTCCCGATATACGGTTCCTTGCACCCGCAGAAAAACAGAACAGCTTGTGGGTCATAACAGCCAACAACGACCTGTATAAATTCTCCAGCGAGTTTGCCTCTGCGATTCCTGAGAGCAACCCGTTATTTCTCAAAGAGGTTCGGAACCAGGAGGCGAGGTTGTCAACCAAGGTACTGCAGGTGAATGAGGGTGAAAGTGCACTGACATTTGAGTTCATTCAACCCGAGTACGTTAGTCTGCAATCCGTAGAGTATCACTATTGGGTAAAAGGACTACAAGCCACATGGTCGGATTGGTCGACAGTAAACAACGTGATTAACTTTCCTTTTCTCAACCCGGGTAAGTATAGCGTTCTGGTGGAGTCACGGGATCTGTTTGGTAAAATCACACAGCTGGAAACCATTGAACTGAGTGTAGTACCTCCATATTGGAAGAGGCCAGCATTTTATGCATTGGAGTTTGTCATTTTTGGTGTATTGGTCGTGCTTTCGCTCCGACTCAACGTATCAACAACGCGATTCAGGTACCTCAGCCAGTTCCTTTCAACCCTAACGGTAGTGCTTCTCATCCAATTTGTGCAAGTCGTGGTGGCTGCCAACGTAGAATTGCAAAGTACGCCGGTGGCAGACTTCTTTGTTCAGGTGGTTATTGCCCTGCTTGTCTTGCCGGTGGAGAATTTCCTGCGCAGGCGGATGATTCGGGCCGCCGAGCGCTCACATCATTAATTTGATGCCGGGATTATGTAATTTTCCTATTAAACCAGCCAGCCTATGTTTCTTAATCTGGAAACCATACCCACGTTCTACAAAGGATACGTCAAGCTCGTTACGCACCCGGATGTGATTCAGGCCTTGCGCATTTCAGGATACCGCACCATGGAGATTATTCACTCCATACCAGAAGCTAAAGGTGATTTTCGATACGCTGATGGCAAATGGACTATTCGTGAAGTGCTTTGCCATATGCTGGATGCAGAAAGAATTTTTACCTACCGTGCACTTCGATTTGCCCGCAACGACAAAACCCCGCTTTCTGGTTTTGATGAGAATGCCTATGCGGCCCATCTCAATGCTGAAGGAAGAAGTCTGGCTCAAATTGGTGACGAGATGGAGCACCTGCGCACGGCAACGGTTGATCTCTTCAAAAGTTTTACACCGGAAATGCTTACCCGAAAGGGCACGGCAAACAACAATGAGCTCTCCGTCGGAGCGTTGGGCATCATCATCGCCGGTCATGAGACGCATCACTGCAAAGTGTTGAAGGAACGATACCTTGTTGGCTGATGACGGTACGCCGTTGGTTTTGGATCCTTATCGCGCTGATGACCGGCGCCTGCTCCCCGTCGCTCCACCAACAAATTGACCGGGCAGAAGCTGAATTTCACGATCATATCGGTTTTATACTATATGATCCACAAACACGAAAGACTCTTTTTGATCACCAGGGGGACCGTTATTTCATCCCCGCCTCCAATACAAAGATTTTTACGCTCTATGCGTCACTCCAACTCTTGGGCGATTCTATTCCCGCACTTCGTTACCAAAAACGAGGTGACTCGTTGATCTTCTGGGGTACTGGTGATCCAAGTTTTTTGTATGAGGATGTTGTGGCCAACTCACGTACACTGGACTTTCTGGCCCAATCTCAAAAGTTGTTTTTCGTACCGGATAATTTTGATGCTGAACATTTCGGACCTGGATGGTCATGGGGTGACTATCGATACTCCTATCAGGTGGAGCGAACGCCTTTTCCGATTTATGGCAACCGGTTTCATCTGCGGAAGCAAGGTGCAGCATTTGTGGCAACACCATCGATCTTCAACACCACGATTGCGCGGGCACCGACGCCAAAGATCAATCACGAAATGGTAAGGGAAATCGGCTCTAATGCCTTGGTATATGTGCCCGGCACCAAGGACACGACATCCACCTGGGAGGTTCCGTTTCGGTATAGTGATGATTTTCTCGTCCGACTACTGTCGGATACACTGAAGAAGCCCGTTACCGTGATCACCGCACCCATGTCGCCTCATTCCAGAACATTATACAGTGTACCGTCCGACAGCCTTTACAGGGTGATGATGCAGGAGAGTGACAACTTTATCGCCGAGCAACTGCTCTTACTATGCGCGGGAACGCTATCGGATACATTGAGGACGGAGATTGCCATTCGGGAGGTAAAGAAGCGTTTCCTCTCCGATCTCCCCGATCCGCCCGTTTGGGTCGATGGATCCGGGCTATCCCGGATGAACCTGGTTACACCCCGTTCCATTGTAGCCTTATGGGACAAAACAAGCAGGTTGGTTCCGCGTGAGCGGCTGTTCAGTTTGCTGGCTGTAGGAGGTGTGAGTGGCACGATACGCAACTATTATAGGGGTGAACGACCCTACGTGTACGGCAAAACAGGCTCTTTGAGGAATAATCACATCCTCAGTGGCTTTTTAGTCACGCGCCGAGGCAGGACGCTTCTCTTTAGCTGGATGAATAATAACTTTACTACCAGTACGGGCAATGTCCGCACACGAATGGAGGAAATCCTGAAGAGCATTTATGAAAAGTATTGACCAGCATTCCTTCATGCGCGTTCTTCTAATCTTTTGTGCGTCGATATTTTTCGAAGCAGGAGAATTGTTTGCTCAACAGACAGATTCGCTCAGCATCAAGATTGGTCAGATGATCCTTATCGGTTTCCCGGGAACACAGCCGGATTCACTGGTGCTGCAAGAAATCCGTGCGGGGAAAGTGGGAACGATTATCTTGTTCGAGAAAAATGTTCCAGGGTATTCATCCAAAGGACCATCTACACTGAGAACCTCCTCTTTTGCATCACTGAAGAAGACCATTTGGACGTACCAGGCAGCTGCGCCAATACCTTTGTTGGTTGCCATTGACCAAGAAGGAGGAAAGGTGAACCGGTTGAAAGAAAAGTATGGATTTCCCCGCTCCATTACGGCTCAGGACATGGGACGCGCCACATCGCTCGATTCTGTGCGTTTCTATGCGGAGGCCACCGCTGCTACCCTGGCGGGACTTGGCATCAATCTCAATTTTGCACCTGTCGTAGACCTCGGTGTCAACAAGGAAAACACGGTGATCTATAAAGTTGGCCGGGCCTATGCTGCCAATCCGGATTCCGTTGCTCTACTCGCGAAGGAGTTCATACTGCAACACAGAAAGTATCATGTACTGACCACGCTCAAGCATTTTCCTGGTCATGGAAGCTCATTGGCCGACACACATTTTGGTGTGGCCGATGTGACCAACACATGGACTCCCTCAGAATTGGTGCCCTATGAGCGCCTGTTAACCGGTGGCGCAGTGGATGCGGTCATGAGCGCCCACATTGTGAATAAGAAACTGGATCCGAAGGGCTACCCGGGAACCTTATCCAAGCGGATATTGGATAGTCTGCTTCGCAAGAAGTTGCTCTTCGATGGCGTGGTCTTTTCTGACGACATGCAGATGTTTGCCATAGAGAAACAATATGGCATTGAAGAGTCGATTCGACTTTCGATAAATGCTGGTGTGGACATTTTGTGTTTCTCCAACAACATCACGGGGAGCCAGGAAAGAACAGTCAACAAGGTGCATGACATTATTCGCGGACTTGTCGAGAACGGCCAGATTAAAATGGAACGCATCGATGAAGCGTACCGGAGAATCATGACGCTCAAAAAGAAATTAGGGCCGTCAGCCGGAAGTGCTGCACTTGAGAATCCTGTATTGGACTTGAAGGAAGTCAAGCAACCGAAGGACACAGCCAGCGTCAAGCAGCCGGCTCCTGAAACAAAGAAGAAAAAGAAAAGAAAGAAGGGTCCCTAAACCAATCGATCATGAAAAGCGAAGACGAAAACAAGAGGGTTGATCCCTCAGCGCTGCGAAGGAATAGGAAGTTGGCCACATTCATCGGCACATACTCCATTATTGTTTTGATCGCTATGATCTATGCTTTTGTTCAGCAAGTAGCGGCCGAAAAGAACGCAGAGGAAGCGATGCGGCTTGTCAAACAGTCGGAGGAGATAGCACAACAGAATGCCATGGAAGCACAGAGGCAAGAAGCCCGTGCACAGGAGCTCCAGGATCAATTGGACAAGTGTGTTCGTTCACAGAAATAGCCATCGAAGTTTACATTAACCTGAGATGTATGGAATCGCCCGATGCAATCAAAAGCTCCCCGCGGCGGACGAGAATTGGACTCGTCCTGATGACTTTGACTACTTTGTTGTTCCTGGTGTATGGTTATACGCAATCCATCGAGGCGCAACGCCAGACTGAGAAAGCAATCGCGAATGAAAGAAAAGCACTCTTTGCAGAAGAGGAGGTTCTTCAAATCAGAGATCAGGCTGAAGCAGACCGTCACTCCCTGCAGGAAAGCGTAGAACGCCTTCAAACCGAACTGCAAGACTGCATGGCGAAAAGGAAGTAATGAGGGAAATATTTACTATCGCCGAACCGCAAGCCGCAGAAGTTCCAATCCTTCTTAGTGTTCCCCATTGTGGTACTCACTTTCCTGATGAAGTCCGGGAATATTATGCACCTGATCTGATCGAAGCCCCCGACGACACCGACTGGTTTGTTGACAAGCTCTATGACTTTGCGCCGGACATGGGCATGACAATGATTTCGGCGCGCATCAGCCGGTGGGTCATCGACCTTAACCGTGACCCGGAAGAGAAGCCTCTGTACTCCGACGGAAGAATCATTACAGGGTTGTGCCCAACGACCTCCTTCTTCGGCGAATCGATTTACAGGGATGGTCGCAAGCTCGTGGACCCCATGGAAGTTGCCCGACGAAGGTCCAGGTACTTCATTCCTTACCACACCAAAGTCCAGGAACTTCTTGATGGGCTGCGCATGCGGCATGGAAAAGTGTTGCTGTGGGATTGCCATTCCATCCGTCAGCTTGTTCCCACCATACAAAAGGAAAAGTTTCCCGATCTGATTCTCGGTGATGCCGATGGAACATCCGCTTCTCCAGGCCTGATTGAAGCTGCATTGAGTACACTGGATCACTCCGCCTACCAGACCCGTCATAATTTTCCTTTCAAAGGCGGTTATATTACGCGTCAATTTGGCAAGCCGGAAATGGGCCAACACGCGCTACAACTTGAAATGACTAAGGTGAATTACATGGACACATCCGAAGGGATGTATGACGAGGAGAAAGCAGAGGCGATGCGGACAATACTGAAAAGCGTATTTCAAAAATTGATCGAACAGCTATGAGCCCCAACGGTGCGTTGACCTATTACCGGTTCAAGGGTATTCTCCAACACGAAGATTGGCTCTCACCGGCTTATGTCGGCGTCGATGAACAAGGAATTATTCGTTTCCTTGCTTCCACAGCACCGGAACAGGGGACAGCAGTAGAAGCCGTCGATGGTTACGCTTTGCCGGGATTTCAGAATGCGCACTCCCATGCTTTTCAGTATGCCATGGCCGGACTCGCAGAAAATCATGCACCAGGCATTGATGATGACTTTTGGACCTGGCGGGAAGCCATGTACAAGACGGCGCTTACCATCGATCCGGATCAGGTGGAAGCGATCGCAGCCATGCTCTATGCGGAGATGGTGCGTCAGGGGTATACACACGTTGCTGAGTTCCACTATCTCCATCATGATAAGAATGGAAAACCTTACGCTAACCGCGCCGAAATGGGCGAGCGTATGGTATCAGCCGCTAAATCAGCGGGAATTCGCATCACACTGATCCCTGTTTTCTACCAGAAAGGTGGATTTGGGAAAGCCCCTGAGGATCGCCAGCGAAGATTCATTTCTTCAACAACGGAGGAGTATTTCCATCTACTCGATGCAACCCGCTTGATTGTAAAACACCAGCCTGGAGCCCATCTCGGGTTTAGTGTGCACTCCCTTCGAGCCGTCGATCTGCATGATATTGTGAAGACGTTTCAGGAAGGACCAAAGGACCTCCCGTTTCATTTGCATGTTTCCGAGCAAAAGAAAGAAGTGTCTGACTGCCTTGCCTTCTCGGGACAACGACCTGTGCAGTGGACGTTGAACAATCTTCCGGTTGATCAACGGTTTAACCTTGTTCACGCAACGCACCTGGATGATGAAGAAGTAGTGCGGCTTGCTGCCTCGGGTGCACACGTGGTGCTGTGTCCGTCCACCGAGGGCAATCTCGGTGACGGCATCTTCCGTATGAAAGAGTACACAAAGCAGGGAGGACGTTGGACGATCGGCACAGACAGCCATATCGGTATCAGCCCTCTGGAAGAGTTTCGCATGATCGACTACCGCCAGCGTTTGGTGACTAACCGGCGTAATACATTTGACGGTAATGCGGCACACTACATGATCAATGAGTCAGTGACTTCAGGACGAAGTGCCATGGGATGCATTCAATTGGAAAATTTTGCACCGGGATATCCACTGGATGCTGTTGTATTCAAAGCCAATACCCACCTGCTGGAACAAGCGCATCTGGAACACATCACCTCAACACTGATTTACACCTCCGACTCAAGCCGTATTCTGGGAACGATGGTGGGAGGCCAATGGGTGGTTAAAGATCAACATCATGTGCGCGGCCAAGGCATCAAACATGAGTTTGGCAAATCCATGAAGGCGCTGCGGGCCCTGTAGCATAATGAAGATGGATCAGCGATCCCGAAACGTATTTCGAATCAGCCTCTGGGTTGGTCTGATCATTGTACTCTTTGTCATCGTTTATCGATTCTCGGATATTGGATCTTATTCCGGATCGTCTCTTAATTCGGATGACAAGTTTATATGGACACCACCGGACTCAACAGCTATTCCGGGCCTGCACGATGCGGACCTTATCGAGTACGGTGGAGAGCTCGTCAGGCATACTTCACTTTATCTGGGCCCACAAGGCAAAGTCGCCGCAATCAGCAATGGTATGAATTGTCAGAACTGCCACTTGAAAGGAGGCAAAAAGCATTTTGGCAATAATTTCTCGGCGGTTGCTTCCACATATCCGAAATTCCGTGATCGGTCCGGAACACTGGAGCATGTAGAAAAGCGCGTCAATGACTGTATAGAAAGGAGTTTGAATGGAAAGGCCCTGGATGAACAAAGCCGTGAAATGAAAGCCTTTGTTGCATACATTCTTTGGGTAGGCAGTAACGTCCCAAGAGATACCGTTCCCTATGGCGCTGGATTAGCCAATCTACCCTTTCTTGATCGCGCTGCTGATCCGATTCGTGGGCAGTCTCTTTATCAGTCCAAGTGCCGTCAATGTCATGGCCAAGATGGCGAGGGCCTTAAGAAAGTGGATGGATCCGAATGGGTGTATCCACCGCTTTGGGGTGACAATAGCTTCAATACCGGCGCGGGAATTTTGAGACTCTCAAGGATGGCTGGTTATCTGAAAATGAATATGCCCCATGGTGCGCGGGCCGATAGTACACTGCTAAGCGATGACGAAGCCTGGGATATAGCCGCCTTTGTTAATTCGAAGCCACGGCCCGTCAGAGATTTGTCGGGCGACTGGCCCAATGTTTCCACGAAGCCGTTTGATCACCCTTTTGGTCCGTTCGCGGATGCCTTTCCTGAAGATCAACACAAGTACGGTCCCTTTAAGCCCATCATCGGGAGCCGGACTGTGAAGTAGAAACTACTTCAGGCTGGACTCAAACAACTTAAGAATCCGTTTGTACTCGTCGGTCCAGCTGCTGGCCTCAACAAAACCATGATCTTCCATCGGATACACGGCAAGTTCCCAATTGTCTTTGCCTAACTCGATCAGGCGCTGTGAAAGCCGAACAGCATCTTCAAAATGAACGTTGACATCAACCATCCCATGACAGATGAGGAGATGACCTTTCAGTCCTTCGGCATAATATATCGGTGAACTCTTCGCATAAGCAATGCTGTCGGTCACGGGTTCGTTGAGAATGTCGGAAGTGTATCCATGGTTGTAGTGTGCCCAATCGGTCACTGGTCGTAGCGCTGCCCCAGCAGCAAAGACATCCGGTGTTGTGAACATGGCCATTAACGTGATGAATCCGCCGTACGATCCGCCGTAAACACCAATCTTCTTTGGATCAATGTTGTACTTTTCTACCAGCCATTTCGCGCCATCCACATTGTCGGTAAGATCCTTCCCACCCATGAACCGGTAAATGCCGGTTCGCCAATCCCTACCATATCCGGCGCTGGCCCGATAGTCAATGTCGAGCACCGTGTATCCGCGATCAGCAAGAAGATTGTGAAACATGTACTCCCGGAAGTAGCTGCTCCACCATTTGTGTGCATTCTGGGTGTAGCCTGCTCCATGTACAAAGATGACAGCCGCACCATTCGACTTGGCGGGAGTATATACGCGAGTGTAAACATCAGCGCCATCGCGCGCTTTGAATGTGGTTACTTCCGGATCACGCCACGCATAAGACGAAAATTCTTCGGAAAGCGATTTCGTTACCTGTTGTGGTACTGCTCCCGGTTTGTTTTCCTGAAGATACAATTCCCAAGGTTTGTTGGTGTACGAATAGCGAACGGCCAGCCACTTTTGATCAGGAGAGAGGGTAACTTCATGAGCTCCCGGCAAGGTTGTCAAGCGTTCGGCCTTGCCACCCGTGACGGGCAAGCGATAGAAGTGCTTTTCGCCAGGATGTGGTTCATTGGTGGTGAGGTAAAAGGATTTCTTGTCGCGGGAAACCTCGACACGCTGCACCTCATATTTACCAGAAGTCAGGGCCTGACGTTTTCCTAAGGTAAAGTCATAGATGTATAAATGGGAGTAGCCCGTTTCCTCCGAAAGAAACCACACAACATTATCATTGATCCATCCAACCGATAAGGAACCAAACCCATTGCCTGGTCCCCCCACCCAAGCGTCATCGTGGAGACGGTCAACGGGCTTGAATTTCTGGTTGGCAACATCGAGTGCGAGCAACCAACGGTCTTTGTTGTCATGGGACTGTACAATGACTACGTTGTTTTTTCCGTTGTCGCTCCATAAAGGTCCAAAGAAGACTACCTGGCGGTTCTCAGCTTTCGATGGCTTGCCGTCTTTGGCCGGTTTAGCCGGATAATCTTTTCGGAAGGAAGGAGTTTCCTGAATGCCGGGGATATCATCTGTCTTCACAGCCAATACAGTATCACGGATGATGTCATAGACCATCAACTCGTACTGCGTTTGTGCTGAGCCGACCTTTGTTCTGGCGGGAATGTCTTCGGTGAATCCTGATTCAGTTACATAATTAGGAACGATCGTGCTTTTCGCATTGGGCACTTTTGCCAATCGGTAGGTAATGAATTTCCCGTCGGGACTGAGTTGAATCTGATCGACGGACTTTTCTTCAATAAAGATCTCCTTAGGGCGCTTAGGGCGGTCGGCTTTTGATATTTTCTCAGATAGTTTCTTAATATGGCTTCGTCTCCTCAGCACTTCAAAATAGGCCAGCTGATCCGCTTTCAGCCACTTTTCCTGTTCTGCCATCTTGGGATCCGGCTTGCGAGAACCCTTCTTGAAGTCAGTTAGTTGGGCAAACAGACCCGTTTCAATTTCCCAGCTGTACAAATTACCGCTCGTTGTAAACAACACCTTTTTCTCTTCCAGTGAAAAGGTCGGATTTGCTTCACGTTCGTTGGTGTATGTAATCTGTGTAATTTTTCCCGATGCAATGTCGAGGAGAAACAGATCGCCATTCTTTTCATAGATTTTCCGCAGGTGATTGCGCGTATAGACTCCATTCCGCGATGGCAACGCCCGACGTGAAGTAGCAGTAACTTTTAGCGGAGAGCGGTTGGTCAGCGAAACCGTATATAATGAGTCACCGGGATTCTTCTCAGGGTTCCAGTTGAAATAAAGCTGTTTTCCGTCTTCGCTCCAGAAAGGGTTGGAAGGAGCAACACCGATCCACTTGGGATCACGCATGATCTTTTCAATGGTGAGGGGTGCAAGTGGCTGTGCCTGGACGGCGGCAGCAATCAACAGGAGCAGAATAATCTTCTTCATAGTATTGAAATATCAGGCAAAATAGAAGAATGGTTGCATTGCCGGAATGCCGAAAGTGATGGGTGGCGAACCAGCTATTTCTTTTCCTTGGTGAGATCGGCGAACATGCTGTTGAAAATGGAGAGAATCAAGCTGAAGGCCAGGGCCCACCAAAAACCATCGACGATGAAGTCTTCCACAAAGTAATCAACACCCAAAATGATAATGGCGTTGATGACCAGCAGGAACAATCCCAGCGTGAGAATGGTTATGGGTATTGTGAACAGGATGAGCAGAGGACGAATGACCAGATTGGAGAACGAAACGAGGGCGGCCACAAGCAATGCGGCCCAGTAATCGCTTACATGGACACCCGGAAGAAGATAGGCCGTCAGCATGACAGCGACTCCGGAAAGCAAAAATCTCAACAACAGGCTCATGAATGATTATTCTTTCCGTGAATATCTTCAAATCAGGCGTAAGAAATGCTGTACAAGGATATTTTTTATGCATCGGCGACATGAGTAATTTCGAACGGTGTACGCCATAGTAGACATCGAGACCACGGGGGGATACGCGGACAGCCATCGCGTGACGGAGATAGCCATAATCCACCATGACGGGATGCAGATCACGCACCGTTTTCAAACCCTGATCAATCCTGGGCGGCGAGTGCCCTTGTTTATCACGGGCCTCACCGGGATCACCAACGAAATGGTGCAAGAGGCTCCGGCGTTTGAAGACGTTGCCCACGAAATCTTTGATCATCTGAAGGAGAAAGTCTTTGTCGCACACAATGCGCACTTTGATTACAGTTTTCTGAAAAAGGAATTTGATGATGCGGGTATACCCTGGGCATCACGAAAGCTTTGTACAGTGAAGTTGAGTAGAAAAATTATCCCTGGACTGGACTCCTACAGCTTGGGAAGATTGGCGGAAAGCCTGGGCATTGCCATCGAGGACCGACACCGCGCCGGCGGCGATGCTGAGGCGACCGCGCGAATTTTTGATCTATTACTGAAGCGCGATGAGCAAGGCGTTATTGCCAAAGCACTTAGGCGAAATTCCGGTGAAGCCGTACTTCCGCCGAATCTTTCCAGGAAGGAGTTTGAAGGGCTTCCGGGAAAACCCGGTGTTTATTATTTTCTCGATACTCATGGGCAGGTGATTTATGTCGGAAAGGCCATCAATATCAAGAAGCGAATAGCTGGCCATTTTACGGGCGAAGCATCGGAATGGAACCGATCCAATATCCGGAATGAAATTCACGCTATCCGATACGAACTCACCGGCAATGAACTTATTGCACTGATTCTGGAAGCCCAGGAAATTCGCAGCCGATGGCCGAAGTATAACCTGGCGCAGAAAGTGCGACTGGAGCAGTGGGGTATTTTTGATTATTACGACCGCAATGGATACCGTCGCTTTGTGGTAAATGCCGTGAGCAGACAGTCTACTCCGTTACTCACATTTTCGAATAAGAGTTCTGCCTGGAGTTTTCTATGGGCCCAGGTAAAGGAGCATGGATTATGCCCGAAGCTTTCCGGACTTCAAACAGCCAAGGGGGCTTGCTTTGCCCATCAGTCAGGTACATGCAGTGGAGCATGTGAAGGAAAGGAAACCACTGAAGGCTATAATGCCCGGACAGAAACCATGGTTTCCTCGTTTGCTCCGGATGGCGATGATGCAGCTATTCTTGGAGCAGGAAGGGTGGAGGATGAGCAATCGGTTATACTGGTCGAGAAAGGTCAGTATATCGGCTATGGGTTCATGCCCCGGGAGGGGTTTTCCCCGGACTTTGAGACCGTAAAAAAATCAATTGTCATAAGCAAAGAGAACCGGGTTGCCCAAAACCTCGTTACATCCATCCTGAAGGACCCAGGCACACGCGACATCGTTTACTTCAATTGACCCCATTTAGGTGGTAGCAGGTTTTGCCCGCCCGTCCCTCCTGCGCACCTTTTTTGAACCTAATTCTTTAATATTGCGCTTCACTTTTGGAAACACTGAATTATGGCATTTGAACTGACATCGGAGCAGGTCCAGGAACACAGGAACAAAATCGATCAGGTATATACTGAGGTAGCCAAAGTTGTGGTAGGTCAGGATTATATGGTCAACCGGCTGTTGATTGGATTATTCACCAACGGGCATATTCTGCTGGAGGGCGTTCCCGGATTGGCCAAGACGCTGACGATTTCGACGGTTGCCAAAGTACTTCATCTGGATTTTCAACGCATCCAGTTTACACCGGACTTGCTGCCTTCTGACCTCGTCGGTACGATGATCTACAATCAGCGGGAAGGAAAATTTGAAGTGAAGAAAGGTCCGATCTTCGCCAACATTATCCTCGCAGACGAAATCAACCGCTCACCAGCCAAAGTGCAGTCAGCACTTTTGGAAGCGATGCAGGAAAAAACAGTAACCATCGGGGAGACGACGTTCACACTTGACAAGCCCTTTCTCGTTATGGCTACCCAGAACCCGGTTGAAAACGAAGGTACGTATCCGCTGCCGGAAGCTCAGGTAGATCGCTTCATGATGAAAGTGTCGGTGACCTATCCCACGAAGGACCAGGAATTGGAGATCATGCGCCGCATTGCCAACATGCAGTTTGATTTTACGGTCAATCCAATACTCACCAAGGAAGATATCTTCTCCATCCGCGCGGAGGTAAACAAAGTAAAGATTTCTGAATCGCTCGAAAAGTATATTATCGAACTGGTATCCGCATCGCGCAATGCCAAAGACTACAAGCTCGATCACGAAGCTCAGTACATTCAGTTTGGTGCGTCACCCAGGGCCAGCATTAACCTGAACCTTGCGGCCAAAGCAGCTGCATATCTGGAAGGTCGTGATTACGTTTTGCCGGAAGACATCAAGGAAGTTGCGCCGGATGTGATGAACCACCGTATCATTCTCAACTACGAAGCAGAAGCGGACAACGTCAAAACTACCGACATCATCAAAGCAATCCTCAATAAGGTGCCGATAGGCAAGTAGCATTACCAGAACTTTATCGTTGTTAGCAGGGGTTTATCCGAATATTATTGCGACATATCTGTTAACGCGTTCATTCTCATTGCCTATCGAGAAAGGGACGACGTAATTTGCATTCTTACTGCATTAGAAATCACTCTGAACAGAGGGGGGTTTAACAATTAGGTAACATCGGCGAATCAGCCGGGTAACATGGGTAATTGACCTTTGTGCGTCAAATACCCC
>CAYMPU010000098.1:0-12002 GCA_964392375.1 uncultured Ohtaekwangia sp. | reverse complement strand
TTGATGGTAATGACTGGAAATCCCAGAGACGCATATTTCTCGTTCAGAGCGATAATGCGACTGTTGTACGCTTTTGAATAGGGACATGTGTTGCAGTCGAAAATGACGATAACGCCTTGTGATGCACTAAAGTCAGAAAGCGCAACCATTTTACCGTCTACATTCTTAAGACGGAAATCGGCGACCACATCTCCGATTTCATATCCATTCTTCATGGGTGCAGCGCCAGCCAGAATGATGAGGGCCAGCAGGGAGAGCATAATTCGTTTCATCTTTCTTTGAGATTAAGTAGTTACCCGTTATTGGACTTCCGCGATGAGTTTTTCCAATTCACCTGGATGGAGTTCCTTTTCGACAAACTTACGCTTTCCCGTCTTGTTATTAATCACCAACGTTGCGGGAAGTGCGCCGGTCCAGGATTTGTCAATTTTATCAATCCATTCATTCGGATTTTTCTCGTCAAGGATGATGACCTCTGACTTGATCTTTTTTCTGACAACAAAGTTTCTGACTTTATCCGGGTTAGGATCCAGGTCAAGGTCCAGACTAACCAGCCGGACACGTATGTCGCTTCGCTCAGCATTCAGCTTCTCAAATAGGGGCAACTCCTTGAGGCATGGCGCACACCAGGTTGCCCAGAAATTGACCACCTGAATACGGTCCTTTTCGGACTTTATCTCGGATTGCAGCTGATCGATACGAATGAGGTCCTTGGACTGGCAGAAGGCCTCCTGAGATTGCACTGAAATAAGCAGAAACAAGGCGCCTACAGTTATGGACAATGTTCTTTCGGTTGGATTTAAGGACATCGGTATTCTTTAGAGGTGGCTACAAAAGTGTTAAAATTCAGGCACTTATGGTCTTACGAAATTTGGGTGAGAAAGTAGTCCACAAAACGCCTCTTTTATCCACATGACGCCAAGATTAAGTCTTAAAGCACTGATAATGTGTGCGTTACAGAGACTTTAGTAAATCACTTGTTTGTGGATATCTCCGGACGGCGAGCCAATAAGTGATATTTTATAAGGGGTTAATAGTCAACCAACTACATTGACTTTTCAGGAGGCACGGATACCTAATCTGGTGCTTGAGGAAAGGGGACTGGTAATTTCGGGCAGGAACCTGAGCCTATTTGAAAGCCAGCTTTCCCAGCGAGGAGCCTATTGGTTCCTGTGCGGTTGAAGGTTGCCTGCCGATGTTCGCTTGGGTTGACTGCCAGGAGGCAAAATCGCTGTACTGAATGCAGTCGTTCATAAGGGACTCGTGAGTAACAATTTTGATGATCTTTTCACGATCAAAAGACTCCCACACCTTCAACTGCTGCTCCCGGGGCATAGACGATATGCGAACAAATTCTATCCCCTTGTACTGTTCAATCTTGGCTCCCATGGCTGTAAGGATATGTTCCTATATGTTTGTTCGTTCCATGAGGTAACCCTGTCGGAGGGACTCTCATCAAATCAAATCACGAAATTAGGGGGACTTATTTCTATATTGTGTGGATTGAATAAAGAAAGCATGAAATCTCAGCGGTCAAAATTTACACTCACGCGCAGTCAGACATATTTGAATTGCGCATACATGTCACCCTTGATGAAGCGGGTTGAGAAAGCAGGTATCGAAGGAATGCGTGGCAAGAGAAATCCAGCCTCCATTGCTGCGAGAGATTTTTTTACGATGACGGAAGTGCTTCGGAAAGAGTTTGCAAAACTGGTCAATGCGCAGGATCCACGTCGTATTGTAGTGATCCCTTCTGCGTCGTACGGCCTGTCAGCGGCGGCACGTAATATTCCGTTGAAGCGCGGTGATATCATGGTGGTGGCCCATGAACAATTTCCAAGCAATGTATATCCATGGCAACGGCTGAGTCAGGAAACAAACGCAACGCTCCACGTAGTCAAACCACCAGACACTTTGCACAATCGTGGGAAGCAATGGAACGAAAGGCTTCTGGAAGCAATAGCTCCCCAGACTAAAATCGTCTCTCTTGGTCACGTCCATTGGGCCGATGGAACCAAATTTGATCTTGAAAGTATAGGCAGACGTGTCCGGGAAGTTGGCGCAAAACTGATCATCGACGGAACCCAATCTGTTGGTGCACTTCCATTTGACATTGCACGCATTCAGCCGGATGCTTTGGTCTGCGCGGGATACAAATGGTTGATGGGACCCTACTCCATCGGACTGGCCTATTTCGGTGAATCCTTTGACCAGGGAATACCACTGGAAGAAAACTGGATTAATCGTTTGGGCAGTGAAGACTTTACGGGGCTTGTGAACTATGAGGATCGCTATCAACCTGGAGCCTTGCGGTACGAAGTAGGAGAGCACAGCAATTTCATCCTTGTCCCTATGATGCTGGAGGCGCTTCGGCAGGTTAACGCATGGGGTCCGAAGAACATTCAAGCCTACTGTCAATCGATCACGACGAAGGGAATCGCCCGATTGCGTAAGCATGGATACTGGATTGAGAATGAGGATTTCCGCGGTCAGCATCTTTTTGGAGTACGCTTTCCCCCGAACGCAGACAAGGGGAGTATCATCGAACGTGTAAAAAAGAAGAGGATATCCGTTTCGTTCCGTGGCGAGTTTATGCGTGTATCACCGCATGTGTACAATGACCGGAATGATTTTGACCGGTTGGTTAAGACACTGATTGCTGCTAAGCCATAACGGAAATCATTCGGAGCGCAGGAAGCACCAATGAGCGCTCGCCGTCAATCCGAATCTGACGGCTAACATCTTCATAGCGTACAGCCTTTGTCAATAACTTCCAGGCCAGTGGTGCGGGAATAAACGCTTCCGCATCAGCGGGTTGGATACTGCGATCCAGTTGCCACTGGGAGGATTTTCTTTCCAACTGCCATGTTCCACCTGCTTCCGAATCGATGTGCAGCGATATCCGCGTTCCATCCGGCGCCACGGTGGTTCTGTATTGAAAGGGCAATGCACGCATAAACGTATCCAGTGCCGGAAAGTAAAATTCGCGTGTAAGAATGTCTTGCTGTCCAACCGCTTCCCGAATTTGTTGCTGGTGATGCCATTGCTCAGTGTATTCCCGGGCAATGTGAAACCAGTTCGATGACGATGCTTCGCCAGCCCAGGCAACACTGAAACGGGCTGGAGTCATTGGGTCCAGTGTCTCCAGGCACCGCACATAATCTTCATGTGCTTCCTTAAGCCACTCCACGAGCAGTTCGGGACTAACGCGCTGCATCGCGATCACCCAGTCAGCGTTAAGTTTGTTCAAGTAGCTTACCAGGTCGCTGTAAGTATTGATGTTGGGGGCAGGCGGCGTCCATCCATCACGATACATCGCTATTCCCCGTAGTGTGGTATCCAATAGGTGCGCGGTCACATCTTTTATACTCCAGGAGCCGGCTACAGTTTTCCGGGCCCAATCATGGCGTTCCAGCGACAAGAGTAAAGTGATTAGCTTCACGTGCAAGGGCCTGAACAATGGAAGGGTCTGAATCATCTGACGAAGCTAATTCTTTTTAGATTTGTCGTAAATCAAAATCCCATTTGTGTGAAGCTTCTAGTATTTCTGATCTGCATACTTTCCTTCTGGACTACAACAGCGCAGGATTTTACCATCGTTTTCCTGAACAGAAAACCGGACAAAGCGGAGTTACCGGAAGCGGAGGTGAAGAAACTCATGGATGGTCATATGGCCAACATGGCTCGCCTTGCCAAAGAGGATAAACTATGGGCAGCCGGTCCGTTTGATGGCGGAGGCGGGATTTTTATTTTTAATTCCGGTTCATTAGAAGATGTGAAGGAATGGATCAAGACCGATCCGGGTATTGCGGCGAAACGGTGGGACATTGAGGTGTTCCCGTTCAAGCCTCGTTTTGGTTCTGTTTGTACCGTAGGTGAAAAGTATGAAATGACGAACTATTACTTTGTTCGGTATTTTTATCCGGGTGAAAGCGAGGACACGGCAGCTAATCGTGCACACCAGGCATACATCAAGACCTGGATCGAGGGTGGCGGTGTAATTTCGGAAGCAAGTCTTGGTGGCGATCAAGGATCGATTCTTGTACTTAAGGAGGAACCATCAGCCGAGAAAATTGCGAACGATCCTTCTGTGAAAAGTAAGGTGGCAAAGGCGGACATCAAGAAGTTGTTTATCGCGAAAGGGTCGTTCTGCGAACCGAAATAGCGATTCCTAATCTTCCGACACGACAACGGCAAGTTTCTTGCCATTTGCGCTGACGGCCATCCGGGTAACACCTTTTAGCATAGGCGCATTTTCAACAACTACTTTTTTCCATTCTTCCCGGGGACCCGGAGTAAGGTAGAACAGATTCGTCCCGTCACTCATGAGAATTCTTCCGTCAGGTAGCCAGCAAAGGTCCTCGCGGCCCGGAAGCGTCGCCGCAATGGTTGTGAGATCAAGGGTCTCCGTATTGATGAGCTTGATGAGCCACTCTTTCTCCGAAACTTTGTGAACAAAACTGATGGCAGCCTGGCCAGGCACCTTGTGCAATGAGCGCCCGATATTTTCTGCAAGGATGGTGTCTTTCTTTGTAGGCAGGCGCATGTAGTGAAGCGTATTGGGTGTGCCGAGGACAAATAGCGCAATGTGGCTGTTGTCTCCCCAAGCGTGGTAGCCTACAATGAGATTTTCAATGAGCACAGATGCAGGCCCCCCATCGATTGCATATTTTCCCAAATCCTGCGCGTTATTGTCCCGCTGGATGATGCATGAAAGGTGTTCGCGATCAGGCGTTACGGTCGGTGAGTATTCACGTTCTGGAGTTTCTGTGATGTTGGCTGTTTTCTGGGTTTTGTAATTGTACACGCGGATGTCCGAACGGCCTTCATCATTGAATGATGCGTAGAAGAGGGTTGGCGAACTGGGATGAAAGGCCGGCTGGTTGTCATAGCCCTTGTGGTTGGTAACATTGACCGGATTACTAATTCTTACAACGTTTTTCTTTGCCGAGAGATCGAATAGGTAAATTTCTGATGACGACTGAGCCAGGCAGCCAACAGCGTATACGATGATCAATGATGTGATGATGATTCGTGTCATACGTCCGGAGTGGGTTACTTCAGCAGCCTTTTCAATTGTGGAGTATGATGAATGATATGTTCGCGCAAGAATTTTAGTGCTTGCTGTACATTGAGATATCCCGCTAAAGGATGCTTGTAAATCATCCGATCAAGGTGGTGCTCGGGAATTTTCGCAACAAGCTTCTCCAAATCGGCGCGTATCGTTTTCCACTCGTCCTCAATACTCGCAAGATCCTTATAGAGGGTTGTGTTTTCTACCACACGTATGGGCGCTTTGAATTTGAGTCCCGGCAATCGCTGTGAGATTTTCAGGACCCCAAATTTCACTTCCTCTAAGATTCCACTCCTGGATGCCTGATCGATACCCTGTAGTTTCTTTTGCATGTAGGCAACAGACATACGTTCTGCCGCAATGATGTGACTCAGAATTTGAGCGGCTGACCACTTACCAGGGCCCGGAGCACGATGAAGCTGCTCAGCGCTGAAATGCTGGAAGTCTCTGAGAATGGCTTCTCGTTGGGCTTCGAGGCTATCAACGATTTGTTGAATCTGTGGGTGCATGGAGAGCGTTCATCAAAAGTAGCGATTTTGCTTTTGTTCTGATGCTCGCTTCTTTTTGCTATCTTGGAAATACAATGCCCAGATAGTCCATGGATACACCGTATGCGGGTTTTTGGCTACGCTTCGTAGCATTGATTATCGACGCAATAGTCATCAGTATTATTGAATTTGTTGTGTTTGTTCCATTGCTTTCGGCGCTGGGACTAGGGTTTATTGACACTTTGTCGGATATGGATACCGAGGACCCGGGCAACATGGTGGGATTGATAGCGGCGGTCGTGGCAGCAGCTGGGGCTTACTGGATTCTGGCTAAGGCTATTCAGATTCTCTATTACACAATAATGGAATCCTCAAACAGCCAGGCTACGCTGGGGAAAATGGCTATGGGTATTAAGGTAACCGATACACAAGGCGGTCGTCTTGACTTCACAAGCGCTTTCCTCCGCAACCTCTGCAAGCTGATCTCCGACTTTACCATGTTCATCGGGTATATTATGGCGGGATTCACCGAAAAGCGCCAAGCCCTTCACGATCTGATCGCCGGTGCTCTGGTGGTCAAGAAATAACTACTTGCAGTTTTTCTTTATCGCTGCCTTGGCTTCTGGAGAACCCATTTCATCAGCCTTTTTGAAATCCAGGCAGGCGTCATAGTTGTTGTTCATGCGAAGCTTTACGAGTCCGCGCTGGTAAAATGTTTCCGGGTCGCTGGGATAGAGATCGATGGAAGATGTGTAGTCGGCAATCGCGCCGGCGAGGTCATTTTTTTCCGTACGGCTTAGCGCGCGATTGTCAAAATAGGCGGGGTTGGTATCATCCAACGCAATGGCTCTGGTGTAGTCTGCAATAGCGCCATCAAAATCATCCATGGTGTTCTTGAGGACACCGCGAAGGTTTAAGGTTTCAGGATCTTCGCCATTAAGTTCGATGGCCTTGTCGTAGTCACTCAAAGCTCCTTTAAAATCTTCCCTGGCACTGCGGGCCAGCGCCCGGTTTTCATACTTGAGAGGATCTTTTGGATCGAGCTTGATCGCCTGATCATAGTCGGCAATGGCTTTATCAAAGTTCATCGTCTGGTAAAGAGCCACTCCACGGTAGTTGTATAGCCCCGCGTCTTTATTATCTAACTCAATAGCTTTGGTGTAATCATCAACGGCGCTTACGAATTCGCCCAACTCCGCTTTGACAACGCCGCGGTTGAAATATTTGTCAGCGTCGACAGGCCCGAGCTCTAAGGCTTTGGAAAAATCAAAATAAGAACCCTGCAAGTCTTCGAGATTGTATTTGGCAAAACCCCGATTGGTATACGCATCGGTATACCGTGGGTTGAGACGGATGGCATCATCCAGATCATCCAGGGCGCTTTCATCATCGCCAAGCTTGATCTTCGCATCGCCACGAAAGTTGTAGGCCTCAACAAAAACGGAGTCGATTTCCAGAACCTGAGTAAAGTCGGTGATGGCTCCGTATAAGTCCCCCAGTGAAAGACGGCACTGGCCCCGCAGATTCAGGGCGTTCTTGTTCCTGGGTGTCGCATCAAGAATTTTTGTCAGATCTGTTTTGGCTCCGGCAAAATCGCCGGCCGTCATTTTCTTTCGTGCACTTTCGAGGCCGTCCTGCGGCTGCGCAGGTGCGAAGGTGATGACCAGGATACTGGTGAGCAAGAGCAATAATCTGCGCATGATGAGGTATTCATGAGCAATTTAGAAAAGAATCGTCAAAAGGCGCTTGTTGGAGGCTATTGTACGGGATGGGTAGGCTTAGGGATTGGCCGAAGCCATGCTACTGGCGAGCAGGGCGAGGATGACCAGAAGCATGAACAACGAAAAGGAGAGGAGCTTTCTCATGACGACTAAACCTATCCTTGTTTACGATCAGATGGCCTTTGAGGTTGGCTTAGCAACCTCAATTGTTGCGAGAAAGGCCGCTGGCGTAAATCACCCCGGCAGATGATTGGATTTTTGTGTTTCTTCGGCCCTTTACGATGAAACCTATGCGCACAGTATTCTTCTTTCTGCTCTATGCCGGCTCCCTGGCATCGCTAGCCCAGGAGGGCCCCCTGAAAATGAAAATGGATTTCGAGGGCTACAACCCGCCGTCAACGCTGGTCACCGAAGAGCACCGCGTGAAACGAGCAAAGTTCCCCTTCATCGACATTCACAATCATCAGGGCAACATGAATTCTGCCGACCTCAGCGGGCTGATTGGGGAGATGGATAAGCTCAACATGGGGGTTATGGTCAACCTTAGCGGCCGAGGATTCCGAAGCTCTGGGGATCACCTCGAAAAATCTATAGAAAACATCAAGAAACAATACCCTAACCGCTTTGTGTTGTTTACCAACGTAGACTTCACCGACATTGACAATCCCGAGTGGGCGTCACGAACCGCCAGGCAACTAGAGGATGACGTGAAGCGTGGCGCGATGGGTCTCAAGATCTACAAGAGTCTGGGACTGTTTTCAAAAGATAAATCCGGAAAAGTAATTCCTATTGATGACCCGAGGATTGACCCCGTGTGGAAGAAGTGCGGAGAGCTGGGAATCCCAGTTTTGATTCATGCGGCAGATCCACGTCAATTCTGGCAGCCCATTGATAGTCTTAATGAGCGATGGCTTGAGCTTAAACTTTATCCCGGACGCCGCCATGACAAGGATTCCATTTCCTGGGAGTCGGTCATCGCCCAGCAGCATAATATCTTCCGCAAGCACCCGAAGACCAAGTTCATCAATGCACACCTTGGCTGGTATGGGAGCGATTTGAAGAAGCTGGGACAGTTGATGGATGAGTTTCCTAACATGTACACAGAAATCGGTGCCGTCATTGCCGAGCTGGGACGTCAACCGCGCGCATCGAAAGCATTTCTAACGAAGTATCAGGATCGCGTCTTATTCGGCAAGGACAGCTGGGTACCCAATGAGTACGAGACGTATTTCCGGGTGCTGGAGACTGAAGACGAGTACTTCCCGTACCATAAGCGGTATCATGCTTTTTGGCGGATGTATGGGATTGGATTGCCGGATGACATCCTGAAAAAGATTTATTATAAGAACGCACTGAGTCTTCTTCCAGGGCTGGATAAAAAGCAATTTCCGAAGTAGGTAATTACGGAATATCGATTTCCCGATCAACAGCCCAACCTGTAATGCTATAGCGTTCGCGTGTTGCGGGTAGTACCTCATGCTCTATCGCATCACTGCGAAAACAAATGAGCCTGCCCTGCTCCGGAAGAATATCACGCTCGCCCCAAGCTAAGTGCAAGCGAAGTTGCCCACCGTGCTCAGGCATCCAGTCAGCATTGAGATAGCAGATGATGGATAGCTTTCGATGATCGTCGTTGCGAAACTGATCCCGATGGCGCTGATATCGGGTACCCACGGGGTAGACGGTGCGGTGTATCTCAACATCTTTCAGGCTCAGGAAGAGATTTTGATTCAGGAAGGCAATCAAGTCGCGTAAGCGTGACACGTAAGTCTGCTCACCGGGTGGAGCGGAGATGGGATCAATCCATTGAATGTAATCGCCACGGATGCCCTCGTTGACCTGTTTCTCTCCTTTTCCGATCCCGGCTTTCTTGAAATGTAACTTCCGGTTCAGGAATTCGTCTGACTGGAGAATACTTTCGGCTTCGGAGGTACTCAGGAAATGATCGATTACAGCGTAACCTTGTTCGGCGAGCCCATCAGCAATGCGGTGAAAGACCGGGATGAAGTCGTGAGTCATAGGAGAAGGAACAAAAGTAGAATATTGTATCATTGCGGATAGATATTTTTTTCATGCGCCACAGTTTATTGTTTTTTGCTTTGATTGTACTCGCCGCGGCTTGTGCACCAAAAGAGCCCGTCGTGTTGCGAGAGGTGCAGATTGTTCAACTACTGCCGGGCAAGGATGGCAACCCGCTGTTGAAGGCTAACGCAATTCTATACAACCCGAACAAAGGTTCCTTGCGACTGAAAGAAATTGATCTTGATATTCAACTCAATGAAAAATCTGCGGCGAAGATTGACCAGAAACTGAATGCCCTGATTAAAGGGAAATCTGAATTTACAGTTCCTTTGGAAGTACAGCTACAGCTCAAAGACAGCGGGCTTCTCGACACCATCTTAAGTTTGTTTGGGGGCAAGAAGTATGACATCCGCTTTGTTGGAAAAATCAAAGTAAGTGTTGGTGGATTTCCCGTGAAAATCCCGGTAGACCACAAAGATGAAATCCGGTTCTAACTCCCCACGGGAGGCTTGTGCCGTCGGAGCTGAAAATTTTGTCCCAGGTACACCTTTCGCACCATCGGATCATTTGCCAGATCTTCTGCTGAACCCTGTTTGAAAAGTTTACCATCGACCATCAGGTAAGCGCGGTCGGTGATGGTCAGGGTTTCATCCACATTGTGATCGGTGATGAGAATGCCGATGTTTTTCTTTTTCAGACGCGATACGATGGATTGAATTTCCTCAACAGCGATGGGGTCGACACCGGCAAAGGGTTCATCAAGCAGCACAAAGTGAGGATCTACGGCAAGTGCCCGGGCGATTTCCGTGCGCCGACGCTCACCCCCGGAAAGCACCATGCCCAGACTCTTGCGTACATGGGTCAGACTGAACTCTTCGAGCAGGCTTTCTACTTTTTCCTTGCGCTCTGCCTTTGAGATATCGCGCATCTCCAAAGGGGCAAGAATGTTCTCTTCTACCGTGAGTCCACGGAATACGGAAGCTTCCTGAGCCAGGTATCCAATGCCGAGCTTGGCCCGTTTGTACATGGGCAACTGGGTAATGTTCTGATCATCAAGAAATATTTCTCCGCCATTGGGTTTGATCAAACCGACGATCATGTAGAAGCTTGTCGTTTTACCAGCACCGTTTGGCCCCAACAAGCCAACGATCTCGCCCTGTTCGACACGTACCGAGACGTTGTTGACAACCGTCCGCTTCTTGTATTTCTTCAAAAGATTTTCTGCGCGCAGTACCATCAGTCTTCAAATTTAATGTCTTTCACCCGAAGCTGAATACTGGTTTCCCCGTTGAATGTATTTTCCTCTACCGTGTAGGCCATTCGAAAAGGGGAACCCTGCGTCAATTGTTCGTGGTGTTTGATCAAGTCAAATCCGACGGCCTGAAAGAACGTGTCGTTGTCAACTTGTTTTGCCAGGAACCGGATGTGTCGATCCTTAAAGGTAGACAAGGCATTCATGACCAGAACATTTTTCGATTCAAATACCGGCCTTTGGTTTTCTGGGCCAAAAGGGGCCATTTGTTTCAGAATGGATAGGAATTTGGGCGTGAACTGGTCAAAGGTTACGACGAGGTCGATTTCAGTCATTGGTGTCAGCATTTCATCCGAAATGGATGCAGCCACGACAGCCTCAAACCGTTCTTCAAATGCTGTAAGGTTGGAGGGATCCAGCGTAAGCCCGGCGGCATATTTGTGTCCGCCAAATTTTTCCAGGAGGTCGCCGCATTGCTCGATGGCCCTGTACAGGTCAAAGCCGTTCACACTTCGGGCGGAGCCGGTAATTTTTTGATTGCTTTCGGTCAGGATCACGGTGGGGCGGTAGTATCGCTCAATACACCGAGCAGCAACTATGCCAATAACTCCTTTGTGCCACGTATTCTTGAAAAGAACGGTTGTTTTCGCCCTTTGGCGACGTTCATCAGAAGCAATCATGGTCAGCGCCTCCTCAGTGATGCTCAGGTCAAACTCCCGACGCATGTCATTCTTGACGTTGATCTTCTGGGCAAATGCGTTGGCCTCGTCTTCCGTCGCGGAGATCAGCAACTCAATGGCACCATGAGCATGTGCCACCCTTCCGGCTGCGTTAATCCGTGGTCCAAGCGTAAAGACCACGCCAGAAATGTCAAGATCCGTTCGGACGCCAGAACTTTCTTTGAGCGCCTTGAGACCTGGCCGCGGCGCCTCATTCAGTTTCTTGAGTCCATAGTAGGCGAGAATTCTGTTTTCTCCATTGATTGGGACAATATCGGATGCGATGCTTACGACGACGAGATCAAGAAAATCAAACACTTCTTTCTCATCGCGGTATCGGCTGGCAAAGGCATGCATGAGTTTGAATCCAATGCCGCAACCGCTGAGTTCCTTAAATGGATAATCACAATCCGGCTGCTTGGGATCCAGAACGGCCACGGCTTGGGGAATTTTTTCATCAGGCAGGTGGTGGTCGCAAATGATAAAGTCAATGCCTCTGTGATTGGCCAGTAAGACCATATCTGACGCCTTTATTCCAAGGTCCAAAGCAATGATCAGCGAGTATCTGTTTTCCTCTGCCCAAAGTACGCCGGCGCGGGAGACACCATATCCTTCTGATGATCGGTCTGGAATATAGTAGGCTACATCGGGATAGAAACTCTTCAAGTAGCTATAGACGAGTGATACTGACGTTGTTCCGTCGACATCGTAATCGCCATAGATCAG
>CAYMPU010000097.1:0-5840 GCA_964392375.1 uncultured Ohtaekwangia sp. | reverse complement strand
GCCATCCGTGGTATGGTAGTCAATGTTGCTTGGGTTGACAATGTTGGGAACGCGGCCGAAGAATTTGGAAGACTTGTCCTTGTTCTGATAGTCAGCAAATGACTTGAGAATCTTTCGGCCCGTTTCAAATTGACCCGATACCAGCATGGCTCCGGGGAAGGCTATGAATTCATCTCTGCCCCAGTACTCATTGAACCATGGGAGTCCAGCATAAATCCCATCGCCCTGTTGTTTGGTGACGAGTTGATTCATGGTCACGTTAAGCCAGTTCATGGCCAGATTAAGGGAATCGAGGTTTGAGTCGATGAATGCGTTGTATTCCAGGAATCGCTCCATCCTTCGGACCCGTTTGCTCTTCAGTGAGACGATGTTCTGTTGCGTTTCGCGGAGGATCGCTTCGGCGGTACTATCGTTTTTGGCCACCGTAATGTAGAATCCGCGTGATTCTGCGGAAGCAGAGGGTATATTGTCTTTTATCTCAATGGGGTGAAAGGTCTTTGTAGACACGGCAATGGAGTAATTCCCCTCCATAGAGTTGAAGAAGGCAATCGTATTTGTTTGGCTTTTCAGATTGATGCCCTGTCCCTTCAGGGCAATCCCGATGCTATCGTCAGCGCCACTCAGGCTCACCTCGATGATGTTGCGGTTGTCCAGCATCCAAAGCTCTTCGGTTAGCCCTCCTTCGTGCTCGCGTACCAACTTGTAGGGATACACCGTGGCCTCCGACTTTTGATTATCAAGTTCATGACCATCAGCAAACAGCCGGTATCCGCCGAAGATCCTGTTCTTGGCCACATTCATTCCTTCAAACCACGTATGCTCGGGATGATCGGCCAGGTGCGTTTGTGTGTAATAGAAAGCAGCCTCCTTGTTGGTGAATGACACAGCCCGGTTGCTTTCACGAGGCACAGGCATTTTCAGCCCATCGAGAGACGAAACGGGAAGCTGGGGGGCATCGCAGGAGACCATTAGTGCAAGAACCAAAAGGAGGAGTGTACAGTTTCCTGGCATTAGCAACAAGGGATTGGGATCATTCGAAAGTGGGGAAGTTGTGAAGTGTGAGTTCCTCTCGTCATGTTTGCTTTTTGTTACCGCTTGCAACAAACAGCCGGCCACCCACCTTGCCAGGATTCACCGGAAGGTACTCCATGGCAAAGTTATCCGTCTTCGTTTTTAGTGTTTGCCAAAGAGGTCGGTTCAGATCAGCCTTTGCAATCGTTTCTACCAGCCAGGTATTAAAGTCCCGCTTCTCAGCGTAAACGTCAACAATAACGATTTTTCCATTTTCGTTCAGGAGGTCAAGCAGAATGTCCATAACGCGCTCCCAATCAGGAATCACCGAGAGGCCCAAAACACAAAGAACCCTGTCGAAACCTGCGACGTTACCGGTTTGTTTTGAAATTTTAAGAGGGGACAATTCCCGAGCATCGGCCTGAAAGAGATGAATGTTCTTCCATTGGTGCTTTTCTATCTTCTGTGTCGCCCGACGTAACATGCTCGTTGAAAAATCGGTGGCATAGATCGTTACTTCTTTCCCCGTGCTGAGGATATGCGTAAAGTTTGCGCCTGTTCCGCACGCCACATCCAAAAGAACGCACCCATCCCGGGGCTCCAACCACTCGACAGCCTTCTGGCGGCTTGCGAAGTAAAGTTTCTCCAGCGATTGATCATAGAAGTTAGCGAAGACGTCATACCATTTCATGCCCATGAATTTCTTGAAGCCGAATATACAGAATTCAAGCGTTCTGCTTACTGAACCCAATTTTTCTTGCTCGGGTACTCAATTTTTGGTTACTTACTTAGCCATCAAACCTTCTACCCATGAAAAAGCTACTCTTCGTCCTTCTCATTCTGGCTGTTGTCTCCTGTAAGAAGCAGGAATACGATGTCGTCATCCGCGGAGGCACCGTCTATGACGGTACCGGCAAGCCCGGCATCGCCGCAGATGTGGCCATCAATGCCGACACCATTGCGGCCATCGGCGACCTTTCCAAAGCTATCGGCAAGACCGAAGTGGATGCGAAAGGCCTGGCCGTCGCCCCGGGATTCCTCAACATGCTCAGCCACAGCTGGGAGACGCTCATCCTCGACGGCCGCGGTCAAAGCGATATACGGCAGGGGATCACACACGAGATCCTGGGAGAAATATCTATTGCACCGATGAGCGACGCCATGAAGAAGCAGGCGATGGAGGCGATGGAGAAATACCCCGACTTCAAATACCCAATCGAATGGACGACTCTCGGTGAATACCTGGAGTACCTAGAGAAGAAGGGGATCTCTCAAAACATCAGTTCATTCGTTGGTCTGAACACTGTACGGGCCCACGAACTCGGTTATGCGAACCGTCCGCCAAATGCTGAAGAGATGGAGCGTATGAAGGGACTCGTGAAGCAGGCGATGGAAGAAGGTGCGTTGGGTGTAACGACGGCGCTGATTTATGCGCCGGGCAACTACGCGACTACTGAGGAGTTGATCGAGCTCAGCAAAATTGCCGCCCCTTACGGCGGCATGTACATCGCCCACATGCGCAGCGAAGGCAATAATATTTTCGGTGCTGTTGCTGAGACCATACGTATCGCCCGTGAAGGCGGACTGCCTGCCGAGATCTATCACCTCAAGATGGCGGGCATCGACAACTGGGGCAAGTTGGATTCTGTTGTGGCCATGATTGCTGCGGCCAACAAGTCTGGCCTAAGAGTCACCGCCAACATGTACACCTACACAGCAGGTGCAACAGGCCTTGACGCGACCATGCCCACCTGGGTTCAGGAAGGTGGTATTGATGAATGGATCAAGCGGCTGAAGACGCCGTCTATCCGCAAGAAGGTTCTCAAAGAGATGCAGACCCCTACTGACAAGTGGGAGAATATGCTACGTACCTGCGGCGGACCGCAGAACGTATTGTTTCTTGGCTTCAGCAAAGACTCGTTGAAGCAATACATCGGTAAAACGCTGGAAGAAGTTTCGAAGGTGCACGGCAAGTCACCCGAAGAAACAGCCATGGACCTCGTCATCGCCGACCGTACACGTGTAGAAACGGCCTACTTCATGATGAGTGAAGAAAACATCAAGCGCCAGATTGCACTGCCGTATGTAAGCTTTGGCTCTGACGCCGGCTCACCGCCTGCCGAAGGCTTCTGGCTCAAGTACAAAGAGCACCCTCGTGCCTACGGCAACTTCTCCCGACTGCTCGGCAAGTATGTGCGCGACGAGAAAGTCATTCCTTTAGAAGATGCCATCCGCCGGCTCACCAGCCTTCCCGCAGGCAACATCGGGGTGAAGAAGCGCGGAACATTAACTCCCGGCTACTTCGCTGACGTAGTCATCTTCGACCCCGCCAAGGTCCAGGACCACGCCACCTTCGAAAACCCGCACCAGTACAGCACCGGCATGGTGCATGTGTTTGTGAATGGGACCGCTGTTATCAAAGACGGGGAGCATACCAATGCACGGCCGGGGAGAGTGGTGAGGGGGCCGGGGTGGAAGAAATAATTTGAAAATTTGAAGATTTGAGAGTTTGAAAATGACCTGACGAAAGCGATCTCAGGGCTTCAGATGCTTTTCCAGGTCTAGCTTCATCGGCGTAATCCCCTCGGAGGATGGAGCTTCAAGGCTTCTGATTTCTTATTCCCCCAGCCTGCCGCAAACGTCTTGCGAAATTCGGTGCAACCTCAAGATCATAAGGAAGATTGTTAGGTGCTAAAAAATAGCTTCTGAATAGAGGGAAGTCCAGCAGAAGTTTTTTGTCTATTCGTGCAGCCTCTGCATTGGCTGCTTTCCTTCCCAAAGCGGCATCCACAGCGAACAGGTAGAAGGGACTGGAGCGATGCTCCACCAGAAGTTCTTTCTTTGCCTCAGCTTGCTTTCCTTGCTTGGCAAGAATGAGGGCCTTCAAGTCGTAGAAAGCAAAGTAATCCTGGTTGGGATCTTGCATGATCTCGCTGTAGGCTTCATCCAGCCTTCCCAATTGGATAAGGGCAAAAACTTTATAATCGTTAACGCCCAGTCGGGTTGGCGTATCGTTCATCCCCGCGATCATATCAAGAGCCTCCTGGTACTTGCCTTCATGCAAGAGGTGCAATACGATGTTGCGCCATGCCGAAAAGTCGTTCGGTTCCTGTACAATGATGGCCTCACTGATTTCCGTTAGGCGGACCCCATAGCCAAGGCCAATAAGAATGGTAGATAAATCAAAATTCTGATACTTGAAAAGCACAGCCGCGTCTTTGCTGCTCATACTTTTTTCAATGATGCTCCGGAAATTTGTCCAGTCGCCGGAGTACATGGCCTGGGGGATTCGATAGTAATCTGCCTGTGACGATTCCGGGGAACGGTTTATGGCATTTGCCAGATCATCCATGAAAAGCCGGTAGGCTTGCTTGTCGGTCAGTGTATCCTGATAGTGAGGGTCATCCTTGAGCACGTAATGCAGGAAGAAGTCAGCATGAAACAAGTAGGGATTTACAAAATTGGGATCGAGGCGCATGGCTTCCTCATAGTAGCCATTGGCCTTTTTCAATTCGGCCAGGTCGATAAAGCGGCTGGCTTGGTGCGCGTCGTTATCCAGATCGCGGCCTTTCATAAAAGCCAAGGCGGCTTCCGGGCTGTTGGTGCCCGCCCAATGCATTTGCTCCACCGCTTTTGGGTCGAGGGAGATATCGAGGCTTTCCGCAATTTTGGAGGCGATCTCTTTCTGTAGGTCGAAAATGTCCTTCGACTTCCGGTCATAAGTATTCGACCAAATGTGAAATCCGTCTTTGGCACGAATGAGCTGAGCGGTGATGCGCAATCCATCGCCAGATTTCCTCACCGATCCTTCTACCACGTAGTTTACACCGAGTGAGTCAGCAATCGTCTGAATGCGGAGGTTCTTGTCTTTGAAAGCAAACGAGGACGTACGGGAGGTCACACGGAGCCCGTTGATGTGCGCCAGGCTATTTAATATTTCCTCTGTCAGTCCATCGCCAAACCAACCCTGATCTTTGGTTTCACTGAGGTCAGCGAAAGGAAGCACGGCAATGGATTTGTCGAGGATCTCGGGTTCTTTGTCGCTTGAGCCGCTGAATTGCGACGCGGCATAGATCACCGCGAGCAGGGCCATGATGGCTACGGTGGCGATGGCAATGACTCTCTTGCTCGCAGGTTTTGGAGAGGTGGAAACCGGTTGATCAGGGGTCTGGCGCGCGCTTGAAACGTTTGGGCTCTTGAGTGTGACGATGATCTCCTTTACCGCATTGGCCACTTTGTTGACCTGGTTGCGGTAAGTGGTTTGATTCTGATTCTTGGCCGGGTTCTCCTCCTGGGAGCGAAGGGGTCGGTTTACACCAGATTCTTTGTAAATAAAATCAACCGCCCGAAGCACTCCGCCCAATTCACGTTCCAGCAGCGATTTATCTTCGGTATCGAGATCGTGGATCCGGATAGGAAGAATACGGCTGGCAACATTCCCGTTGCTGAGTTTGATGTCCCTTCCAAAGGAATCCTGCTGGGCCAACCGGTTGAACGCACAAAACTCATGTTGCCAGGCGAAACTTTTCGGATCGCAATAGGTCTGGGAGATAATCGGAATGAAGATGAGGCACTTGAGTTTTCCTTCGAGGCTTTTGTCTACGCTATGGGTTTCGAGGAGGCCATCGTGGGGGTTGCGATCAAAGTAGATGGTAACGTTGTCTTTGAGCGTGCTGCGGAGTTCCTTTTCCAGGTTCTGGACAAAGTCGCTTACCCAGCCTTGGCCTGAGCCTGTCGAAGCGCCGTCGAGGTTGTCGTTGTGACGATAGGAGATGAAGATGTCGTATTCGAAGCCGGGGAGGAGGGAGGGCATCGTCAAAGATAACAAC
>CAYMPU010000096.1:0-7517 GCA_964392375.1 uncultured Ohtaekwangia sp. | reverse complement strand
GGCAGTTCATCGGCTTGAGCAAGAACTCCTCACTGGCATCCGGTGTGTGGATGGGTTGGAAGGAATCCTTTCCGTACTTCTCGTAGTGACCGGAGGTGACGTAGAGTTGTTTGCTTCCGATATGCGGGGTAACGACCGGGTCGTAGCCGGCTTTAATCTGAGCCTTACGCATGAATTGCTCCAGACGTTCACGGAGCACTGTCCCTTTGGGTAGCCACAACGGCAATCCCATTCCTACCTTTTCGGAAAAGGCAAAGAGCTCAAGTTCCTTTCCCAATTTCCGGTGATCCCGCTTCTTGGCTTCCTCGAGCATGGTGAGGTATTCCTCAAGCTCTTTCTGTTTTGGAAAGGTGATCCCATAGATGCGGGTCAGCATCTTGTTCTTCTCATCCCCGCGCCAGTAGGCACCGGCAACGTTGAGCAGTTTGACCGCTTTGATAAAGCCGGTATGCGGGATGTGCGGTCCACGGCACAAATCAGTGAAGGCGCCCTGATGGTAAAACGTAATCGATCCATCCTCCAGGCCGCCGATCAGTTCAATCTTATACGGGTCATTCTTCTGGGTAAAGAAATTCAGGGCCTCGGCTTTACTGACCTCCTGTCGAGTAAAGGGATTACTCTTTCGGGCCAGTTCGAGCATCTTCGCTTCTACCTTGGCCAAATCATCTTCACCAAAGGCTTGTTCGCCCAGATCAACATCGTAATAAAAGCCGTTTTCGATGGGTGGCCCAATCCCGAATTTTACGCCTGGGTACAATGCTTCCAAGGCCTCCGCAAGCAGGTGTGCGGATGAGTGCCAGAACGCATACTTACCGCCGTTGTCATTCCATGTGAAAATACGGATGGAGGCATTCTTGTTGATCGATCGGGATAAGTCCCAGATTTCGCCGTCCACTTCAATGGCCAGGGAGTTGCGGGCAAGTCCTTCGCTGATACTTTGGGCAATCGCCAAACCGGTGACACCCGAAGGATAGACCCTCGATGAACCATCGGGCAGCGTAATCGTTACTTCACTCATGAAGACTGTAGAATTTGAGGTTGCAAATATGCAACATTTAAGGGAAAAGGCGTGGCTTACAGCTTGAACTGAATCGTTCCCAGCACACCAAAGGTGCGGACATCCGGTCGGTCGAGATACGTCAGGCGATGGACGAAGTCTATACGGAAGAAGTGAAAGATGTTCTCTACCCCCCAGCCTACTTCCACGTACGGTGTGCCTGTAAAATATCCCGTGGGCAAGGCAGCGTCCCCATTGGGAGTCTGCGAAGCAATCATATTCTTGTTCTCCTGACTAAGTTCTCCGTAAATGATGTTGG
The DNA here is from genome assembly GCA_964392375.1 of uncultured Ohtaekwangia sp. Lineage (GTDB taxonomy): Bacteria > Bacteroidota > Bacteroidia > Cytophagales > Cyclobacteriaceae > ELB16-189. Next base: position 6,201 of record CAYMPU010000096.1, on the reverse strand, counting down.
TCGTGGCTACGAGTCTCCATTTGAGCTTATTCATCAGCGGGATACGGTTTAGGAGAAAGCCCTCGAGGAACTGCCTGTAGCGGATGGTAACATACCGGTCGCTGACGAACTCGCCGAAGTTCATGAGGTTATAGGCATACTGGCTATACAAGAAAGACTGGTTACCCAGGTGTACGCCCAACATAGGATACGGCAGCTGGTCGGGGATATATTCTCCCGCGATGGTCATCATCCCCACACCCAGCGTGCCCATGCGGATACGCTTATCCACCTGCAGTTTGAATTTGTGATACGCGAAGTCGCTGCCAAAGAGGCCCTCGAACCCCCGTGTATACCGAAATGTGATAGCCGGCCACTTGCGCAGGCCAAGGCTCAACCGCTCATTTCCGTTCTGTATGAAAGTTTCGTCACGAGCATACCGTGACTCGAAGAAGACTTCAGAGGTTTCGTATTTTTCATAGGTTGGAGCACCGGGAACGGAGGCTTCGCTGGGGTCATTGTAATAGGCAAACGAATAGGCAGGATCAAACGTCAAATACCGGAATGCTATACGCTGTGAGAAACCCTTGAAGAATTCACGGCGGTAAGAAGGCATCACTTCATTGAAATAGTATGACCGACGGTATATTCCCCACCGGACGGCCGTGAGAAACAGCTGGTTGTTCGACAGGGCATCATCATCGATGCCCAGCCGCACAATATCCGTACGGGCCATAAGATTGAATGTGGTCCACTTCTTCCGATCGATGATTCGCTCGATGAATCCTGATGCTTTGACCCGGTGGTCATCAAATCCATAGGCCAGCATGGCGCCAACCATTATTTTCTTGCTGAACCGTGAGTTGGTTTTGAATCCTCCTTGTATCCGGAAGCCCTCGATGGAGTTCCAGGTGAACGTACGCAGGTAGGGTCCTACCTCGACTTTCCCCAGGCTGTAATAACCGTCGACGATAGCCTTGAATATCTCCGTATATGTCTTCACCACAGGGATATTCTTCAGCGTATCGATCATTTGGTAGACGCTTCGCTCCGTGGATGACAGGGGTTCATGGCGCAGGGTATCCCAGTATTTCTCTTCTTCAAACACGGACGCATCTTCCGCCACATTGATGCGTCGTTCGTAGAAGGATTGCTCGTGAGGCTTGTTAATGACAAAGTTCTTGTTGCTGGTATAGAACTTGGCCAGCAATCCCACCGAGTTCTTGCTCAGCTCACTGATGTTGATGAGCACGCGGTTTTTCAGGGGCAGCCACTGTCCCGATTCCGTCTTTGCCAGCTCCTGCTGGATTTTGATACGGTCGATGAAGTTGACGTTTGACTCTTTGCCGATCGATGCATCAATCTGCTTCAGGGCATATTCCTTCTTCGTAATCCACATCGAGCCAGTAAAGGCCAGTTCCAGGGGGCTTTTGGGATAGAAGTCAATGCGATACACGAAATCGTCGCCCAGGTACAGGCTGTCCATGAGGTCATAGTCATAGTACAACCGCCACCCATCGGCCAGGGGAGACACAAAGTTCTTGTTGATGATGGGAACCCAGTTCTGGTAGAAGTTATACTCCTGAAACGTGCCCCCCACCAATTGGGTCACCATGGTACCATCGTCGATGCCGACGCCATTCACTTTCGACCGGAGGATGTTTTCCGTGCTCAGTGACGGCTTTTCGCGGTAGTAGAATTTGGATACGCTCTCGGTAATGAACAGCGGGAGTACGGGCTTGCCATCTTCCCCCACGATACGGTCGACGCTGTCGAGCACGGCAGCGATCTTCTTCATGAGCTTCTTCTCGCGAAACTGGGGTGTGATGTTGTCAATATCCACTTCTGTCTTCGTATAGACATCGTACTCATAGGCATCGAGTTTCCGCTTGTCGTTCTTGTCGCGATTGTCTACGACACGCCGAAGGATAGGCCATGCGGGGTTCTCCCCTGCCTTAACCACTACTTCCTGAAGGTTTGTCTTTTCCTCAATCAGCTGAAAGTTGATCACCTGGTCGGTGCCCCGCTTGACGGCCTTTGAACGCGAGCGATATCCAATGTAGCTTGCCACAACGGAGTCGGTGGCTTTGATGGCTCGGATGGTATACTTTCCATCAAAGTCGGTAGTGCCGCCCGTTGTTGTGCCTTTGAACACTACGTTGACGAACGGGAGTGGGTCGCCGGAGCCCGCATCTGTCACCTTACCCCGTACGATGGTCTCCTGTGAGAAGGACGTGATGGCTGAGATAAAAATAAACCCGAGGAATAGAAAAAAACCAGTGAGAATCTTCAACGAAAACTGTTTTTATAGCTTATTTGGGGCCGCAAATTGCCATGAATTATCCAATTTAGCAATTCGGCTACCATGGAACCCGCACAACGACATACGACCGTGATCCATACGAATTTCTCGCTATGATCGTTCGGTTTCTTACCTTTTTTTTCATTACGCTCTTCGCATGCTCCACTCTGGCCCAGGTCAAGAAAGAGGATAAGTCCACGACAGAGATCACTGCCCTGCCCCGATCCATTGATTCGGCGAGGGTGACCTACAAGAACAAAGTCCTGGTATTTCCCCTCATCGCACTGTCTACGGAGACAAGTTGGGTGTTTGGGGCCGGGGGTGCATACATATTCAAGACATCCAAGAAGGACTCGACACTACGGACATCCACTATGCCCGTCCTGCTGCTCTACACGCTTAAGGATCAGATTCTCGTAGGGGTCGGGGCAAACATTTTCCTGCCGAAGGAAAAGTACATCATACGCTTCGAGAATACGTACAGCAAATTTCCGGACAAGTTCTGGGGTATTGGGAACAATACGCCAGCATCAGCAGAAGAATCTTATACATTCAATCAGTTCTATATCAACCCGGCCATCAGTCGCAAAGTCAAAAGAAATCTTTTTGTCGGATTGGGCATTGAGTACCAAAGTGTGTTCAAAATCAGATACGATTCGGGTGGCAACTTCGAGAAGGATAAAGTGATCGGTATTTACAACGAGACCGACTACAGTGTCTTTGGATTAAGTGCGCTCGTTACCTTTGACTCCCGCAACCACGCCTACACTCCCAATCGGGGCTCATTATTTCGCGTTCGGTTTTCCGGATTCCGGAAGGAATTGGGCAGCGATTACGATTTTCGCTCTTTTGACGTTGACATCCGGAAGTTCATTCAATTGAAGCCAAGAAATATCCTTGCCCTGCAGTACTATGGTCTCTTCACGTTTGGTGATGTCCCCTATCGAAACCTTGCGGTGTTGGGAGGCAGTCAATTGATGCGTGGATATTACGCTGGCCGTTATCGTGACAAGATGATCATGGCTGCCCAGGCCGAGTATCGTTTTCCCGTCCTTTGGCGTTTCGGTGCCGTTGCATTTGCCAGCGCTGGTCAGGTGGCCAGCAATGCCGAACAATTCAACTTTGCAGGGATGCACTATGCCGTTGGTGCCGGCGTGCGCTTCTCGGTGTTGCCCAGTGAAAACTTCAACCTGCGTGTTGATGCCGCGTGGGGCGACAAGCTGAATGTGTACGTGCTGCTGACCGAGTCTTTCTGATGCGACACGTTAGATCGTAATGGGTTCTTTTTCACCCAGGTGGCGCGGGCCCGTTTTCAGAATATAAAGATCAAGCACAGCCTTTGCCCGGGCAAAATACTCTCGGACATAGACGCTCACTGCAGGGCTATCTTCTGTAGGCTCGTCGGCAACTAAAGCAATGGCGTCAATATGGTAGTACCGGCTGATGAACAGCGCGCGATACGAATGAAATGGCTGGGTAATGATGGTAATGCTTTTCTGTCCGAAAATCTCTTTACTGCGAACGACAGAATCCAGCGTACGCAATCCGGCATAGTCCAGGGTGATGGCTGAATCAGGGACGCCGAGTTTCACCAGTGCCTTCTTCATCTCCAATGGCTCGTTATAGAATTTGCTCCGGTTGTCGCCGCTGACAATGATGTGTCCTACTTTGCCCATCGCATACAGGCGGGCCGCTGCGGAAATGCGGTTGTGAAAGAAGGGATTTGGCGAGCCGTCAGAACGGCGGCTGCTCGTTCCCAGCACCAGGCCTACAGGATTTGACGGCAGGGCTTCATAATCAGAGAATATTTTCGATGACGTGCTGCGAACAACCCACACATTCGCGGCCACCAGCATAACCGCCATCAAGATACACGCATACAGTCCCAACCGCCACATCCATCGCCAAACACCCATAAAGACCTGTTGATTAAAGCGCAGTAAAACTACTGAATTAACTTCAGATACTCTTGCTCGATGATGCTCGCTTTGCGCACGGTCTTCTTATACCATTGCAGCCGAAGGACTTCCTTTTCCTCTTCGCTCAACGTCCACGGATATTCCGATTTCCGCAAGCGTGATAACGTTACGTTCAGGCAAATGGCAGCACTCACGGAGATGTTCAGACTCTCGGTAAACCCCGTCATGGGTATGGTTACTGCCAAGTCGGCGTGCTTCAAAGCAAAAGGAGACGATCCATGGCGCTCGTTGCCCATGACAATAGCGAGAGGCTTGTCAAGAGGAACATCTTCGATGCTGGTACCACCAGCAGGATCTGTAACCGCAATGCGGTATCCCTTCTCACGGAGTGTTTGAAAACAATGTGCTGTGTTGTTAGCTCCTCTGTCTTTGTAGCGGATGATATCAAGCCACTTGTTTGAACCGCGCAGCACGAGTTTGTTCGTCGACCATTCGCTCGTGGTCTCGATCACGTGCACATCCTGAAGGCCGAGACATTCACAGGTGCGAACTACCGCACTTGTATTTTGTGACTGGTAGATGTCTTCGAGCACCATGGTCACGTACCGTGTCCGCTGCGCCAAAACACGCTCCATGAATTCTTTCTTGTGTTCTGAAACAAACTGGCTAAAGTGTTCCTTTAATAGTCGTTGCTGTTGAAGTGAATCCATGAAAATGCTAGTTGCTCTGTGAGTTATGAAAGTAATCGCACGTAGGCTCCAATGCGAAAGTGCTTCATCTGATGAATAAACAAAAATTTCAACGATGCTCCGGTCATTTTTCCGTATCTTTACGCGAACATTTTTGATGCACTTCTCATGTAACCCCCTGTACAGAGTGCGCGTACACGACCCGGTTTAGTTTTGATTTTGTACTTTTGCACCGGATTTTTTAGCTATGGCAAGAATAATTGTGTTCTCAATCGTTTGCGTGGTGTTTTCAGCTGGCGTTCACGCGCAGCAGATGCTCCTGTCCGACGATGAGCAAGGGTTTCGGAACGAACGACTCATTCATTTTTCGCAACCGGTACAACTGCGCCGTTGGGAGATTGCCGATGATACCGTTGATGAATGGAAGCAGTGGGAAATGAATGACAACTATTCATTTGGTATCAACCGCGGAACCATGTCGATGATTGCCGACCTGGAATCGCTCCACCCCTACTTTCGCGACAAGGTATTGGAGCTCATGCGCATCTGCAAAGCGAAGGGCATTCAGCTAGCCATCGTGGAGACCTATCGCACGCACGCCAAGCAGACTGAATACAAGACCATGGGCCGCAAGTACACGCGGACAAAGGCCGGACAATCAAAACATCAGTACGGACTGGCTGTTGATGTGGTGCCCATGATTGATTCGATTCCGCAGTGGCGCAACATTAAATTATGGAGAAAGATCGGACCGATCGGTGAGCGTCTTGGCCTTCGCTGGGGAGGCCGTTGGCACAAGCTCTTTGACCCCGGTCACTTTGAATGGACCGGCGGACTGCTCACGGCAGACCTCGCCAAGGGAAAAATGCCCAACGTCCCTCATCCGGAGCAGTATCCCTGCCTCGAGGAGGATATTCGCGGGCTTCGTCGTCATTGGAAGTCCTGGGAGTCCGAACAATCGGCCATCGCGAGCCGTCTGGCAAAAGATCGCAATAGCCAGCGCGTCGCAATGCGCGGAGGCGAAGAGTGATCCAGCAAGGGGTTCTTCCTTCGATGCGCTATCTTTACCCAATAGCCATTTGTAAATCATGAAGAAAATGTGGGCCGTTTACGCTGCCGTTGCCGTTGTTGTCTACCTGGTTGGCAACATGCTGTTTGTCGCTGGCGTCTTCAAATCCATTGAGCCAGTTAATCTGGGCACAACAAGCGCTGTGTATACAGGCATCCCTGGCCCGGAAGATATGGACCTCGACGATGCCACCGGTCTGCTGTTCATCTCTTCCTCCGATCGCTGGAAGACCATGAAAGGCGA
>CAYMPU010000095.1:0-54141 GCA_964392375.1 uncultured Ohtaekwangia sp. | reverse complement strand
ATGGCGTTTGATGAGTGCACACCATATCCCTGCGAATACGACTACGCAAAGAAGTCGATGAAAATCACTCACGACTGGCTCCACCGATGCGTAGATCGCGTGCACGCGACGCCTTCGCCGTATGGTTATGAACAAACATTGTTTCCTATCGTGCAGGGAAGCACGTACCCTGATTTAAGAAAAGAATCTGCCGAATACATCGCCTCTCAAAACCAACCGGGCAACGCTATCGGAGGCCTTTCTGTGGGCGAGCCAGCTGAAGACATGTACTCCATGACCGAACTTGTATGTTCCATCCTCCCCGAAGGCAAACCCCGGTACCTGATGGGTGTTGGCACCCCGGAGAACATTCTGGAGTCCATCGCGCTCGGCATCGATATGTTTGACTGTGTGATGCCCACCCGGAATGCCCGCAACGGGATGCTGTTTACTACTCAGGGTATCATCAATATCCGGAATGAAAAGTGGAAAGACGACCTCAGCCCCATCGATCCGGGCCTGGGGGGCTATGTGAGCACCTTCCACAGCAAAGCGTATCTTCGGCACCTGATCATCAGCAAAGAAATTTTAGGCGCGCAAATTGCTTCTATCCACAACCTGACGTTCTATCTGTGGCTGGTGCGTGAGTCGCGCAAGAAAATTGAAGAAGGGACCTTCGCCGCATGGAAGACACAGATGGTAAAAACCGTTTCAAGCCGAGTCTAGTGAGTGCATGAAAATTCTTGACCGCTATATCCTTCAGAAAGTACTGTCCACGTTCTTCTTCGTGGTGCTTATTCTGATGGCCATCATCACCGTGATTGACGTCACGGAGAAGATGGACAAGTTTGCCAAGAATAATCTTGACATGTCGGCCATTCTGGGTTATTATCTGGACTTCATCCCGTGGGTAGCGGGTCTCATTACGCCGATAACCATTTTCATAGCCATCATTTACGTTACGTCACGTTTAGCTGGTCACACCGAAATCATCGCTATCCTCAGTGGAGGTGTGAGCTTCCGCCGACTATTATTGCCCTACTTCATCGCTGCCCTTATTGTAGGGTCTATCAGTTTCTTGCTAAACGGCTGGGTGATTCCGCGCGCAACAAAATCGCGATTGGCCTTTGAACTCCAATATTTCAACAACCGGTACTATTTCGACGCTCGTAATATTCATCTTCAGGTTGCCCCGCAGGTGTATCTCTTCATCCAGAATTATAACAACGTAACCAATGTCGGATATCAGTTCAGCCTGGAGCGATTTGAAAACAATGTCCTGATTGAAAAACTAACAGCCGATAACATTGTATGGGATACAGCGAAACACACCTGGACGCTCCGGTTCTGGAAGGTCCGGCAAGTGAATGCGGTGTTCGCTGATTCATCACGGAGCGTGGACCCAAAGTCATTACTCACCTTTGGTCAAAGCCTGGATACCGCGTTGGCCATTTCGCCGAAGGATTTTGAAGCACAAGAGCGAAGCTATGAGGGCATGGCGACACCCGAACTGCGAGAGCATATTGATAAGCTGAAATTCCGTGGGACAGCGGGCGTTCAGATGTATGAGGTTGAACGGCATATACGGGTCGCTGCCCCCTTTACCACCTTTATCCTGGTCTTTATGGGGGTAACGGTATCATCGCGCAAGAGCCGGGGTGGCACTGGATTACAAATCGCGCTGGGCTTTGTGCTGGCATTTATCTTCATCCTGTTCTTTCTTCTCACCAGGAGATTTGCAGAAACCGGTGGCATGCATCCGATCATTGCTGCCTGGACACCGAATCTGATTTTCACCGTCGTTTCGATAGCCCTCTATCGCTACACACCCCGATGAAGCCGTCCACATCCGATTATTTCACACTCCATTTTGTCGTTATCCTGTTCGGCTTCACCGGTATTCTGGGGAAACTCATATCCATTCCTGCCGTTGAGATGGTATTCTACCGTACCCTGTTGGCAGCCTCGGGTATGGGACTTTTCATAATACTTACACGACGCTCGGCACGCGTATCATCATCCGATCTTGTCGCACTACTCCTTACGGGAGTCATGGTCGGCATTCACTGGCTCACGTTCTTTATTTCCGGAAGAATAGCCAACGTATCCGTGAGTCTTGTTGGTTTCGCTACAGCCAGCTTGTGGACGGCCTTCCTCGAACCGCTAATGAACCGCAGGAAGGTCAATCTCATGGAAGTTCTTCTGGGTCTGTTTGTTCTGGCTGGTCTTGCCATCATCTTTGTTTCGGATTTCGGGTATTCGGTCGGACTACTCATCGCTATCCTCTCCGGTCTCACGTGCGCTATCTTTGCAATCATCAACGCCCGGCTGGTAAGGCGCGTGAATCCACACACCATCACGTTTTACGAGATGATTGGTGCAACGACTGCAGTGGCCCTGTTTTTTCCTTTATACCGCGAACAATGGGCGGATGGTCACCAACTTGATTTAGCGCCATCAACCATGGATTGGGTCTGGATCCTCGTTCTGGCGTGGCTGTGTACCGTGTATGCTTATACGGCAACGGTAGAACTCTTTAAGCGCATCAGCGTTTTCCTTTTTCAACTCACACTGAACCTCGAGCCGGTGTATGGGATCCTGATGGCTTTGACAATTTTTGGAGAGTCGGAGAAGATGAGTACCCACTTCTATGTCGGTGCATTCATGATTCTCTGCGCTGTTTTCGCCTATCCGTTCATCAGGAACAAACTACAGCCAGCCAGACCAACCGGATAGCCCTGGAAAATGCTCCTCGCGGTCCACGATTTTGTCGAAGATGCCAAAGACTGACGAGCCCGAGCCACTCATGCTGGCATATACAGCACCAGCTACATACATCGTACGTTTGACCCATTCTATTTCCGGATAGCTACGGAAAACAGAATCTTCAAAGTCATTCTTCAGAAGTTCCTTCCAGTGTGTGACGGGCTCTGCCAGTACGGAACGCACACTTCTTTCCGGGTGTCGCGGCTTGACGCTGGCATAGGCCTGGGCTGTACCCACATGAATAGGCGGGGTAACCACAACGAGGTAATGATTCTTCAACGAAACATCAATAGGTTCGAGCACTTCACCCCTTCCAGCACCCATGGCCGGCTGATCCTGTAGAAAAAATGCACAATCACTGCCTAATTGTTTTGCATACTGCTTTAGATGCTCGCCCGACAAGCCCAACTCAAAAAGAGAATTCAGGATGCGCAGTGTATGCGCTGCATCGGCAGAGCCACCACCCAGTCCAGCGCCCATCGGTACGATCTTATGAAGATGACCCTGAATAGGAGAAAGGGAGAAGTCCTTTTCAAGCAGGTGATAAGCCCGGAGGCAGAGGTTATCGTTGGCATCACCAGGAATGGAAAGGCCACTGAAATGAAACGCGTGCTTGTCCGAAGGCAATACCTCAAGGATATCCGTCCAGGGGACCGGGAAGAAACAGGTATCGAGATCGTGATAGCCGTCGGATCTCCGGCTGAGAATGTGGAGGCCCAGGTTGATTTTGCAGCCGGGAAAGGCAATCATGATCTACCGCATCACTTCTTGAGCCTCTCGACCAATTCGTCGGTAATGCCGGTGGTTGAGAATCCTCCGTCATGCATGAGGTTCTGCATAGTGACCATACGACTGTAATCGGAGAACATCAGCGTAATGTAGTTGGCACAATCTTCTGCGCTGGCGTTTCCGAGAGGCGACATCATCTTGGCAAAGTCGAAGAAGATGTCAAATCCACTGATGCCGGCACCGGCCGTTGTCTGTGTCGGAGATTGCGAGATGGTATTGACACGGACCTTCTTGAGTTTGGCGAATCGGTGACCGTAACTACGGGCAATGGACTCCAGTACTGACTTCGCCTGAGCCATGTCGGAGTAGTCAGGATAGGAGCGTTGAGCGGCGATGTAGGTCAATGCAACGATCGATCCCCATTCATTCATCGCATCGGTTTTCTCTGCCGTCTGTAACACCTTATGAAAGGAGATTCCGGAGATATCCAATGTTTTCATGAACCAATCGTAGTTCAGGTCGCCGTAAGGACGATCCTTCCTTACGTTTGGACTCATACCGATGGAGTGAAGGACGAAATCCAGTTTCCCTCCGAGGATCTCCTGAGAGCGAACGAAAAGCGTGTTCAGATCTTCTTCCAAAGTGGCGTCGGCCGGAATGATCTCTGCGCTACAGGCCACACCAAGTTCTTTGATTTTGCCCATGCGCATGGCGATGGGGGCATTGGTGAGCGTGAACGATCCACCTTCTTCCTTGACTCTCAGCGCTGTCTTCCAGGCAATGGAATTCTCATCCAGCGCTCCAAAAATGATACCGCGTTTACCACGAAGCAGATTGTAGGCCATATTTCTGGTTATTAGTTCGACACAATAATACAAAAATCAGATTTAGTAGTGGACAGTCAGCGGCAAGTCCCACCTTTGCGGTATGGCATCCGACAAGCGACAACCCATTGGCATCTTTGACAGCGGCATCGGGGGACTTACGGTAGCCCATGCCATTCGCACCCGGATGCCCAATGAAAGCCTACTCTACTTTGGCGACACGGCCCATCTGCCCTACGGTGACAAATCCGAAGCAGCCATTCAGGCATATTCAGTCAAAATCGCCGATGTACTTCTCAAGCGCAACTGCAAAGTCATTGTCATTGCCTGCAACTCCGCCAGTTCAGCCGCCTTTGAGTTGCTGAGAGAATATGTTAACCATACCGTTGAAGTCATCAACGTTATTGACCCCATGGTTGATCTCGTTGTCCGGACTTTCGCGGGCCGCACCATAGGACTCATTGGCACCAAGCGGACGGTGCAGTCCGGCATCTATGTACGCAAGCTCAAAGCACGAAGTAAGGATTTGGTCGTGCAGTCGCTGGCCACACCATTGCTCGTACCCATGATCGAAGAGGGCTTCTTCGACAACCGTATCAGTCACGATATCATTCATCAATACCTCAGCGACCCCAGGCTGACGGGCATCGACGCACTGATGCTGGGGTGTACACATTACCCTCTGATCAAAAAAGAAATCATTGCCTACTATGGAAACCGGGTGAAAGTCCTTGATTCTTCAGAGGTGGTGGCTGAGGCACTTTTTGGTTACCTGAAAACATCCCACTTGCTAAACGATGGCCCGCGAGGTACAGATCATTTTCTTGTATCTGATTATACCGACTCATTTGAAGCCTCCACAAGGCTCTTTTTCACCGAAGCTGTGCATCTGGAAGAGTATCCGTTGTGGAGTTAAGTTCACAGGAATGGCTCTGGATGTAGGGTTTAGGCGGTTTTTAAATAATTTGGTTGCAATAATTCGTGCATATTTGATGGATGATCGTTCCAGTCGGGGTAGCGAATGTTGTTGCTCTGTTGATTGATCCGATGCTATGGTCCGCTTCAGAATCCTGATCCTGTTATTGATCCTTAATCAGGCGCCTGTCCTCGCACAGGATGCCATCGACAGCCTTTCGCAGCTGTTAAGGAAAGAAACTGATGACTCCATAAGGTTTCAACTTCTGCTCGAGCTATCCAACGCGACGGAGTATAGCGATTTTCACAAGAGCAAGGCATACGTCCAACAGTGTATACCCATCTCGGAACGGCTTGACAGCTGGGCCAAAGGCAAGTTGTACCTCAGGCTCGCCTTTCTGGAAACCATGGAAGGCGACTACGCGGAGGCACTCCAATATGATCTGCGCTGTGCCAACCTTTTTGGCATGGAGAAAGACAGTGCGAACCTGGCCAAGGCTTACATTGACGTCGGGGCTGACTATCGCGACATTGGAGACTATGACGAAGCTTACTCATACTTTGTTCAGGGCTTCTGGATTGCAAAAAATTACACCAAGAAACCCACGGAACGAGATTCCCTCACCATGCTGGTGGCCTTGCACAATATGGGAACTGTTTTTGCCGAGCTTGGACAGTTTGATCTTGCGTACCAGCACCTCATCGCTTCGGCGAAAATCAGTGACCGGATCAACGACACCCATGGTCAGGCTTATACACAGGATGAATTGGGCGAACTGCATCGTAAAAAGGGAGCTTACAAAGAGGCGGAATTGAATTTGCTGGAGGCCGCACGCCTGGGACGTCAATTGAAAATCCGCTTCCTCATTCCGCGCGTTCAACTGCATTTGGCCAACCTTTACCTCGACATGGGCCAGTATCCAAAATCGCTGGCCTATTTTGACTCGGTTAGAACAAGTCAGGCAGAAATCAACAATCTCTTTGCATTGGCTGAATGTGACCTGGGGACCGGTCAGGTGATGGCCAAGCAGAGCAACTATCCGGAAGCCCTGCGGCGCTACCAGAGCAGCCTCCATTCGTCAAGACAGTTAAACGCAGGGAATCTCGCATTGTCCAACTACAGCGCATTGGCTTCGGTTTACGAAGGCATGAAGGATTATCAAAAAGCCCTGAGCTTCCACCGGCAGCATGATGCCTTGCGCGACAGCATGTTCAGCAAATCCTCTATGGAAAAGGTTTTCAAGGATCAAATTCGCTTCCAGACGATGAATAAGGATTTGGAGATAGAAGCCCTGAGCGAGCTTCAGCAACAGCAGACCTCGGCAATCCGGCGTCAGGAACTGATTCAAAATATCCTTGTGGTGGTTGCCGTTCTGTCCGTCATCCTTTTGTATTCCGTCTACCGCAGCAGTCAGCGACGCAAGAGGATCAATCGGCTGCTGTTGGAGCATCAGGAAGAAATCAAGCAACGGAGCCTCGAGTTGGAACAGCTGAACCAGGTGAAGGACAAATTCTTTTCGATCATCTCCCATGACCTCCGCTCACCGATGACTGCACTTGGTGGTACGCTCGATTTACTCAACAAGAAACAGCTTACACCCGACGAATTTGCAACCCTGACACAAGCCCTTCGCATACAGTTCAATCATACCCGCACGCTAATCAATAATCTTCTGGACTGGACTTTGCTGCAGATGGATAAGCTGAATGTGCAGCATGTGCCCGTTCATCTTGCTGCGATGACGGAGGAGAGTTTTGAGGCTTTGCGTAATCTCTATCCCAAGAACATTCATTTTGAAAACAGGATCAACCCTGCATTTACCGGGGTTGGCGATCCGAATATTCTCAGTCTTGTCCTGCGCAACCTGATCCTCAATGCCATAAAGTTTACTGAAACGGGTGGCATGGTATGGGTAGAGGCCAGTGAGAAAGGTGACGAGATCATTGTTTCTGTAGGTGATACTGGCATCGGCATCCAGCCAGACGTTCAGCAATTCCTGTTTACCAAAACATCCAGTTACAGCACGCGGGGAACGGCCAACGAAAAAGGCACTGGGTTGGGGCTTATCCTTTGCAAGGAATTCGTTGAAAAAAATGGCGGCAGGATCTGGATGGAAAGCACACCGGGCGTGGGATCAACCTTCTATTTTACCCTGCCGAAATACAAGCAACCTGTGGACTCCAGAACACCCAAGGAACTGGCCGTTCATTAAGTTTTTATGGGGCCCGTTGAACGGCAAGCCGGATAAAGTTACCTTTGCCCTTTAATTTCTGATGAGCGACACCATTCTTCACGAGTGCGGGATTGCCCTGGTAAGGTTGCGCAAGCCCTTGTCGTATTATATTGACAAATACGGGCCTACGTACGGGATGAACAAGATGTACATCCTGATGGAAAAACAGCATAACCGGGGTCAGGATGGTGCGGGTATCGCCAACATCAAAATTGACCAGGAACCGGGCTACCGCTATATCAGCCGGTACCGGTCTATGAAGAACCAACCCGTAGCCAATCTTTTCCGAAAAATCGGCAAAAAGTACCGCAAGGCTCAAAAGGCTGGGAAAGAGAAGTTTAAGGACGAAAAGTGGCTTAAGCGCAACCTGGCCTTTTCCGGTGAATTGTGGCTGGGGCATCTGCGATACGGCACCCATGGCTTCAACAGTATAGAAAATGTTCATCCCTTCCTGCGCCAAAATAACTGGCGTAGCCGCAATCTGGTGATGGCCGGCAATTTCAACATGACCAATGTTGACGAACTCTTTGATAACCTGGTCAACCTGGGGCAGCACCCTAAGGAAAAGGTGGATACGGTTACCGTGATGGAAAAGATTGGCCACTTCCTGGACGAAGAAGTGCAGTTCCAGTTTGAAAAATACAAAGATCAGTTCTCCAACCTGGAGATTTCGGATATAATAGAAAATGAAATTGACATGGCTCGCATCCTGAAGCGGGCGTGTAAAGATTTTGATGGCGGCTATACGATGGCAGGCATGATTGGATCAGGATCAGCCTTCGTTGTTCGAGATCCCAATGGCATCCGGCCCGCCTACTTTTATGCGGATGATGAAGTTGTTGTGGTAGCCTCGGAAAAACCAGCGATCAAGACAGCATTCAATGTAGAGTACAGCCAAATCGAAGAAATAAAGCCGGGTCATGCACTTGTCATTACTAAGAGCGGTGACTACGAGCAACATCCCATTCTGACCATTGGAGAAAAAACATCCTGCAGTTTTGAGCGCATTTATTTCTCCAGAGGCAACGACCCCGATATCTACCGCGAGCGGAAGATGCTGGGCAAACTCCTCGTACCTCAGGTATTGAAGGCAATCAACTTCGATCTTAAGAACACGATTTTCTCCTACATCCCCAACACGGCCGAAACGGCGTTCTACGGTATGATGGCGGAAATCGAAAACTACCTCGTGCGTCGCCAGACCGAAGTAATCATCGAAGGCAAGCCTTCGGTAGATTCCCATGAGGACATCCTCTCCTTCCGCCCGCGTATTGAAAAAATTGTAATTAAAGACGCGAAACTAAGAACCTTCATCACGGACGACGACTCACGCGATGATCTTGTTGCCCATGTATATGACACTACCTATGAAGTGGTGAAGCGCGATAAAGACACCCTGGTAGTCATCGACGATTCCATCGTACGAGGCACAACGCTTGAGAAAAGTATTCTTCAACTCCTCGACCGGCTGGGGCCCAAACGCATCGTGGTCGTCTCCTCAGCACCCCAGATTCGTTTCCCTGATTGCTATGGTATTGACATGAGCCGTATGGGTGACTTCGTTGCTTTCCGGGCGATGATTCAACTTCTGAAGGATCAGGGCAAAGACTATATGCTAGGCGAAGTATATGAACAGTGCGTCCGTGGAGCTCACGATACCCCGCCGGTGAACTTCGTCAAACACTTGTACGACCAGTTCTCCTATGAAGAGATCTCCGACAAAATTGCCGATATCGTGAGGCCGGTCGGCATGAAAGCTGACCTGAAGGTTGTGTTTCAGACGGTTGATGCGCTGCACAAAGCAATTCCCAACCACAGCGGCGATTGGTACTTCACCGGAAACTATCCAACACCGGGAGGTATGCGGGTCGCCAATAAGTCGTACGTCAACTTCATGGAAGGCCGGCTCGTAAGGGCTTACTAACGAACCACCAGTTTTACCCGGCTGACTTGCTGCTCAACGCCGATGGAGAGCAAGTACATGCCCGCAGGGATACGCTCACTGAACGAGACTGTTGCTTGCCGTTCCTCGACCAGAAAGGGCGAACCAGAGAACATTTCCTTTCCATTCACATCGTGAATAATGAGCACGGCTTCCTTGCCGATATCATTCGACGAAAAGAGTATTGAAACACTTCGCCCATCGGATGGATTCGGGTAAACTTTCCAGGTGAGTGACTCCGGGACAGTGACCGCAAGCAACTTCGAATAGGTGAAGGTGCCATCAAAATCCGTTTGCTTGAGTCGGTAGTACTGCTTACCTGGCATTGGGTTATGGTCCCTGGCCATATAGGCCACCGGACTTGTCGAAGTACCTGCACCCTTCAATTGAGCAACTACCTCAAACGACTCGCCGTCGGAAGTCCGCTGCACCTCAAATTGGTCATTGTCCTTTTCTGTTTCGGTACGCCAGTTCAACTCCACGAATCCCTGTTTGACCTGCGCCGCAAAGTCAAGCAGTTCAATGGGAAGAGGCACAGAAGAATCCGTAATGGTCCACACCGTTGAATAACTTGTAACGGAAGGAACCCCAACCTGGAACGTGCCCGCCGCAGGAGAATTGTTGGCGTACGTCTGCACCGGGCTGGTTTGTGCGGGGTCCCAATAATTGGCCGTGTTCCAACGCTGCGCCAACAGCTGATTGGTATTCGTTGGCGGTTCACCAATGGCGGTCCATGTAGTTGGCTTTTCGGTATTGAGCGCTGTAAACGTAACCGTGGCCGTGGGCCGTGTTGTGGCAAATTCTGAAGATCCTAACGTAATCGTCCAATACCGATCGGTCACCGATGCGCCACCTGTTGTTCCATTAAGATTATTGACTGACGTCGGAAACTCACCGGGCGGGTTCGTAGCTGCGGTGGCGTAGGTTGATATCGGAACGTAACCTGAGCCGATACCACGTGTTCCTGCACTGGTCACATTCAGAATTACCGGTATGTATTCTGTAGCGGATTTGCCGAACGGGTATTGAAAGGATCCCGTCGAGTTATTGATAAACCACCGCAGCGTGCCATACGGCGCCACGATATCTTCACTCTTTACGTACCCGCCTGTCCTGGCGATAGCCGCGGTGGCACTTCGCGTGACACTCAGCGTATTGCTATTGAGGTCAAGGCCACCCTGAGTCAATGTGAGTGTTTGGCTTACGCTGATCGCCTTCGACAATTGAACAAGGTCAGTAGCCGCTGTGGTGTTGAGCGTAAGATTATAGAAGGTGTCGGCTGTTGTTCCACCAACAGTTCGCAACGGACTTGCTCCAAGATTACTAAACGTAACGGTGTTTGTGCCCGGGGTGAACGTACCGTCATTGGTCCAATTGCCTCCAAGATTGAGGTTGGTGATGTTTGCCGCATCGAGGTCGGAACCAGTTTGGACTTGAATGCTTCCTGTTACATTGAGTGTCGCGGATCCGGTGGCTTGCAGATTCGGCGTTGAACTCCCGTCCCCTATGGTTAAGGATCCGGCAACATTGGTTGTTGCGTTGGCTAACTCAAAATTACGCGTCGATGCATTCTGGCCTATGATCAGGTTTCCATACGTGGTGGTCCGTACTGGCCACGGATTATTGTTCCCTGTTTGGTTATAGGCCACAGTGCTTGTCGGGCCCAGAGAAATGGTACCAAAACCGGAAGGAAACAGCCCAAGGGTATTGTTGGTACTCTTCATCTCAAACGTAGCACCGTTGGCCACCTCAAATGTACTGCCTGCAGCGCCGACGATGTCAAAGCTACCCACCGTCATAAGGCCACTTTGCACGCGGACATTGCCCGTTACACTGGCTGCGGTAGACGTGAACCCAAAGGCGGCACCGGCAACACTGGTATTGTTGCTATGAATATTGGCATAAACCCAGGCCGCTGTGCTCCCGGACGGTACACCGATGGTTTGAGCTGAGACACTTCGGTCGAAATTGAAAGTACTTCCGGCAACCGTTGTTAGTGTGCCCCGGTTCCCATTGAATGTAAGGGCGCCATGGAGATTGATGGTGCCGGCGCCAGAGAAATTCAAGACGGTCTGAACCTGCCGTCCGGCGGAATTGAAGGGTCTGAATTTCAGATTACCTGCACTAAGTGTTCCGGTAGCAATGTTGATTCTGGCAATCCGGGTCAGCGCATTGCTGGCGGGTGTCCCAATGGTAACGTCGCCGGAAACATCGGCGGATCCGTCATTGATGTTCCATGCGTTGGTAACAGCGCCGCCCGGCTGACTCACTGTTGCATTGGCCAAAACATTGAGATTCATCGAGGCATTCTGGTGGGTAAGTGCCTGGGCGGTCGTGCGGGAAGTTGAGCCTACATCCAGCGTCAATATTTGGGCATCAATATCAAGTGTAATCGTGGTTCCTGCATCAGCCAGATTGGTATTGCCAATGACCACGGCATCAACATCACTGGCAGGCGCGTTGATACCGGGTATATATTTTCTTCCATAGCCACCACTCGTGGAAAGTGCCGGAACACCGGGACCTACCGTTAGTGATTGCGTGGGGAATGCTGCAATGGCTGTGATGGTATAGACTGTCGCTGGATTCGTGATGAGCATGATCTGATCACCAACTGCCAATTCACTTTGGAAATTTGTTGATACGCCCGTTATGGTGCCGCTACCGTTTGTGAGCGTAATTACACCACTTCGTTGCTGGATCCACGTGTTAAGATTATTCCAGTTATTGGCACCCGTTAGTCGGTTGTACACATAGGTTGGGTCGATCTTCTCCACAATCTGAAAATCCACGATCTGGCCACTGGGAAGTTGTGTGGGGTTGAGCAGGGTAAATGAGGATACGTTGGTCCCTGTGTTGGTAGAAACAGTCATCGGCGGATTTTGCTCCGCTACTTCATCCAACTGATCTGTTCCTGTCCACGTGAGCGTCGAGTTGTTGTACCACTTGATGATGGCTGTATTATCCAACAAAGGATCCTCATCTGCATTCGAAAAGGTAAATGTGGCGTCGATAAACCCTGTAGAGAAAGCAGAAAAAACAATGCCATTATTGGTGACTGGCCAGTAACGATTCACCGTATTGTTCGGCTCAATAAGGCCGGCGCTAATTTCAGGGTGGTCACCTTCTACAGCACCGACCGTCATGGTGCCTGCAGTTGTCACAGAAGCACAGTTGAGTGTCGCCGGAGCATAACCCGCAGCGGTTCCAACCTCAAATGTCCTCGACGCCGTACCCAGTGGGTAAGTCTTGTTCAAATTTCCGTTCACATATCCGGTGGTCCGTGTCACGGAGCCGGTGGAAGGAATAACCACCACGTTGGTTCCCGTGATCAGCATCCCGGCATCCAACAACAGGCTGCTGGCAGTAACACTGGCAACATTAACGGTGACGTTATTGGCATTATTGATTCTTAGGATATTGAACGTAGGATTTGTGGTTCCCGCGATCTCCTGGTTGATGCCGGTGGTAAAGCGTACTTCGGCTGTTCCGGTGGCCGTGATTACAGGTGCACCGGTAACGGCCCAGAATCCATTGTCCTGATCAAGCGTTATCGTACGGTTGGTGTAGGTAAAGCCTCCCGATGAAATCGTCACGCTGCCGGCACTCAGGCTTGTATTCAAGGTTGTTGTTGCTGAAGAGGCATACGTCAACGCTCCCCCAATAGAAATCAGTGGTGGCGTATTCACCGTGTTGGTAAATCGTCCGGCAGACGTAAGCGTAAGATTCCCAGCTATATTGGCGACCTGATTGAAGTTTACGGCTGATCCAGCATTGCCACTGATCAGGATATTCTGATAAGGGTAGCTGGCACTGCTGGCTGCTGTTTGAACACCTGCCCGTGTTAACTCAATCGTTGTTCCGGGTGCCAGTGAATGGCTGCCCCCCGTAAGTGCCGGGACTGTTCCCGCTGAGGAAATTTGCAACAAGCTGGTTCCTGTCATGATGAGATTGCCACTTCCATCAAGGTCCGTACCCCCCGTAACATCCACGATGGTCGTGCCTGAAATCGTGAGGGACGTGTTCACTGTCGTTGCTCCCGCCACAGTCACCGTATTGTTGCCTGAACAAACCAGATTGTCATAGATGGTGGGATACAAATTCTGATTGGAAGAAGAAGCATAGGTAACAGTATTGTTGGCATTCGCAAAATTCACCACGCTTCCCCCGCCACCCAGACTCACCACATCGGTGATGGCTGTAAAGGTCAGCCATCCTGCTGTCACACCATCTCCATTATTGAAGACTCCACCACCATTTACTGTAAGAGCAACATTAGCGGTTTGAGTTAGTTTTAGAGCACCAATGTTTGTTACCGTTGCCGTTGTCTGAATTCTCAGGCGGGTCATGGCAATCTCGCGCGTTCCTGAGTAGGTATAGGTACCGGCCACGTTCACGTCGTACCTCCCATTTCCGCCCGTAGGTTGAGGCCACACACCGTCATTGACAATGCTGCAGTTGATGATGGGGTCTTCTCCAACAATATTGTCCCACACGCCTCCGGCAGCAACGGTTATTGTGTTGTTGAATGTTTTTGCTCCAGAGCCACTGTTGGCAAATTCAAGATAGCCTGTCACCGTGGTGGTACCATCAACACGAAGGCTGACGCGACCGATAACACTATGTAACCCCGGCGTTGTAGGCACAACCGACAAATTGCCCGCAATAATTACCGTTTCCGTTACGCTGGCATCGATAAGACATCCGTCAGAAAATACAGCGTTACCAAAGGTTTTGGTTCCGGTGTTGTCTGTGGGTGTAAACGTTCCCCCCAGGTTGAATGTCTGCCCAATGGCTTGTGTGACCCGTACGCCTCCAATCGATCCTATTTGGCCTGCAGGAATATTGAAATCCCCAAGGAGGTCCAAAATCCGATTGTTATTGTTACCCGTAATCTGGGTATTACCGTTCATGGTCGTGGTGCCGGTGACGGTGAGTGTGCGGTTGTTTGTGCTGAAATCAAGAATGGCCGTGCCGTTGATCGTGAGTGAGTTGATGGTTGTCGTGACATCCATCGTGGTCGTGCCACTGGCCAAAATGACATCATCGGCAGCCAAAGGAACGCCGGCAGGGCTCCAAGTCGCTCCCGTATTCCAAAGTCCGCCATTGGAGGTTTTGACTATCGCCCAGACCGGGCTAATGGAAAAACATACAAGGGCAAGAAGTAGAAGGAAATTACGCTGCATAGCCAACTTAAAATAAGGCCTAAAATACGCCAGATAAGGCTTGATTTTAGTCTAAAATTGACATTTTACTTACATGGAAGTGATAATGTCTAACGAAGTCCAGAACCAGACAACCACTGGGCCCTAACCCAGATAGAAATCAAGACTAAGGTCCTCCATGCATCGGAAATGGCCTTTTGGGCACTTCGCGTAGCCTATTTTGGAGCACGGTCTGCAGGATACTCGATTGTTCTCCAGCACCGTGAATTTCGTGCGGTAAGGATACATACCGAAGGAAGGTATAGTGTTACCCCAGATGCTGAAAATTTCCTTCTTGAAGGCTGCCGCAATGTGCATCAGTCCAGTATCGTGCGTGAAGACGTACCGCGACTGCTTTACTACACTGGCCGATTGATTCAGGCTGAACTTCCCACATCCGTTGTAAACGATGGTTTTCTTATTCAGCTTACGTAATCCCTCGCTCACCAAAGTGGTTTCACCCTCCCGGCTGAAGAACCGGGCAACTTCCTCTCCCGTTGCGGCATCCTCAGGACCCCCGAGTAGAACAACCGGCTTATTGATGCGGTCACACAACTCAATCATCTTGTGGAGGGGAAGTTTCTTTGTCCCATGCTGAGCGCCGATGGCATACACGACAAATTCATCGCGGAACCCTTCCGGCAGCCATTCTATGGGAACGACATCCTTTTCGGGTATGAAGTAATCCAGCCCGAGCGCATCCATCTTCACCCCCAATTGTTCGACGGTCTTCATATAACGGTCTACGATATGAAGGTTTGGGAGCTGATCAATTTTGAGATTGACTTTTAACCATTTCTCAACGTTGAGTTTGTTGTAGCTGGACGACTTCACGCCAAGGGCACGTTTGATCTGGAATGTTCTCAGGTTATGATGGAGATCGACGACAAAGTCAAACTGCTCCTGTTTCAGTTCCTGGATGAGCCCCTGAAGACTGTCCGCCAGATAGTGCATTTTATCAACGTACGGATTGGCTTCAAACAAGTCGCAGTACTGTGCTTTGGTGGCATAATGGACTTCCACCTTATCCAATTGCGTCTTTATGGTACGGATCACCGGTGTCGTCAGAACGATGTCGCCAATCGATGAAAACCGCAGGATAAGTATCTTCATGAAGTCCGTAGATCGCCAAATTTACACTTAACATCATTATCCCCTGACCGGGGGTACTAATTTTCCCCCGAATTGCGATCTCATTTTGTTACTTTAGAAGGCAATTTCCACATGTATGAATTACTGGCTACTCAAGACCGAGCCCGAGACCTATTCCTGGGAAGACCTCGTCCGGGATAAGAAGGGCGTATGGGATGGCGTACGCAACTTTCAGGCGAGAAAAAATCTCAACGCCATGACCAAAGGAGATTGTGCGCTCATCTACCACACGGGCGATGTGAAGGCAATTGTCGGGATTGCTACCGTAATGAAAGGACCCTACCCGGAACCCAAGAGTCCGGATTGGGTAGCTGTGGACCTGGCGCCTGATAAGCCACTCAAAAACCCGGTCACGCTCACACGCGTCAAACAAGACAAGAACCTTCAGAAAATGGTGTTGGCCAAAGCAGCGCGACTTTCTGTCCAGCCCGTCTCCCAGGAGGAATTTAAGCGGATCCTCGAGCTAAGCACGAAACCCTGATGCGAACTGTTGTTCGGCTAATCATTATTTATTTCTCCATCTACCTACAGGCATCGCTGGGTTTGGCGCAGCCTAAGCAGACATATAGGATGGAAATACCCGGCAAGGCTTCCGATGAGCCTTTCGAAGTCATCTCTTTGAATACAGAAGGTCTAGCCCTCATTCGTGACCTGAAGAAGTATGCACAAGGAAACAAGAAATGGCAGGTAGAACTGGTTGATACCACGCTGACACGTTTTTGGTCCACTGAACTGGATCTCGACAGCCGGCTGAACCTGGTGGGATTTGAACATGTTCCGGGACGGCTCTATCTCTTGTACCGCGAAACCCAAACTACCTATTACAACTTTCTGCTGGTAACGATGGAGTTTTCCAGCCGGTCGATTCAGATTGACAAGGTAAGGTTTGACCTTAATTTCCAATTGACCCACTTCACCGTAGCTGGCCGCACCGCATTGTTTGGGGGGTACGTGAACAGCGAGCCCGCCGTACTTCTTTTTGATCACTCGAGCGACAAGCCGAAAATCCTTCCGGGCCTGTTTGCCAAAAACATTTCCCTGCTGGATGTTCGGGCCAATCAGAATGAAAGTTTCAATGTTCTGCTGGTTGAGAATCGCCGTACCGAAAAGCACAAACTCATTCTCCGGACGTTTGACTCATCCGGAAACCTGATCATCGACGATGTTATCGAGATCGATCCGCGCTTTAGTATCCTGTCAGGAACAACGAGCCGCCTCATCCATGATGAACTGATGATTGTTGGTACCTTCGGCGAAGGGAACCAGAATCAGGCGCTTGGCGTATACTCCGCTGTCGTCGACCCGTTTTCCGAACAGCCTGTAACGTATACCGACCTTGCCTCCATCGATCATTTTCTTGATTATCTCCCGGAGAAGAAAGCCCGGAAAATCAAAAGTAAAGTGGCCCGTGAAAAAACGGAGGGAAAGGTACCGGGCTACAAAGCGAACCTTCTGCCGATCCGCCTGGAGGAGATGGACAACCGCTATTATCTTTTCGCAGAAATGTATCACCCGGCCAGCAATACGACGTACTATCCGTACGGTAGTCCCGCATGGAACAACTATTACAATTCCTATTTGTCGCCGGGAAATCCCAACCGGTCAGCCGGATTTGATAATCCCTACCCCAATGAACCAATGGTGCGTAACACCGAAGTAAAGATGATCCAGTCGGTACTGCTTCGATTCAGAACACCAGCAAGTGCACCCGAAGGTGTAACCATGAAATTTGACGATGTTAAACGCCCGGTGCTTAACCAATCCGGTGACTTTATTCTTGATGGTGACTCTGTTATCATGGTCTATAAACAGAAGAACGAGATCCTCTACCAACGCGAGTCCGACGATCCCATGATGCGTCCCTTGCCGGAAAAAATTACGGCTGCCATGCTCGAGCCCAATGATTTCTTTAAAGACGAAGACGATGGAGCAGGTGGCGTCCGCGCGTGGTACGGGAGGCATGTATATGCCTGGGGCTATCGAAGGGTTAGGGCTACCACAGATGGCGATGTCGAATCCCGATATGCATTCTATGTCAACCGGCTGGATTTTTAGAACGCTTATCCTATTGATCGGGTTGCATGCCCCGGCATTCCTGTCTGCTCAGGTCAGGCAGGCAGGCCGTTTTGAAATCAAGTTGATGGAAAAAGAGGGCGCAAAATACACGGCCACAAAACTTGGAGAAAACGGTCTCCTGGTCTACCGTAGGGTCACTGGAAAAAAAGACGACTATTACGAATTGATCAAACTGGATACAGCGCTGAACGAGAATTGGACTGGAGTCATACCGGTAAGCAAAAAGCTTGACATTGTCCAGGTTCGATCTGCAGGCAGCACGTTCTATATGCTGCTGAAAGACCCCGGCTACGTAGGCAAAGACTTCATCATTGTGGCCATCAACCAGTCAAACGGGACCTACCGTGTTTTTCCAGTCAAGAATATCATACCGTTCTATCCCTCAGAATTCATGCTGACCAATAAGGCAGCGTTGATCGGTGGATATTTCAACAGTCGGCCACTGGTATTGTACTACAGTTTTGAACAACAAAGCTCACGGATTCTTCCAGGGTTCTTCAACTCACCCGGAGAGCTCGACCAAATCAAAGTCCAGAACGATGGCACTACAGACATCGTCGTTAGTTCCCGAAATTTTGAAAAGCGTCGTGCCCTATGGATTCGCAATTATGATTCCAATGGCGAACTGCAGCGCACCACCATCCTCCAGCCCGACGAGGACAAGCACTTGCTGTTTGGCCGTTCGATTAGACTTCCCGATGGAAAGCAGCTGGTGGCGGGGGTCTATGGGCGCTTTACGGAATACTCCCGAGGTGTTTTCGTTGCATCGATTGATCCGTCGGGCGCATACACGATCCAGTACTACAACTTTGCACAGCTGAAAAATTTCTTCAGCTACATGAAAGCCAAGCAGCAAAAACGGGTGAAAGAACGTATTGAGCGGAAGACGATCAAAGGCAAAAAGCTAAAATTTAACTACCGCCTTTTGGTCCATGACCTGGTTGACTACGACAATCAGCTCCTGTTGGTGGGCGAAGCATTTTACCCGCACTATGTATACCCTAAATTCTACAATCCACAAGCCCGCACCGAACGGATATTCGATGGCTACAAATACACTCATGCGATCGTGATCGGCTTTGGTAAGAACGGACAGCTTGCCTGGGACAACAGTTTTGAAATCAATGATGTGAAGACCTTCCAGCTTCAGCAGTACGTGCGCGTGCAGCCCGAGAAGGAAAAGATTCTGCTGATGTATCTCTTCGACAATACGATACGCACCAAGATCATTTCAGGCGACCAGGTGCTTGAAGGCAAGGCCGCCGACCCAATGAAGGTGGGACTCAGTGATGAGGAATTGGACAGGGAGGAAGAAAACACAGAAAAACTTGACGCCTGGTACGACAAGTACTTCTATGCTTACGGTACGCAATCCCTCAAAAGCAGGCGCGGCTCCTACCGGAAGGTGTTCTTCATTAATAAAATTACTTACCGCTAATCCCTCCCGACGAGGACCGGAATCTGCTATATTTGCGGTCAGGCATGCAGAAAAAACTCATTCTTGACTCCGATCTCTTAAGTCTGACGATCGACCGCCTTTGTCAGGAATTGATTGAAAATCACGGAACATTTGAAAATACCGTGCTCCTGGGCTTGCAACCCCGGGGGATATTCCTTGCTGAATGGATCAAGAAGAAGCTGTCCATTGCCTGCAAGAAGGACGTTCCTCTGGGCTACCTCGACGCCACCTTTCACCGGGATGATTTCCGGCGCCGCGAGGAACCACCCAAAGCCAGCGAAACACGTGTGCCCTTCCTCATCGAGGGCAGGAATGTAGTCCTGATCGACGATGTGCTGTACACCGGCCGAACCGTACGTGCCGCGCTTGACGCCATGATCGCATTCGGCCGACCGGAGAAAGTTGAGCTTCTGGTCCTTATTGATCGCAAGCGTACCCGCGAGCTGCCCATTTCAGCTGATTATGTCGGGCAATACGTCAATACCGTAGACACACAGAAAGTGCTCGTGGAACTTGATGATGACCATCAACACAACAGGATTTGGTTAATCAGTAAAGAATGAATCTATGCCGAGATTGAGTCAGCCTCACTTGTTGGGAATCAAGAACATCACCACCGAAGATATTGAGCTCATTTTCGAAACGGCAGACAATTTCAAAGAAGTCATCAACCGGCCCATCAAAAAGGTACCTTCCCTTCGCGACGTCACGATAGCCAACGTCTTCTTCGAAAACTCCACCCGCACACGACTTTCCTTCGAGCTCGCTCAAAAGCGGCTCTCTGCCGACATCGTTAATTTCTCTGCCTCCACAAGCTCGGTTAAGAAAGGTGAAACCCTCCTCGACACCGTCAACAATATCCTGGCCATGAAGGTCGATATGATCGTCATGCGCCATGCAAGCGCCGGTGCCCCTCACTTCCTCTCCCGACACATTAAAGCCAACATCATCAATGCTGGCGACGGCACCCATGAGCACCCTACGCAGGCCCTTCTCGACGCTTACTCGATACGGGAAAAACTCAACGGTGTAGCCGGAAAGAAAGTAGCCATCATCGGCGACATTCTCCACTCCCGCGTAGCGTTGTCCAATATTTTTGCGCTGAATAAACTCGGCGCGGAAGTGATGGTTTGCGGGCCGCCCACCCTGCTACCCAAATTCATCGGTAAACTCGGGGTAAAAGTAGAACTCGATCTTCAGAAAGCGTTGGCCTGGTGTGATGTGGCCAACGTGCTGCGCATACAACTGGAGCGCCAACAGCTAAAATACTTTCCATCACTGCGGGAATATTCCCTGTACTACGGGATCACCAAAAAGACCCTTGACGGATTAAAAAAGGAAATCGTGCTGATGCATCCCGGTCCGATTAACCGCGGTGTTGAATTGAGCAGCGATGCTGCCGATTCACGGCACTCCATTATCCTCGATCAGGTTGAAAATGGAGTGGCGGTGCGCATGGCCGTCATGTACCTTCTTGCCGGCACGACATCCTGAGTTTTGTAACTTGCACCTGAATTTTATCCATCATGATATACAACTCCATTGTAGAAACCATCGGTAATACCCCCATGGTACGCCTCAACCGCGTTACGAAGGGAATTCAAGGCACCATTCTGGCGAAAGTTGAGTACTTTAATCCGGGCAACTCGACCAAAGACCGGATGGCCATTAAGATGGTTGAGGACGCTGAAAAGGCAGGCCTTCTCAAGCCGGGCGGCACGCTCATCGAAGGCACTTCAGGAAATACCGGTATGGGCCTCGCGCTCGCTGCCATCGCCAAAGGCTACAAGTGCATCTTCACCATGGCCGATAAGCAGTCGCAGGAGAAAATCAACATTCTCAAAGCCGTCGGCGCCGAAGTGGTGGTGTGCCCAACCAACGTCGAGCCCGAAGATCCTCGCTCATACTACTCCGTTGCAAAAAAACTGAACAAAGACATCCCCAACTCATACTACCCCAATCAATACGACAATCCTTCCAATGCAGCGGCCCATTTTGAAACCACGGGGCCTGAAATCTGGAAGCAAACCGGTGGACGGATCACCCACTATGTGGCTACGGTCGGGACCGGTGGCTCCATGTGCGGCACAGCACGGTACCTGAAAGAGCAGAACCCCAACCTCGTAACGGTGGGCATCGATACCTACGGTTCGGTCTTCAAGAAATACAAAGAGACTGGAATCTTCGACCGGAACGAGATTTACCCCTATCTCACCGAAGGCTTTGGCGAAGACATCCTCCCAAAAAACGTTGACTTTGATGTGATCGACCAGTTTATCAAAGTAACCGACAAAGACGGCGCCATTGCAGCCCGCCGCCTGAGCCGGGAGGAGGGATTGTTTGTTGGATGGAGCAGTGGTTCCGCCATTCATGGAGCCCTGGAATATGCACGAACACAACTCAAGAAAGATGACCTCATGGTGGTGCTGCTGCCCGACCACGGCACCCGCTACTTGAACAAAGTATACAGCGACAACTGGATGAAAGACCATGGCTTTCTGGAAGAACGCGCCTTCTCTACCGCGCGCGATATTGTAACCCGTCGAAAAGAAAAGAGTGGCCTATTTACCGTGGGGAAAGACGCCATCATCGGCGAGGCCATCAAAATCATGAACGCTCAGGGGATTGACCAGGTACCCGTCGTGGATAAAGAAGAATTCGTAGGGAGCATCGCATCGGCTAGCTTGCTGGAAAAGATCATCAATGATCCAAAAGCTACCGAAAGTCGCGTGGGCGATCTCATGGATAAGCCCATGCAGTTTGTTGCGCAGGATACTACGCTCGATGTACTTTCATCCATGCTGAACAAAACCAACAAGGCCCTCCTGGTCCGTGACGATGCACACAAAGTTCACATCATCACCCAGCACGACATCCTGAAAGCAATGACGAGCTAGGCCCAGGTCCTAATGCTTGATGATCTCAACTTCAACGCGGTCGTTATAGTTCGCATAAACGCTGGTCTGCGGGTAGACCATCATCTTGCCGCCTTCACCTTTGGTGAGCATACGTTCCACCGCTACACCCTGGGTAACCAGGTAGCGACGAACAGCCTCCGCCCGCAATTCTGTAAGCTCCTTGGCGGAACCCTTCTTCTTCAGATTGGAAGGATCACTCTCAAAAAATTTGGTGCTTGTTCCTAACGTGATGATATCACGGGCCTCCGTACCGTTGCAATGACCGTGAATCTTCACCTTGTAGTCGGTATGCTCTTTCATCAGATCGGCCAAGCCGTCCAACTCCATTTGCGACTGCGGATGCATGACCACCGAGTTGCGGTAGAAGGACACGTTCGAAAATTCAATATAGTCCCCTCGCTTGGCCCGCTCAAGGCTCAAGGGAATGATCAATTCGCCTTCTGGACCAGTACCCGATGACACCGGCAGCGGATCCTTGTAATTGAACGGTGTGCTTTGGGATTTATAACCTGGAGCAAGCGTTGTGATAAAATAAACACCACCCGCGTTCTTGGGTGCCACGAGGTCGATGACTTCATCCGCTTTAAAAGCCTGGTATTGGGTGGCCTTCTTTGATTCGGAGAAATGTACCTCACCACGGATTTCATTGCCATTTTCCGCATTCAGAAAACGGAACATGAACAACTTACCCTTGACGACGCGCTTGGGCTTCGCCACAACGGTTGGTGAATCTGTTTTTACAACTGCCGGTGTTTCAATAACAGGTTCCTTCTTTTCTTCAACCACAATAGGAGCAACCACTGCGGGCACGACGACAGCAGGGGCAGGTGTTGCTTTAGGGGAATCATCCACAACATCATTGGTGCCCAAATGCCCCATGAACATCCACGCATCCTTATACTCTGACTCCGCTCTAACTTTGATCATGAACGAGAAGGCCTTTCGCCGGTCATTTGTCTGCAGGAGATATACGTAATACAGGTTGCGCGACGGATTAATGGCATATTGGGCATTGAAGCCAGCCTTGTTTGCCTTGGTAGTGTACCTCACCGCATTATCTTGGATGGCAAAAACCCCAATTGTCACGTAGTACTCAGTTTCTGTAGTTTGTGCAGACAGGGGGGTAACCATGACCACAAAAGCCACGGCAAACAACAAACGTTTCAATTCCTTCATAGGGGTAATTTTCTAATCTTCGAAGATAGCAAATTACCCAAAATACTCACACCCGCTCGGGGGATACCGGATGCCTGCTTTGGTAAATACTATGAATCGGGTGTTGAAATGGCTTGGAAAGACGTAGTTAGTCCTTGTTTAGAACCTCAACATCCACCCGGACGTTCGCCTCTGCCTTTTCATCGTCTACCTCATACAGTGGCTTCTTGCCTCCCCAGGCCTTGATCGACATTCGCTTGGCATCAATGCCGTTCGTAACAAGATAATCCTTGATCACGTTGGCACGCAACTCAGACAACTTGACTGCGGAACCGTAGTCCTCAATGGTGTTATCCAGGGAAAAGAAATTCTTAGAACCTTTGGCCATCCGGATGATGCGACCCTTGTCGTTACCATTGGTGTGGCCATGAATCTTGATGTTTGCATCCGGGTGTTCCTTCATGAGGCGTACCAGACGATCAACCTCATACTGAGATTCAGGGCGGAGCACGGCTGCATCACGATAGAAAAAAAGATGATCCAATGTCTCTGTCTCTCCCTTCTTCAATACCATTGATTTGCTGTCGACAGCTTCTTTGATTTTTTCAGCCTCCGTTTTGGGAGGAGGGGGTGGCGGGGTCTCGACAACCTCGATCTTGATTTCCTGCACAGGGGGTTGCTCAACCGGAACCGGGACAACCACCGGCTCACGGACCAGCACATCACCAAGGCTGCCTTTGTATACCCACGTGTCCGTTAACGCAGTTTCCTCGCGGAGACGCTGAGCCTCGATCATCGCGTTGGACTTATCGCCAGTCTGCAAGACGTAGACATAATACAGACCGCGGATTTTGTTCAACTCAACCGAGGGTTTGATTTTGTACTTCTGGGTTTGCTTGACAAAGCGATTGGCATTGTCTTGCGATGCAAATGCACCAATGACGACGATGAAGTTTTCAGGCTCCCCGGTGTCTTGGGCAACTGCTTTTCCGAATGTGGCAAAAAATAAGATAGCCAACAGTGTAGTCTTCATGGGTAGACAGGTTTATGCAAAAATAGGATCACCTAGTCTATAAATATATTGAATTTTGGCCCAAATCTTACATTCAGACCGGAGAATGCCCCACTTATGGCATCCGGTTGGAGTGCCTGGACACCATCATCCAGCGCCCCTGGTCATAAACATAGACCTCCGTATACCGTAGATCCAGCTTGAACACATTCCCGCTGTTGACCCCTTCGAAGGTCCCTAGCCCATTGACAACAGCTGTCTTATCATACAGTCGGACAATGGTCTCCTTCACGGTAACCCGCTGGTAGACTAGCTTCCCGGTGCGCATGTCATCCAATACCTCTCGCTTGGTTTGAACCCAGCCGTTGGAATGAACAAACTGAAGTCGCTCATCAAGCATGCGATCGAGGGAATCCGCCTGACGACCAATGAGCCAGTCAAATTTCTTTTGGGATAATGTCTTCACCACCAATTCATCCGATGCCTGAGCCCACAACGCAATCGGAGCAATACTAAACAGGATGACAGCAAGAATACGCTTCATGCCTTCACCGATGTGTTTCACCCACCACCATTTCCGTGTCGGGTTTTGATTCATCC
The DNA here is from genome assembly GCA_964392375.1 of uncultured Ohtaekwangia sp. Lineage (GTDB taxonomy): Bacteria > Bacteroidota > Bacteroidia > Cytophagales > Cyclobacteriaceae > ELB16-189. Next base: position 29,176 of record CAYMPU010000095.1, on the reverse strand, counting down.
GACAAGGCCACTTTGCCCCGCTCCTCGCGAAGAATACGCATGTAGAGTGAAATATTCTTGTCGAATAGAAATCTGAAGAAAAGCTTCGTCCACGATGTGTGGGCCTTTAGCGTGTCGTAATACTCCGGAGCTTTTGCCTTGAGGTCAGGCAACTTGTTCCATGGAATGGAAGGAAAATCGTGATGCTCATTGTGGTACCCTACGTTAAAGGCCACGGTGTTCAGTGGCCCATAATAACTATAGGTCTCCTGCTTTTCGTCGAGTGTGAGGTAGTGTTCCTGAATCCAACGGGCTCCCAGCGGATGCAATCCGACAGAGAAGAAGAAGCTGAACAACAGGAAGAAGAATGCCTTGGGCCCGAAAAACATCCAGATAGCAACATTGAACGCAATCTGAACGATCCAATTGGCGACAATCCATCCATCAACGGGTTTAATTTCTTTCAGCCGCACCGTACGAATTGCCTGAAAGACCGGGAAGAACAGGAGCCACAGTGCCTTACCCAAAAATGAATGATTAATCATTTTTGCTTCCCAATGATCAGGAAGATCACCATCCAGCTCATGTACTCCCTGGAAGGCATGGTGCTTGATATGATAGCGAACAAAAGATATTGCGCTCGGCAATGTATGTGGCAAGTTGGCAATGATAGCCGCCGCCAAATTCAATGGCTTACTCTTGAATAGAAGATGGTGCGTGCACTCATGAATCATGACAAACAACGCGTGGTTGACAAAGGCGCCACCGAGGTAGGCTGCCAATAACACAATCCACCACGAGGTGTCACGAACGAGGTAGGCGCCCACGACCATACTCGCTACCAGGCCAAGGATGGCCACCATGGTCAGCGGGTTTTTGCCGATAAGTGCCCGAACATCCGGGTGCTTAGCCATTATTTCGCGCGTACGTATACGGTGTGGCTCAGGAGCCGTTGAAAATCGAAAACTTGCTGATGCTGACATGCTTTTAGAATAGGTGCTATGGATATTGACAGGGCAAAGTTATGCAAAATTAAAGCAGGACCTCCACATCCGCTATACCTTCACTTCTGCCTGATTCATGACCTTGGTTTGTACCTGAATGGACTCGTGGTGAACAAGCCGCAGAAGATCGCGGGTAAAGCCCTCATCCAGACCCATGGCCTTACCCAGAGAAACCCTGGTTTGGATGATTTCTTCCCAGCGTCCCACCTGCAGAATGGTCACATTATTTTCCTTTTTATACTGGCCTATCTGTCGGGAGATCTTCATCCGGCTGGCCATCTTCTGCATGATTTCGTCATCGATATGGTCGATCTGATCGCGGAGAATGCCAAGGGTATCCTTAAACGTCTTGTCATCCGATGACACGGAACGAACGACCAGTCCATCGATGATAGCAGAAAGAACGGCTGGGGTTACCTGCTGTTTAGCATCGCTCCATGCAGCATCCGGATTCAGGTGGCTTTCAATCATCAGCCCTGCCATGTCAAGGTCGAGTGCCTTCTGCGAGATCATGGCGATCAGTTCCCGATTACCCGAGATGTGGCTCGGGTCACAGAACATCTCGAGTCCCGGAACGCGTGTCTTTAATTCAATAGCCAAATCCCACATGGGTGCATTGCGAAAAGGACCTTTTTCAAATGATGAAAACCCACGATGGATCGCCGCCATGCGCTTGATGCCCGCCCGTTCAAATCGTTCGAGCGCTCCGATCCACAAATCCAGATCGGGGTTGACGGGATTCTTTACCATCACCGGAATGTCAACACCTCGCAGGGCATCGGCAATTTCCTGAACCGAGAAGGGGTTAACCGTTGTCCTCGCACCCACCCACAGGATATCGACGCCGGCTTTCAAACAAGCCTCGACATGTGCCGCATTGGCAACCTCTGTGGTAATGGGCAATCCGGTTTCCTGCTTTGCCAGCGCCAACCACTTCAATCCTTCAAGGCCTGCACCTTCGAATTGACCCGGGCGGGTACGCGGCTTCCAGATTCCAGCCCGGAGTGCGTGGACTTTCCCGGTGGCGGCAAGAAGCGTGGCTGTAGTGAGCATCTGGCTCTCTGTTTCCGCGCTGCAGGGTCCACTGATGATGAAGGGGCGCCTGGCACCAAATGCTTCACTAATCGTATTCGATGTGCTCATAGAACTCAGCTTTTATGGTCGACGGACTGCCCCGTCTGTTTTGGTATACTAACAATGATTTTCTCCTTCGGTTCAGCCGGCAGGGAAACTTGCGCGTCCAGTACCCGGCGTATTTTATTGGCTTCTTGCAAGACAGAGTAGATTTCCTTCGTATTGCGCTTCATCAGGTGATACTGAAACCTTTGCAGGTGCATGATGTATTCGGCAAGCGCCTGCCCAAGGTATTCCGCATTCTGCTCCACAATGGGCGTCCACATATCCGGTGAGCTTTTGGCGAGCCGGACCGTCGATGCAAACCCGCTACCCGCCAGGTTGAAGATGTGCTTTTCATCTTTCTCCATATCCAACACCGTCTGACTCAACAAAAACGAACTCACGTGCGACAAATGAGAAACATACGCTGCATGCTTGTCATGTTCCTCCGGGCCCATAAAGATAGTCTTCAGGCCCAGTATGCTAAAGATCTTTTGAGCTAGATTCAGCGCCTCTTCACTTGACTGATCGTGCTCACAGACAATATTGACCTTTCCGCGAAACAGTCCCGCTATTGCCGCCTCCGGCCCTGAGTTCTCCGTACCTGCCAACGGATGAGCAGCAACGTACTGACCACGTTTCGCATGGCCAACAACCGCCTTGCAGATTGCTGACTTCGTCGAGCCCAGGTCAATAACCACTGCGCCTGACTTTACCGTATCAAGTATTTGCGGTAACAGAGCCTTGATGGCGTTGACCGGAATGGCCAAGAGCACAACATCGGCCTGTGCCAACGCCAGGTCTTCCGTTTCGACGGCATCGACAAGCCCCAATGCCACGGCATGTCGCCCATTCTCTTCGTGAAGGTCGACGCCGATGCGACGCGTGATGCGCGGGTCATTCTTCAAATCCAACCCGATACTTCCCCCGATCAACCCGAGACCGATGATACATACATTCATGCTGCGTTCATTTTGCTAAGACCAACCTGCGTTCCCTTCGCTTCCTTCCAGATCTTGATGCGCTTTTGTGCCTCTTCCATCTTCACTTCCGGTGCACAAAGAGATATTCGGATATGCCGTTTGCCTGCTTCTCCAAATACTGATCCTGGAGTTATGAAAACTTTTGTGCCATAAAGGATTTCATCAATCCAATCCTCCACATCGGCTACATCGGCAGGGGCCTTGGCCCAAAGAAAGAGTCCGCTTTGCTGCTTTTCAAATGTACAATTCAGTTCACCAAGGATGTTTTGCGCTGCCACACTGCGACTACGATATGTTTTGTTCAGTGAGGCGAACCAACCCGGCCCACTTTTTAAAGCTTCAACAGCCGCATGCTGCAGGCTCAGGAACATACCCGAGTCCATGTTGCTCTTGACTTTCAGGACCGCGTCAATATGTTCCCGACTGCCCGCCGCCCAGCCGATGCGCCATCCGGCCATGTTATGCGACTTGCTCAGTGAATTCAATTCCATCGCCACATCCATGGCATTGGCTGTGGCCAGAATGCTGTGGGGTGAATCATTCAGAATCAGGCTGTATGGATTGTCGTTTACGATGAGGAAGTTATTCTTGCGGGCCAGGTCTACCAGTACCTGAAGTTCGTGCGGGTTTGCCACCCGGCCTGTCGGCATGTGCGGGAAGTTCACCCACATGATCTTCACGCGTGATAAGTCTTGCAGCACAAGAGACTCCACATCGATGCCCCACTTGAGAGACTCTTTCATGGAGTATGTGCGGACCTTACCTCCGACCAGCTTTGTGGCTGAAGCGTAGGTGGGATAACCGGGATCTGGGATCAAGACCTCATCACCTTCGTTAACGAACGCCATGGAGATATGAAAGATTCCCTCCTTCGATCCCATCAGCGGAAGGATTTCTGTCTCGTGATTTAGCTCAACATCATATACCTGCTGGTACAACCCGGCAATGGCTTTGCGGAGGGCCGGTATCCCCTTGTAGTTTTGGTAGCCATGATGGCCCTGCACGTTGGCCGACTGGGTCAATGCCTTGATGGTCTCCTCGGAAGGTGACATATCGGGGCTTCCAATACCCAGATTGATTACTGGAAATTCCGGTGAATCCAGATTGCGCACCTCGGCCAGTTTACGACTGAAGTAGTATTCCTCCACATGCTCAATGCGTTTGGCGGCTTGTATCATAACTAGAATTTTATCGTTGCTTTCTTGTATTCACCCAGAACATTCAGGTTGCGTGTTGCGCGCAGGACTTCACGCATGGCCACGTCGTAGTACTTACGGGACTTCCATTCAACATCAATGTGAATGGTGTACTCTCTCGGTCTGCCAACAATAGGTATTGATTGTATCTTGGTCAGGTTGATGGTGTGGTTGCGAAACACCATCAACACGTCAGCAAGGCTACCCACTTCGTTGGCTACCTCAAAGGACAGTGATGCTTTATTGCTGCCACCTACGGGTGTCTTGTCCTTGGTGAGGATCAGGAACCGGGTAAAATTCTTGCGGTTGGTCTCAATCCGCCTTTCGAGAATGTTCAACCCAAATTTCTCTGCTGCCTGTGTGTTGGCAATCGCAGCGACATCCTTCAGTTTACCCTCGCGAATCTTTCTTGCGGATAGCGCCGTGTCATCACTTTCGCGGATGACCACATCACTCAGCTGGTTGAGAAATTCCGTACACTGGCGGATAGCCATGGGGTGCGACTCCACGGTACGTATGTCTTTCAGCTTGACACCCGGCAGTGCCACGAGGTGAAGATGTATCGGCAAGTAAAGTTCCCCGACGATGGAGAAGTGATACTGCTGTAGCAGGAAGTAGTTGGGAAGGATACTGCCTGCGATAGAATTCTCAATGGCCATGACGGCGGCGTCAGCCCGGCCTGTGTTTAGCGCTTCACACAACGTGTGGAACGTCAGGCACTCCACGGTCTCTACAGGTCCGCCAAAGTGGGTAAATGCAGCCACTTCATGAAAACTGGCTGCAATCCCCTGTATGGCGACGATCATCCCGTTCTTGCCTTTTTTCGATCCGTTCTTCTTTCTTTCCATATCCATAAAATAAAAAGTCCCGCTTCTGGCGGGACTTTTTGGTGGTGCTTTTGTGTCTTTACGAACGATGCACTATTCCATCAAGTCCCTCCCGGGTTTGAAAAAAATAGGAATAGAAATAAAATCGTTTCGTGTTCACAGGAGCAATAAACAGGAAAAACTTCGGTTCTCCAATACGGAATTCCTGAATTGGAATTTATTCCTGAAAATAGTTGCCTTACTAACTACCGTTAGCTCCCCCTGAAAGTTACCTTGCATCAAAATTGCAGCCATGAACTCACGTATGCTCTTCTTCCTGGTTTCCCTGGCCATCCTCAGCTGCGGAAAACCCTCCGGCGATCAAAGCACCAGCACTTCCGATATGGACACGACAAGCACCAACCAGGCGTTGTACGACCAGGTTATGGATATCCACGATGAAGTGATGCCCAAAATGGAGGATATCTACACGTTAAAGAAGAAACTCCAGGACCAGATTGCTGCGACGCCCGATATGGTAGTTGAGGAAAAACAAGCTCTCGAAAAGCGTATTGCCCGGCTGGATTCAGTGGGAAATCTAATGATGGATTGGATGCACAAATTCTCACCTGTGGCCGACACTGTCGACCAGGAAGTTGCCAGAGAATACCTTGAATCGGAGATGGAAAAGATACGCAGGGTGCGTGAGGCCATGCTCGAGGCCATCGAATCGGAAAAGGGCTCTAACTAGGCGGCCTTCTTCCGCACCAAGCCGTGATGCGGCAGGGTGACTTCTTTCCCTTTCTTACCTGATTTCTGCTGTTCCTCACGAATATTGTACCGTATCGCACGCCAATATTCCGCTCCATAGGAAACCAGGATCTCCGACTTGGCCGGAATATCCTTCGTGGCAACGATGTAGCAGCGCTTCCCTTCAGTATCGTACTCAGCATTGTTCTTCACCCCCTGGATGCGAATGATCCCCATGGCATCATTGGCAAAGTGCGCCACTGACTTCTTGGTCTTCCAGGCATCAATGACATACTTCAGGTTAAAGTAGAACACATAGCCATTGCGGTAGTCGGGCATTTTCTCCACTTCCTTCCAGGTCAGGATCTCTCCTTTGTACTCGACAATCCGGGTACCCTTTTTGATGGGCACTTTGGTGAAGAGACCCCTGCCAGCCCCTGGCAACTTCGATTTCTTAACAAAGAGATGTTTCTCAAGCAGCGCCATTCCTGTCCTTTTTATTTAAGGGCCGCAAGGTAGGAAAATAAGCGTTCACGACAGCCATTGGGCATGGATGGCGGCTTTGGATCGACACTATTTATTAACCAGCACCAGATGACTGGCGACAAGTCCTGTCAGATCATCATCATCGACCATCTTCTTCTCGTCTGCGACAAGCAAAAAGTGCTCATAGATGTTGTTGAGCACACCACCTTCTACGTGGTGACCCAGGAGTTCGAGGCGGTGCTTGAGGGCAGCCCGGCCGCTACGCGCGGTGAGAACGATGGACGATGAAGGCACGCCGACGTCGGCTGGGTTGATGATCTCGTAGTTCTCGGCATGTTTAAGGAAGCCGTCCTGGTGAATACCGGAGGAGTGCGCGAAGGCATTGCGTCCAACAATGGCTTTGTTGGGCTGCACCGGCATGCGCATCATTTCGCTTACCATCAGGCTGATCTCAAAAAGCCGTTCGGACTTGATCGATGTATACAGATCGAGGTCTTTGTGCGTTTGGAGAATCATCGCTACCTCTTCGAGCGACGTATTTCCAGCACGCTCACCGATGCCGTTGATCGTGACTTCCGCCTGTCGGGCGCCGTTCAGTAATCCCGCCATGGTATTCGCGGTGGCCAGTCCGAGGTCATTGTGGCAATGAACGGAGACAACCGCTTTATGAATATTCTTTACGTTCTCAAACAAATACTGAATGCGCTTGCCATAGAGGTGAGGCAGGCAATAACCGGTGGTATCCGGAATGTTTACGACATCAGCGCCAGCGGTAATTACCGCTTCGATCATTTGCGCCAGGAAGGCCAGGTCTGCGCGGCCAGCGTCTTCAGCATAGAACTCTACTTCATAGTTTTTTTCCTTGGCATACTTCACGGCCCACACCCCTTGCTCGAGTACTTGCTCCCGGGTGGACTTGAATTTATGCTTAATGTGCACATCGGATGAGCCAATGCCCGTGTGAATCCGGCCGTGTTTGGCGTGGAGGAGTGCTTCTGCCGCTACATCGATGTCGTCCTTCTTCGCCCGGGTAAGGCCGCAGACCGTCGTGTGCTTCAATGCCTTCGACAATTCAACAACGGAAAGAAAGTCCCCGGGGCTGGAGATCGGGAAACCCGCTTCGATCACATCGACGCCCAGCGCTTCAAGTTCGCGGGCGATAACTACTTTCTCCTCCGTCTTCAACTGGCATCCGGGTACCTGCTCGCCGTCGCGGAGGGTGGTGTCGAAAATCTGAACTTTCTGGCTCATGGTTCTTTTGTTTAGATCAATGTGTAACCGCGGCGGTTTTCCGGGCCAACTGCTTCACGATGCAATCGCCCATCGCACGGGTATTGAGAATCCTTTCCTTTGGTGTCGTGGACGTGGCAATGTCCGCCGTCCTGTATCCTGACTTGAGTGCCTGGCTCACCGCTCCTACAATCGCTTCCGATTCTTCCTTCCATCCGAAAGAAATATCCAGCATCAGTGCAGCCGACAGAATCGATGCCAACGGATTGGCAATACCTTTCCCTGTGATGTCGTGGGCACTGCCATGGATGGGTTCGTACAAACCAACGGCATCGCCGATGGAGGCTGAGGCGAGCATGCCCATAGAGCCGGCAATCTGCGAGGCTTCGTCCGTGAGAATGTCACCAAACAGGTTGCCGGTAAGCACCACATCATATTTGGTTGGCTGTTGGATCAGCCGCATGGCCATCGCATCGACGAACTCGTGCTCGAGGGTGACATCAGGGTATTGCTTGCCAATTTCCTGAACCACCTTTCTCCACAACCGTGAACTTTCCAGTACGTTAGCCTTATCAACGGAGGTTACTTTCTTCTTCCGCGTACATGCTGCCTGGAACGCCTTATGTGCGATACGTTCAATTTCATACGTGTGGTAGATCATCACGTCATAGGCCGTGCGCCCGTCATCCTTCTTGCCCTTCTCACCGAAATAAACATCGCCGGTGAGCTCGCGGAAAAAGAGAATGTCCGAGCCCCGGAGAATTTCTGGTTTGATGCTGGACGCCTCGAGCAGCTCGTCAAACAGTTTTATAGGCCGAAGGTTCGCATACAATCCCAACTCCTTCCGCATTTTCAAAAGACCTTGTTCCGGTCGAACCGTCAGCGAAGGGTCGTTGTCATATTTGGGGTGACCTACGGCGCCAAAGAGAATGGCGTCGCAGTTCTTGAGTTTATGGAGGGTCTCATCGGGCAGTGCATTGCCCGCAACTTCAATGGCTGCGTGACCAATGAGCGCCTCGTCAAATTCAAAAGAGCGGTCGAATTCCCTGGCGATCGTTTCAAGCACACGCTTGCCTTCGGCCGTTACTTCCTTGCCGATGCCGTCGCCGGGGAGTATGATGATCTTCTTTTTCATGGAAGCGGTGTTACCCTTTGCCGGGATTCGTCAAAAGCCCTGATCGCGTTGCGCAGGCCAAGGAGGTAGTCTATGTCGTCTTGCCCGTTGATGAGGCTGGCTTTCTTGTACGGGTTGATCTCGAAGGATTCCGGTTCGCCATCGTCAATCCTCACGGTTTGATTCTCCAGGTCAACCAGAAATGGCGTTGCTGGATGCTGCTGGATCGCGTCAAAGCATTTCTTCAGGAAAGCATCACTGACCACGAGCGGCAACAAGCCGTTGTTAAGCGCATTGTTCTTGAAGATATCGGCGAAGAAGCTGGAGATCACAACACGGAACCCGTAGTCGTAAATCGCCCAGGCGGCATGCTCGCGGCTGCTTCCGCAACCGAAGTTCTTGCCGGCGATGAGGATCTTGCCGGAAAAGGAGGGGTTATTCAGGGCAAAATCCGGATTGGCCTTTTGGCTTGCATCAAAGCGCCAGTCGCGAAAGAGATTCTCACCGAAGCCTTCGCGTGTGGTGGCCTTCAGAAAACGAGCCGGTATAATCTGATCCGTGTCAATGTTCTCGATCGGAATCGGAACAGCGGTGGAACGAAGTGTAGTAAACTTTTCTTTTGCCATCATCAGCGCATTTCTTCCATCCAGGTACGCACATCGGTCACTTTACCGGTAATCGCCGCTGCTGCCGCGCTGAGCGGACTCGCCAGGAACGTCCTTGATCTTGGCCCCTGCCGTCCTTCGAAATTTCTATTCGATGTCGAAATGCAATACTTGCCAGCAGGCACTTTGTCTTCGTTCATTCCCAGACAAGCAGAGCAACCGGGACTGCGCAGCTCGAAACCCGCTTCGGAAAATATTCTGTCCAGTCCTTCCCTGCGTGCCTGCTCTTCCACTTGTTTAGAGCCAGGCACGACCCAAACTTCCACACCAGAAGCGCGCTTTTTTCCCTTCACCAAAGAAGCGACCAAACGCAGATCTTCCATCCGTGCATTCGTACAGCTACCGATGAACACATAGTCGATCGGCTTTCCGAGCAGCGATGTGCCTGCTTCGAGTCCCATATAATCCAGGGAATTGCGGAAGGAAGTCGCATCGCCGAGTTGCTTGCGTTCTTCTGCCGTCGGAATCCGGTCGGTCACCCGCATGCCCATGCCGGGGTTGGTGCCGTAGGTAATCATGGGACCTATATCAGCGGCATCAAACGTCAACACCTTATCATACTGGGCCCCTTCATCGGTGGTTAATTGCTTCCATTCGCTTACGGCGTTATCAAAAGCAGCGTCGCGGGGAGCGAACTTCCGTCCACGGATATAGTTAAAAGTAATTTCATCCGGAGCAATCAGCCCTCCGCGTGCACCCATCTCAATGCTCATGTTGCAAATGGTCATACGGGCCTCCATGGAGAGTGCCCGGATGGTGTCACCGGCATACTCGACAAAGTATCCTGTCGCGCCACTGCTGGAGATTTTCGATATGATGTAGAGGATAATGTCTTTGCTAACCACCCCGCGGCCAAGGTTGCCATTGATCTCAATGCGCATGGTCATGGGCTTGTGTTGCAGCACACATTGCGTTGCCAATACTTGTTCCACTTCACTGGTGCCGATACCAAAGGCGATGTTTCCAAAAGCACCGTGTGTGGATGTGTGGCTATCGCCGCAGACGATGGTCATGCCAGGAAGCGTGAGTCCGAGCTCAGGCCCGATGATGTGTACGATGCCCTGATATGGATGACCCAGGTCATAGAGATCAACTCCAAATTCTCTGCAATTCTTTCGGAGTGTCTCAACCTGGTGGCGTGAAAGCGCCTCCTTGATGGGAAGGTGCTGATCGACCGTAGGTACGTTGTGATCCGCTGTGGCCGTGGTCCGGCGGGTGTTGAATACCGGTATTCCCCGTTCGCGCAAGCCATCAAAGGCCTGAGGGCTGGTGACTTCATGGATGAAATGGCGGTCGATGAACAAGGCATCCGGAAAACCTTCGGCCCTCCTGACCACATGTGCATCCCAGATCTTCTCAAATAGTGTTTTCGGCTTCACAACAACTGTTCGTTTGCACCAACCGGATGAAAACGAAACCGCCCTGCCGCACGATTTACGTACGGCAGGGCGATTCCATTATTGGTGCAACGAAGATGAAACTTTTGCTTTCGTGCTGTTAGCTTTTCAGCAAAAAAATTTCACTCCTTACAAGTGTTCGTTTGAACTAGCTGATCAGTGTTGACTCGGAAGTGATGGCTACTTTCAGTGCTTTGGAAATGATGCAGCCCTTCTCTGCGCCTTTCGTGATCTCAGAAAACTTTTCGGCAGTCACACCCGGAACCTTCCCTTTGATAGCGAGGTGGATGCCGGTGATGTCAAGACCTTCCAGCGTCACGGTGACGTCGGTGTCGAGCGATGTCGCAGGTGTTCCTGCCTGGGTCAGTGTTGCGCCCACAGCCATCGTAAAGCAGCCGGCATGTGCGGCGGCCAGCAATTCTTCGGGGTTGGTACCGACGCCATCGGCGAATCGTGTATTGAACGAATACTGCGTTTTGTTAAGAACGGTACTTTGCGTGGAAACCGTTCCTTTACCTGTTTTGAGATCACCTTCCCAGTGAGCGGATGCTGTGCGTTTCATAGTCGTTGTGTTTTAGCTGGTAATTCACCTAAAGATAGACAGGCTTATCTGTTCGCCCAACACGACAACATCAACCATTGATCATACTTGCCTCAACGGAGGCCTTTTCCGGACGCAGCGACCGCACTGCCTCCCCTGCCTGCCATAGTTCGCTTTCACGAAGTTCTTTCAGTTCTTCGGCGAGTTTACTGCGATAATCCGCTTTGCTGCACGTTTCGATCGTTCGCTTTGCTTCGGCGCCGCTGGCAACACTCTCATACAATTCCTTAAAAACCGGGAGCGTTGCTGCCTTAAACTTCTTTTTCCAATCCAGTGCACCGCGTTGCGCTGTTGTCGAACAGTTGGCGTACATCCAATCCATGCCATTCTCCGCAACAAGGGGCATCAGGCTTTGCGTCAGTTCCTCTACCGTCTCATTAAATGCTTCAGAAGGACTGTGGCCTTTCGAGCGGAGTACTTCGTACTGCGCCTCGAAGATTCCCGCAATGGCGCCCATGAGCGTACCGCGCTCACCGGTGAGATCCGAATACACTTCTTTGCGGAAGTCTGTTTCAAACAGGTATCCAGAGCCCACACCGATGCCGAGGGCTATGACACGGTCACGCGCATTGCCGGTAGCATCCTGGTAGATGGCGAAGCTGCTGTTGATACCTTTCCCTTGTAAAAACAACCTGCGAACCGAAGTACCGGACCCTTTTGGCGCGGCGAGAATCACATCAACATCTTTTGGCGGCACAATGCCGGTCTGCTCAGAGAATGTCACACCAAATCCATGAGAGAAGTAAAGGGCTTTCCCGGCTGTTAGATGCGGCTTGATCACCGGCCATGCCGCAATCTGCCCTGCATCCGAAAGCAGAAATTGAATGATGGTGGCCCGTCGGGCAGCCTCCTCAATCGGAAACAGCGTCTCACCCGGAACCCATCCGTGCTGTACGGCCTTCTTCCAACTTGCGCTCCCCTCGCGCTGACCGATGATGACGTTGAATCCATTGTCGCGGAGGTTCAGCGATTGTGCAGGTCCCTGCACGCCATAACCGATGATGGCAATCGTTTCATCGCCTAAAATATCGAGTGCCTTTTCCATCGGGAACTCTTCGCGTGTAACTACCTCCTCCAGGGTTCCTCCAAAATTGATCTGTGCCATGGTTTGTTTGTTTATGTCGTTATTGAATGGTTAGTGTGTCTTGTCTTAGGGTAACGGGCTCGGCCAGCAAAGCATGGCGGTAGACCCGTACCGCCTCCACTTCAATCAGTTTCTCCAATTGAAGCTTCACTTTTTCCGCCATGTCCGTCGTCGTGTGGATCACCATCGTGACTCCCCCACGCCGAAAATCGTCGGCATTTTCATGTGCCGTAATGTTTCGGATCCTTACTCGTCGCCGGTTAAGAATATTGATGATCCGGTTGAGTACCGAGAAGTTGTTCTCGGCAATCAGTTCCATGGTGAGGTCGTGCTTCATGGGTTTGCTGTAAGGTTAACGTCTTTTGCCTGTGGCGCTTCCAGAAGCATATCGGCTACGCCTGCGCCGGCAGGAATCATCGGGAACACATTGTCTTCACGACCGACAACCACTTCGAGGAAGTAGGGTGTTTTCGCGTCGAGCATGGCTTTGAGACCATCCACCAGATCCTCACGGCGCTCTACTTTCATCGCGGGGATTCCATAGGCGCCCGCGATCTGGACAAAGTCCGGGTTTTGAATTTCTGTAAACGAGTAGCGCTTGCTATGAAAGAGCTGCTGCCATTGGCGCACCATGCCGAGGAATCCGTTGTTCAGCACAATGATCTTGACCGGTACCTCGTACTGCATGATGGTGCCCAATTCCTGTATCGTCATTTGAAATCCGCCATCCCCGATTACCGCCACAACGACTTCGCTGGGTTGGGCAAGTTTGGCACCCAGTGCCGCCGGCAATGCAAAGCCCATGGTTCCGGCTCCGCCCGAGGTAATGTTGGTACGCGGCCTTTTGTAGCCATAGTATCGCGACGTAACCATCTGATGCTGCCCGACATCCGTAACAACAATCGCTTCGCCCTGTGTCATCACCGAAAGCGTATGAATCACTTCGGCCATCATGATTTCTCCCTTGCTGCTGATTTCCTGTTGTATGACTTTTTCATGTTCAACCTGCTTGAGCAACTGAAAACTCTTCAACCAATCAGCGTGCAGCTTGGTGTCGCAGCATGCCGTCAACGCGACCAGCGCCTCCTTTGCATCCGCATGGACGGCTACATCGGTCTTGATGATCTTATTGATTTCCGCTTTGTCGATGTCGATATGAATCACTCGCGCCTGACGCGCATACATGTTGACATTGCCCGTAACACGGTCATCGAAGCGCATGCCGATCCCGATGAGGAGGTCACACGCATTGGTATTGACATTCGCAGCATAGTTTCCGTGCATCCCAAGAAATCCGACATAGTTTGGATGGTTTGTCGGAAATGCGCCAAGCCCCAGCAACGTGCAGGCTACGGGTATTCCTGTCTTCTCAGAGAAAGCAACCAATTCCTCCGTGGCCCCAGAAAGGACCACGCCCTGGCCGGCAAGAATGTAAGGTCGCCTGGCTGCCTGGATCAGGCCAGCCGCTGCGTTGACTTGCGAAATCTGAAGCGCCGGCTTCGGTGTGTAGGTTCTCAAGCCATCACAAGGCACATACGTAGTGGATTCCATCCGCTCGTTCTGGGCGTTCTTGGTAATGTCGACCAATACCGGTCCTGGTCTTCCTGTACGCGCGACAAAAAACGCTTTTGCCATGGCCGGTGCGATGTCTTTGGCTTCGGTAACCTGCACATTCCATTTCGTCACCGGAATGGTTGTGTTGACCACATCGATCTCCTGAAAGGCATCGGTACCCAGCAAATGAGCAAATACTTGTCCGGTGATACAGACGATTGGTGTTGAATCGATGAGTGCGTCGGCAAGACCGGTGATAAGATTGGTCGCGCCGGGACCGGAGGTTGCCAAGGCTACCCCGACCCTCCCGGAAGCACGCGCATATCCTTGCGCAGCATGCACGGCGCCTTGCTCATGGCGCACCAGAATGTGATTAAGACTGTCGGCATAGTCATACAAGGCGTCATACACCGGCATGATCGCGCCGCCGGGATAGCCAAACATGACGTCAACCCCTTCGGCCACGAGGCATTGCAGCAGAATTTCTGCTCCACGCTTCGTGGTCCCCGCTTCTTTAAAAGAAACCGTCGGCTCAGTCTTCGTCAGTAACGCATCCATCAGCGGCGGTTTTTACTTGTTGGGCATACTTGTAAAGCACTCCACGCGTAACCCGGAGTGGGCGAGGCTGATGCATCGATTTGCGGATGGCGATGGTCTTTGCATCGACGAGCAAATTCACTTCTCGCCTGGCGATGTCGATCTCAATCCAGTCGCCATCTTCGACAAACGCCAGCAGTCCGCCGGCAAATGCCTCCGGAGTAATGTGTCCGATCACAAACCCATGCGAGCCTCCGGAGAATCGCCCATCGGTAATGAGTGCTACCGATTTGCCGAGCCCGGAGCCCATGATCAAACTTGTAGGCTTGAGCATCTCGGGCATACCCGGCGCGCCTTTGGGTCCGACATAACGGATCACCACGACGCTACCGGCCTGTATGCGACCACTCTTCACTCCTTCTACCAATTCAAACTCTCCGTTGAATACAACGGCCTTGCCCTTGAACTTCTCGCCTTCCTTGCCGGTGATTTTGGCCACCGCTCCACCGTGAGCAAGGTTGCCGTAGAGAATCTGCAGATGGCCTGTCCTTTTGATCGGTGATTCCTTCGGTCGGATCACCTGTTGTGTTTCGAAATTCAGCGGTTCCACGCCCGCCAGATTTTCGGCCAGGGTCTTGCCCGTCACCGTAAGGCAGTGGCCATGCAGGTAGCCCTGATCCAATAAATATTTGAGGACTGCCGGAGTCCCTCCAATTTTATGGAGGTCTTCCATCAGATACTTACCGCTGGGCTTCAAGTCAGCGAGCAGCGGCGTTTTATTGGAAATCACCTGAAAGTCGTCTTGTGTGAGTTTGACGCCAACCGATTTGGCCATGGCGATCAGGTGAAGAACAGCGTTTGTCGATCCACCCAAAGCCATCACCACAGTAACCGCATTCTCAAATGCCTCACGGGTCATGATGTCGCGCGGCTTGATATCCCGCTCCAGCAGGAGACGAATGGCTTTGCCGGCATCATGACACTCTTTGCTTTTCTCTGCGCTTCGGGCAGGGTTGGATGACGAGTAAGGCAGCGACATGCCCAACGCTTCAATGGCAGAGGCCATCGTGTTGGCCGTGTACATTCCTCCGCAGGCGCCGGCGCCGGGACAGGCGTGCTGAATGATCCCCTTGTAGTCTTCGTCGGAAAGTTTGTTGGCCAATTTTTCTCCCAAGGCCTCAAAAGCAGAGACAATGTTGAGCGACTTTCCTTTCCAGTGACCGCCGGCAATAGAACCACCATAAACCATGATCGCCGGTCGGTTGAGTCGACCCATAGCGATAACTGAACCCGGCATGTTTTTGTCGCAGCCCACAACGGCGATAAGGGCATCGTAGTATTGCGCTTCGCAGACCGTTTCAATCGAGTCGGCGATCACCTCACGGCTTACGAGCGAATACCGCATGCCTTCCGTCCCATTTGAAATGCCATCGCTCACACCGATGGTATGGAAAATGAGACCCACAAGATCCTGGTCCCAAACTGCCTGTTTCACCTCACCCGCCAACGCATTGAGGTGCATATTACAAGTATTGCCATCAAAGCCGGTGCTGACCACGCCCACTTGTGCTTTGGTAAGATCATGTTCCGTCAGCCCAATGCCATACAACATCGCCTGCGATGCTGGCAGTGTCATGTCCTGCGTGATGGTTCTGCTGAATCGATTCAATTCCATGAGAAATCTGTCCTATACAATCACGTAACTGTAGCTCTTTTCGAGGACCATGTTCTGATACGCTTCCTGAACAACACGCCCAATGGATTTCTTCCAGGGTTTATTGAATCGTTGTCCGTTGATGGATTCAAGAGCGGTGATCTCCGCGGCTGTCCCACAATAGAATGCGCTATCGACTGAATCCAACTCTTCGGGAGCTATGGATCGTTCCTGAACGGGAATATCCAATTCAGCGCATATCTCCATGACCACGCCACGCGTGATGCCGGGAAGAATGCTTCCTGCTTTGGGTGTAACCAGTTCGCCATCTTTCTCCATAAAGAAGTTGGCGCCAGGGGCTTCGGCAACATGGCCGTACATGTCGAGCATAAGGGCTTCGTCATACCCCTTTGCTTTCGCTTCTGTCGTTGCCAGAATGGAATTCACATAGTTGCCACAGGCCTTGGCTTCGACATGGATCGACCTGGGATTCGGCCGTTCATAGGACGAGATGCACACCCGCAGCGAATTATTGGCAAAGTACTTGCCCCAGTCCCACGCCGTAATCATCAGCGATACTTTTTTCGGTGACGTGAGCGACATATTGGGACTACAAAATACCAGCGGTCGCAGGTACGCATTCGAAAGGCCATTCTTTGCCAGCACCTGATAGGCAATCTGCGTCATCTCCTCCGAAGTATAGTCGAGCGGTATCCCCAGGTAGGCGCAGCTTTGTTTCAGCCGATCGAAGTGAGCCTGTGGTTTGAAGATCTTTGTGCCGTGAATGGTCGCGTACGATCGGATCCCTTCAAACACGCCGTAGCCATAATGCAGCGTCTGTCCGAACAAGTCTGTCTGTGCATCCTTGGCGGGCAAGAAATTTCCATCAGCGTAAAGGATCGTGTCTTTGGTGTAGTACTGTTGCATGTGCTATAACAATCGTTAGTTGGTTCGTACCTGATTAAAACAAAACCGCCCCGATCGAAATCGGGGCGGTTTTGAATGCGGTTGAAAACTGCTGCTTCATCATCACCCCGTGGGTAACAGAATAATAATGACCAGCACCACCAGCAGAATAGGACGATCGACCATGACCCTAACCATGTGCCGTCCGGAATTTGTAAGCAAAAATTTCTGCCGCTTCATTTTCTTCTGCTGATAGAACAAGGATCAAACAATTTGCGAAGAGATTCAACGCAAATCCAAAAAATATTTTTGTTGTAGAACGAATGTTCGGTAGAGTATGAGCACTACCCAATGGTCGTTAGGTGATGTGCTTGAGCTTCGGGAGTGCCTATGTGTTTGGGATTCAGGGTTGAAAGGACACTGTGAATAATCCTTTCAATTGATCCTCCACCATCGATTGCGGCAGGCGGCGCAACATAGCATTGCGCAAGCTCATCAGCAATGGATTTTCCAACTGTGCAATCTTCCCGAAGGTCCACGATTGATTGACGATACCGGTGGTCCGCCGGATGCGGTGAATTTCAAATTTGCGGAAGGCCTCCTCAGGCTCGTACCGGTTCAGACTATTGGTCAGGCAAGCCGCGTCCTCAATAGCCATGCAGGCTCCTTGTCCCAGGTTGGGTGTGGTGGCATGTGCTGCATCGCCCATCAGAACGACTCTTCCAAACGCAAACTGCCTGATGGGCTGGATGTCGATGATATCACCCCAGATCATCTGCTCTTCGGTGGTACGTGCCAGGACTTCGGGGATGGGAAAATGAAAATCACCGAAGAATTTCTTGAGATCGTTTACACGGGCATTACGCATGGCGGCGTCATTCTGTTTCGCATTGAGCGTCGCGAACCAGTAGATTCGGTTGTTGGTGAGCGGCACCACACCGAAGCGTCTCCCCTTTCCCCACGTTTCGCTCATTTCATCGGGATTCATTCCGGCAGGATTACCCTGTACGACACCTCGCCAGCATGTGTAGCCTGAGTAACGGGGCTTACTGTCGGGCAAGAGTTTCTGTCGCACCACCGAATGGATCCCATCGGCCGCGATGAGATAATGGGCCTCAGCCTGTGTTCCGTCGCCAAACGAGATCATAACTCCATTCGCAGACTGAGCGAAATCAATAGCCGCCTTACCAAACTGTATCGTTCCCGGTGAGAGCAGTCCCGCCAGACAGTCATGGAGGTCGGCCCGATGGAGGGTAAAATTATTCAGGACACCAAACCTCCGGTTCAGGGAGTCACTGTCTGTTTTCGAGATGACCTTCCCCTGGCTGTCTTTTCCGAAGGCACTCACCAGTTTTTTTCCGATGGCGACAATTTGGGGAGCGATACCGATATCTTCATACGCCTTAATGGCATTACCGGAGAGGGATAGGCCGGCACCCAGGGGCTTGAATGCTGCGGCCGATTCAAAGACCGTTACGCGGAATCCTTTCCGCTGCATGGCTACGGCCAGTGACAGTCCACCGATCCCGCCGCCCAGGATGGCATAATGGAAGTTCGTATTCATCATGGTATCAAAATAC
This sequence comes from uncultured Ohtaekwangia sp., assembly GCA_964392375.1. GTDB lineage: Bacteria > Bacteroidota > Bacteroidia > Cytophagales > Cyclobacteriaceae > ELB16-189. The sequence goes on along the minus strand of CAYMPU010000095.1, from coordinate 10,534 downwards.
GGGATATTGAAATACGGGTTGGGGATTGCAGGGACAAGATTTTAAGTATTCGATTGAAATTAGGCCCTGGATTTTCCGAATAATTCTACTTTTGTGGTCCATTGCCGGGGGGATAGCCGCGGCGTGGCCAAAAGCCGAGATAGCTCAGAGGTAGAGCAGCTGATTCGTAATCAGCAGGTCGTGGGTTCAACTCCCATTCTCGGCTCAGTTTGATGTAGGGTGGCGGAATTGGGTGAAATGGAAAGCTTTTTTACCTTTGCCGCCTTGCTAAAGGATTTGCCCGGGTGGTGAAATTGGTAGACACGTACGTTTGAGGGGCGTATGGCGCAAGCTGTGCTGGTTCGAGTCCAGTCCCGGGCACACCTCCTCCTGAACCCTCTCTTGTAGAGGGATGAGGTTTTAAGCCGAAGTGGTGAAATTGGTAGACACGCACGTTTCAGGGGCGTGTGCCGCAAGGTATGCGGGTTCGAGTCCCGCCTTCGGCACTGAAAGACCCAAGCTCTAATCGAGTTGGGTCTTTTTTTTTGAAACAGCACAGGGCGAGAAGCCTGTCCCGACTCTTGTCGGGAAGTCCCGCCTTCGGCACTGAAAGACCCAAGCTCTAAATGAGTTGGTTCTTTTTTTTGAAACAGCACGGGGCGAGAAGCTTGTCCCGACTCTTGTCGGGAAGTCCCGCCTTCGGTACTAGAAGACCTGGTTCAGCAATGGGCCAGGTCTCCTTTTTTATGGATGCACTCATCTCAGAGCTTCCAATGCCTTCGGCCGGCAGGGCTTCGGCACTAAAGACCTGGTTCAGCAATGAGCCAGGTTTTTTTGTTTAGTCCTGAGTAGTCTTATCGCAAAGCCTCAGTGATTGTTTCGGAGGACCAGATGACCCTCGGTAGGGAGCAGCGTATCCTTGTTGAGGGTGGCTACGTAGTAGAAGAAAACAGTGAAGAAAATGCCAACAGACAATAAAGTAAAGTGGACCATAACTGTTGCGTTTATGAGTCAAATGTGCAGCCTGGCCCACTACCCTGCCCTGTAGTGTTCGCACAGAGACGTCCGGCGTAATATTTGTCTCCGTTTTCCATATTTCTCGCAGCGCCTCACAAAAGGCGGACTATTTTTGTTTCATCTTACGAACATCAGCTCAAATCATGCGGTTTTACACCTTATTCCTCAGCAGCGCTCTTCTACTGTGTATCTATTTCCCCGGTTTCGGGCAGCGGTCCAGCGCACCCACAGATTGGGAATGGTTCCTTCAAGACCCGGAAAAGGATCACGTCCAGGGAGTAAGTGCTGAAAAAGCCTACGCCGAACTGCTTCAGGGTCGTCCAGCCCGAACCATCACTGTAGCCATCATCGACTCGGGAATTGATATCGACCATGAGGACCTCAAGAATGTGCTGTGGACGAACCCCGGCGAAATACCCGGCAACGGAATTGACGACGACAAGAACGGATACACCGATGATATCCACGGATGGAACTTCATTGGCAGCAAGGCAGGTGATAAGGAAGTGAACGAAGATACCTACGAGCTGACGCGTGAATACATTCGGCTGGAGAAGAAATTCGGTTCGATGAACGAAGACCAGGTGAGCAGTAAAGAAAAAAAGGAGTATGCGGCGTACAAAAAGATAAAGGACAAGTACACGCGACTACGCGATTCCAACAAATCAGAGTATGATTACTACGTGCGCATCCAGCGCAACCTGGCGATGAGCATGGATACCCTCAAGGCTGTGTTCCACGTCGACACCCTGACTCGCGCAGCGATCGACACCTTTCGTTCGACAAACCCCACCCTCAGCTTTGCCAAAGGGTTTACGATGCTGATGCTCAAGAATGCGGACGACGATGAGGACCTTGAATCCATTCTGAAAAGTCTACAGGAAACCGTCGATTACTATCGTGTGATCGTAGAATTTGGGTACAATGGAGACTTCGATTCACGGCTACTCGTGGGCGACAATCCCACCGATCCGCGCGAACGCCACTATGGCAACAACAACGTGGAGGGTCCTGACCCCACGCACGGCACGCACGTGGCGGGCATTGTGGCGGCCGACCGCAGCAATGATATCGGCATTAAGGGAATTGCCGATCACGTCCGCATCATGAGCCTGAGGGCTATTCCGAACGGTGACGAGCGCGACAAGGATGTAGCCAACGCCATCCGCTATGCCGTCGACAACGGCGCAAACATCATCAACATGAGTTTTGGCAAATCCATTTCACCTGAGAAGTATGTTGTGGATGATGCTGTAGCCTATGCCGAACAAAAAGGCGTGCTTCTGGTTCATGGCTCCGGCAACGAAAAACAGGACAACGACAAGGAAGGCAATTTTCCCAACCGGCGGTACCTCAGTGGTAAAGAAGCCAGAAACTGGCTGGAGGTTGGCGCTTCTTCATCGGCCGGAGACGAGCATCTGGTTGGTGACTTTTCCAATTATGGAAGGAAGACGGTAGACGTGTTTGCGCCCGGCGTAGACGTTTACTCCACCATGCCCAACAATAGATACGGCGAGCAAAGCGGCACCAGCATGGCGGCACCCGTGGTTACGGGTGTGGCGGCTTTGGTCTGGTCTTACTTCCCGGATATTACGGCCAATGAACTCGTTGAAATCCTTAAATCGTCCACGCGTAAATTCGATGGCCTGCGCGTTAAGAAACCAGGGGGAGGCGTTACATCGTTCTCTGACCTCAGCTCGAGCGGCGGCTTAGTCAATGCGTACAATGCCATTACCATGGCCATGGCGCGTCAAAGCAAGGTCACTGGAAAGCGATAAGCAGAAAGGAAATTTACTCTGTCCTGAGTGAATCAACCGGATTCATAAACGAGGTCTTCAATGCCTGATACGACACCGTAAGGAATGCAAGAAGCAGCGAACTGGCTCCCGCTATAACAAAGAGCGGCCATCCCAGATCGACATGGAACGTATAATTGGAAAGGAATTTCCCGGCACCCCACAAGGCCAGTGGCGCAGCAAGGGCAAAGGCGATACCTACCAGCTTAAGAAAGTCGCTGGAAAGCAGCATCAGAATATTGCGGGCTGTCGCGCCCAACACTTTGCGTATCCCTACTTCTTTCGATCGTTGTATAGAGGTGAATGAGGCCAGTCCAAACAACCCGAGGCAACTGATGATGATCGCTATGGACATCGCCGTGCCCGCCAAGGTCGACATTCTGCGCTCCGTATCGTAGAAGTTCCGAACGGTTTCATCAACAAACGCATACTGAAATTTCTTGTCCGGATACACATCCTTCCATGCCTTTTCCACTTTGGCCAATGCTTCAGAAAAATTTCGGCGACCCTGGGTTGGCACGGTCAGTTTGGCGCTGATCGAATAGAGGTTCTCCTCATTCCCACAAATATAGACCGGCTTGAACGGGGCATGGAGTGAAAAAACATGAAAATCCCTGACAACACCGACAATGGTATACGACCGTGAGCTCTCATGAACCTCTTTGCCCAAGGCATCTTCGATCGCAATGCTGAACGCCTTGAGAAAAGCCTCATTCACCAAGATCTCCGTTTTATGGTTGGGCGTCAAGTTCCTGCCCGCGATCAGCTTTATACCATATACATTAATGTAATTGGGGTCTCCAAATTTCCGAATCGCGCTCTCTTTAATTTCCTCACTGCCCTTCTTGTACGTGAGTACGTTGGAACTGAAACCGTTGGCCGAGGGCGGTGACTGGCAAAGGCTGAGTGATGAAATTTCCGGGAGCCGCTCCAATTCGTTCCTGAGTGTAAGGCGCTTTTCCTCCTTCTCTTCCCAGGGCGGCTGAATATGAATGACGGCATCTTTTTCAAAGCCCAGATCCTTGTTGAGCATAAAGTCTATCTGTGAAACAATAACGAGTGTGCCGATGATCAGCAATTGCGCACTGGCAAACTGGAAGACAATAAGTCCCTTGCGCATGTAGGCTGAGCGCGCATTGGCACCACTGACGTAGCCCTGGCTCTTGAGGGCAAGTGCCGGAAGAAAGGATGACAGCACAAAAGCCGGATATAAACCAGAAAGTACGCCGACAACAAGTACAACAGCCACCAGAAAGGAGAGTGTCGGGATGCTGGACAGCGACAACTGAACGCCTTTTGGGATAAAGTCCCCAAAGAAAATGAGGCCCATCTCAGCCACGGGGATTGCCAGCAAAACAGCCAGCAACGAAAGCAGCAGGCTTTGAGCAAGAAAATGACGCATGAGTTGGCCACGAGAGCTACCCAGAACTTTCCGGATGCCAACTTCCTTGGCGCGCTTAACCGCACGGGCTGTTTCGAGGTTGACAAAATTTATGGAAGCGAGCAACAGCAGAATGGCGGCAACAAAACTCAGTGTGGTCAGCGTAGATACACGGGCTGCGGGACGGGAATTGTCAAAGATGCCGAGATAGCTGTTGTAGTGCAGGTCACTCAGTGGCTGCAGTTTGTAATGGATTGCCCAGCCATTGTCATCGCTGTGCTTTTTGTATTCCTCATCCAATTTTACCAACTGCTCTTCCACCGAAGAAAGGGCTGTTCCCGAAGCCAGCTTCACAAACAACTGAGAACTGCTGTTGGTGCTCTGGAAATCGTTTAGGGTAATGCGGTTCTTCAAAAAGCCGCTTTCAATGGAAGTCAGGGAAATGAAATCCGTGAATCCAAAATCCGTTTGCCCTGGAAGCGGCTGAACCAGTCCGGCCACGGTGAGCACGAGGGAATCATTGTAGTGAATCTCGCGACCGACGATTCTGTCGGAGTCCTCCGTGCCAAAGTATTTTCTGGCTTGTGCATGGGTGAGGACTACATTACCCGGTTTCTCCAGTGCGGACGGTGAACCGCTGATCCAGGAATACCGGGCGATCAAATCAAAATACGCTGGCGGTACAAGGACAATCTCTTTCTCCTGGTCAAAGACCGTCGCGTCTTGCCGGCCGGGAATTTCAACCTTAGCACTGTAGGTATGCAGGGGAACCGCATTTTCCAATCCAGTAAACTCGGAAGGGACCATGGCTTGCACCCCCGTGCTAACGCCGCGGTTTGTCCCTTCGAAGTCCCCGCTGAAGGTCGAGTACACCCTGTAAATCCTGTCCGCATCCGGGATGTCGCGGTTGAAGCTTAGTTCGAACGAGACGATGAGGTAGATAACCAGGCAACTGCTGATGCCAACCGTAAGGCCAAAAATATTGATGGCTGTATAGAGACGGTTGTTGACGAGGGTTCTCCAGGCAATCGTGAAGTAATTTCTCAGCATAGGTCAAGACGTTTGCCAACGCTTTCCCAAAATCAGACCAATGTCGATTAACCAGCATTGGGCATTGGATTTGATGCCATTTGATTAGATTGGCGTCCATTTTCGATGCAAGATGCCCGAATCCGGTCAACATAAATTGATGACTTTTCTGACGTAAGTCATGCCGGGCTACCTAAAAAAGTGTGATTTTTCCGTCATCAAATATTGACCCCCCGAAAGAAACAACCAGCTTATGGAGCCTTACCTGATACTGGTTTATGTCCTTCTCGCAACGGCAGTAGTTGATTTGATTGTCGGGGTCAGCAATGACGCAGTCAACTTCCTGAACTCGGCTATCGGTTCAAAGGCCGGTTCCTTTCGCAATATTCTGATTGTAGCCAGTCTGGGTGTTTTGCTGGGTTCCACCTTTTCCAGCGGCATGATGGAGGTGGCCCGAAATGGTCTTTTCAACCCCTCCTTCTTTACATTTGAAAAGGTCATGATCATTTTCATGGCTGTCATGCTTACCGACATCGTTTTACTGGATGTCTATAATACGCTGGGTCTACCCACTTCCACGACAGTATCCCTCGTGTTTGAGATCCTCGGTGCGGCCTTCACGACGGGTGTACTGCTCTCCTTCGACAGGTCCCAGGGTTTCCCGAATGTTGAAGAAGTGATCAACATGGCCAGTGCCATCACCATCATCAGCGGGATATTCCTCTCGGTGTTGTTGTCCTTCGTGTTTGGATCCATGATCCAGCATGTACTCCGCATTCTCTTTTCCTTCGATCTTGACAAAAGTCTGAAGAAATACGGGGCCATCTTCAGCGGAATCGCCATTACATCCATCGTTTATTTTCTCCTCATCAAAGGTGCCAAGGGGAGTATACTCATGTCCGACCAACAGGTGAAGTGGGTCGTGGCCAATACGCAAGGCATACTTATCGTTTCCGTCGTCCTGTTCAGCATCCTTATCCAGGCGCTGATGTGGTGGAAGAAAATCAATCCACTCAAAGTTGTTGTCATGCTGGGTACCTTTTCACTGGCCATGGCCTTTGCCGCCAATGATCTGGTGAACTTCATCGGTGTGCCGGTGGCGGGACTCATATCCTTTCAGGCATGGCAGGCTTCCGGCATTCCTGCGAGTGAGTATACGATGGACATCCTTAAGGGTCAGGTGGCCACACCCTATTGGCTGCTGCTGATTTCAGGGGCCATCATGATCATCACGCTCTGGACAAATGCAAAGAGCCGAAAAGTCACTGAAACGGAAGTATCGCTGGGCCGCCAGGATGAAGGTGATGAACTGTTCAAATCCAATCTTATATCCCGGGCCATTGTTGGCTCTGGCGTTCGGATGGGCAACTTCATCGAAAAACTGGTACCGGAAAAGGTCTCAGCATTCATGAGTAAGCGTTTCCAGCAACTCACGACCAAATACAGGACGGATCGCGAGGCACCATCCTTTGACCTGTTGCGGGCATCGGTGAATCTGCTGGTGTCCAGCATGCTCATTGCCTATGGCACCTCCAAGAAACTTCCTCTTTCGACAACCTTCGTAACCTTCATGGTTGCCATGGGTACATCCTTTGCCGATATGGCGTGGGGAAGAGAAAGCGCTGTTTACCGTGTGGCCGGTGTTGTGAATGTCATCACCAGTTGGCTGATCACGGCGGTGGTTGCATTTACATCCAGCGCCTTGATGGCACTGATCATCTACCAGACGGGATTCATCGGGTTCTTTGCACTGGCGGCCATCGCATTTTTCTTCCTCATCCGCAGCCACGTGGTCTTCAACAAAAAGCAAGCGGAAGAAAAACAACTGGGGCTTGCCTTCATCGGTGAGGAAATGGATGTCCACCAGATGATCGAGGAAAGCAAGACCAGTACGGTCAAGAACCTCAAATCGGTGCGCAAGATTACGCAACACTGCCTCCGGGCCCTGAGTAAAGGTGACCGCGACACGCTCATCAAATCCAAAGAGGAAGTCGATAAACTCAAGGCGCAGAACGAAAAACTGCACAGCAAAATCATCAAGTACGTACGCCGCATCAAACGCGGTCACCTGGCGGCGGGCAGGCTCTATGTGCTGGTTTTTGACCTCATCCAGGATCTGTACCAGAGTGCAACCCTGATCAGCGATGTGTCCACCAACCACATCATCAACCATCACTCGCTGCCGAAGGGTGACTTCCAGAAAGTACTCGATGAAGTGGAGCGGGAGCTTTCCTCGTACATCGACAAGGTGACAGACAGCATTCAGCACATGAATTTCAAAGACCTCAAGGCGATGGAGGAACAACGACTGAAGTTAATGGACTACATCCGCGTCAGCCTGGATCACCAGATCCATAAGATTCAGCAAGATGAATTGGGCAACCGCATGGGCCTCCTCCAGATACGCTTGCTCCTCGAGGCCAAGGACATCCTCGCCGGTGTTCACCAGATCAAAATTCTCTACAGCGAGTTTTCGCAACAGCCCTGATTCGGGGGCGGACCACCGATGATAAAAATCATTGGAGGTTTTCATCATCGGTCATTGCACTCGCCTGGTGTTTGCATGTACATTCATACCGTGAACGACATCGTACGGATTACCCAAACCACTTAAAAAAGGAGGATGTATGAAACTGTTAAAAAATCCTTTGTTTCCATCCCTGCTATCGGATCGGTTTCTACCCGAGTTCTTTGAAAAAGAACGCTTCTTCGATTCCGACTGGATGAAGAGCATGACCGTGCCTTCCGTGAATATCCGCGAGACCGAAAAAGAGTTCTTCGTTGAATTGGCCGCCCCCGGACTCAATAAGAAAGATTTTAAAATTTCTGTTGAGAACGGTATGCTGACCATTTCCGCTGAGAAGAAGTTCGAAAAAGAAGAGACCGAAAAAGAATTCACCCGCAAGGAATTCAGCTATTCCAACTTCAGTCGTTCATTCATGCTTCCGGAAAACGTGAATGAAGAAAAAATCGAAGCTCACTACGAAGACGGAATTCTGAAGTTGCAGGTGTTGAAGAGCGTGGTCGAAAAGGCAAAGCCGAAAAAGGCTATTGAAGTCGTCTGACGCCCACGTCTGAACTCGTCGGGTATTGGACAGAAGCCCGCGCAATCTTTGAAGTTCCTAAAGAACTTGTCAATAACGCATCGCACGTCGCATCCGCCCTAAAGGACCCGAATAAAAAATCCCTCCACCTGGAGGGATTTTTTATTGCGTCGGCAAACGGTCGTCAGACCTTGTGCAACCTTCCATTGATGAGCACAAACATCAACTGCCCATTCTTCCAGAACAGCAGCGAAGGATTGGCGCCCATGACCAGCTCGGGACTGGCTGGTGCGGGCGGGGCCATCACATTCACTTTCGTCGGCTCTGTAAACCGATCCAGATTTCCCTTGACCAGGAACTCCGTAAAACCCTGTCCAATCAACTTTTCAAGAGGCAGGCGTTGCAGGTGGGCCATGGTCTCCAGTACGGTATTGTACGTTTCTCCAAGCGTTACCTCATAACCCGCTGCATCAAAAGTAACGTAGGCGGATGAAGTGCTCAGGTCTCCGATATCGGAAATAAATCCGCGGGCATAGTACCGACGATAGTCTTCACTGTCCACCTCACGCCGGTCCCACCCGATATCGCGCAGCACACCTTTATACATGACGTTACGAAGAATAACTTCCAGCATCCGTCCTTCACCATTTTTGGGAATTTCATTATAAAGAGCCACGGGAATAGCCTCATACTGCTTTGTCGCAATCGCATCAACAGCCGCGAGCAGCATCACAAAGTTCAGCCTGCGCATCATGTGCTTCTCCCAATCGTTGGCATAGCCGCCGGATTCAATCAGGATTGTCCGCGTACCCCATTTCTGAATGTTATCTCCAAAGGCGCGCGGTTCGAAGTCATCAGAATACAATCCGACCTGGCCCGGAATGAACCCGATGATCTGATCATGCAGCAGACGGATCAGCTGCATGGCGTCGCCACGGGTTTCGTTTACATCGCGTGTGCTGTTGAAGGGCGGAGCGAGCAGGGAAATGGTTGCCGGCTTGCCATCAACAGACACTCCACGACTCTGATCATGAAGATTAAAACCCCAGTCGGCATGAAGACTGTCGCGTACACGTTTCAACGTTCTTCCCTCCGGCGTCTGCAGCCGCTGCGCATCGCGGTTGATATCAATCCCATCGCGGTTGCGTCGGGTGAATCGGGAGGCTCCGTCTGGGTTGAGCATCGGGATAAAATGCCAGGTGACAGCGCCTTGAATTCTCTGACGAAGACTGTTGTATCCGTCGCTGGATTCCAGAAAACGAAAAACATCAAGGATGGACCGCGTTGCCGTCGTTTCATCACCATGCATCTGCGACCACATGAGCACCTGAATCGGGCCATGACCGTAGCTGACCAGGTTGATTGATCGCCCTTCTGCGGATGCACCCACCTGACGAACCCGAAAATCCTTTCCCAATTTTCCCAAAGCACTAACAATATCCTCATGCTTAAACCTCCGCGTAAGCACCGAGCTATCCATGTACCGGATATGGTCACGGTACAAATCCTGATTGAGCTGCCCGGTGGCCGGTTGACCCACGAACAGCAACACAAGGAAGAAGATGTGTTTCATAACGAACTGTCTTTTTTCGGGGATTACAGGCACGTTGTCGAATCCTGCGCCCCTATGTATCTTGGACACTTAATACTAATCATAAAACCATGAATTCTCCACTCCTTTCCCGTTTTGCGTTTCGCACATCGCTGGTGGTCGTCTTGTCCGTGCTGTGCCTTGCAACGAATGCCCAGGAAGTTCCCAAACCCAAGTTCATCGATCCCTCGAACATGGACCTGATGGTTAAGCCCGGCGATGATTTCCAAAACTACGCCGGAGGAGTATGGCTGAAGAACAACGTGATTCCGGCAAAGGAAACTCGCTGGGGAAGTTTTAATATTCTCCGCGAATTCAATATTAAAGCCATACAGACCATCCTCACCGATGCGATGAACGATAAGAATGCACCCGCAGGTTCCGTAAAACGTCGTGTCGGCGACTTCTATGCGGCGGCCCTCGACAGCCTGGGCGCGGAGAAACTCGGCATGGACCCAATCCGCGAAGATCTCAAACGTGCCGGTGCGGTGAAGAACCCGCAACAGATACTGGATGAGATCATCTACCAACGTACAAATGCGCTCGGCTCACCGTTGTTCGGATTTGGCGTCGGGCAGGATCGCAAGCAGCCTACCAAAATGGTCGTTCAGTTCGGCCAGGGTGGCACAACACTTCCTGACAGGGATTATTATCTAAAATCCGACGCCCGCTCCAAGAAAGCGCAGGACGCCCTCAA
>CAYMPU010000094.1:0-16169 GCA_964392375.1 uncultured Ohtaekwangia sp. | reverse complement strand
AGCGCATTGCTGCCGAAGGTGAGTCGCGCGCCAACAATATTATCAACAATAGTTTATCAGATAAACTATTGAAAATGAGAGGTATAGAAGCTACCCTTGAGCTGTCCAAGTCACCCAATAGCAAAGTCATTGTGATCGGGTCTGGCAAGGACGGAATGCCGCTCATCCTCGGTAACAATTAATTACCGAAAAGGACTTCCAACTACAAAAATGCGGCTTTACTTTAGAGAAAAATAGCACCTCATCATGGCAAAGACAGCACAATTGATCATCGACGGAAAGACCTATGAATTCCCGATCGTTGAAGGTACCGAGAACGAACAAGGCATTGATATCAGCGAACTCCTGGAGAAGACGGGTACCGTAACCCTGGATTTTGGATATAAGAACACCGGAGCAACGAAGAGCGCCATCACCTTTCTCGACGGCGACAAGGGTATACTTCGCTATCGTGGATATTCTATCGAAGAACTTGCTGAAAAATCAACATTTCTGGAGGTCGCTTACCTGCTGATCTTCGGCGAGCTCCCCATGAAGGACCAGTTGGACAAGTTCAGCCTGGATATCCAGAAACATACCTTAGTTCATGAGGATACCCGGAAGATACTTGACGGCTTCCCATCAACAGCGCACCCAATGGGCGTTCTGGCATCCATGTTCTGCGCCCAGACAGCCTTCTACCCTGAGTCATTGGACCCCAGCCGTGCCGCCGAGGGTGTTTACTTGAGTATCATTCGGTCACTCGCCAAAATGCCCACCTTCGCCGCGTGGGCCTATAAGAATGCCATGGGGCATCCGGTTAACTATCCGGACAACTCTCTTGACTATTGTTCACGATTCCTGAAGATGCTCTATGCCTTTCCGGCTGAACATTATGAAGTTGACCCCGTCGTCGCCAGCGCATTGGATAAGCTGCTGATCCTTCATGCCGACCACGAGCAGAACTGCTCTACGTCGACTGTGCGGATCGTGGGTTCATCCAAGGCCAGCATCTACTCGTCCATCTCTGCCGGCATCAACGCGCTGTGGGGCCCCCTCCATGGTGGCGCCAACCAGGAAGTTATCCTCATGCTCGAGCAGATCCGCCAGGATGGTGGTGGCATCGAGAAGTGGATCAACAAAGCCAAAGACAAGAACAGCGGCTTCCGCCTTATGGGCTTCGGGCACCGCGTGTATAAGAACTTCGACCCGCGCGCCAAGATCATCAAGAAGGCTGCCGACGATGTCCTCAAGAAACTCGGCGTCAATGACCCGGTTTTGGAGATTGCCTCCAAGCTCGAGGAGGTCGCTCTGCGCGATCCGTACTTCATCGAGCGCAAACTGTACCCCAACGTCGACTTCTACTCTGGCATCATATACCGTGCGCTGGGTATCCCGGTAGACATGTTTACCGTGATGTTCGCCATGGGTCGCCTGCCCGGCTGGATTGCCCAGTGGAAAGAGATGCGTGAGAACAAAGAGCCGATCGGTCGGCCACGCCAGATCTACATGGGTCAGAAGCTCCGCAAGTACACGCCCATCGAGAAACGTTAACGAACCACCCTCATGGCACTCGCCGAAGACTTTAACGCAGCCGTTGAGCAATCCAAGCAACTCACCAAGAGGCCTTCCAATGAAGAGCTGCTGGACCTCTATGCCCTGTTTAAACAGGCCACGGATGGCGACGTCTCCGGCGAGCGCCCGGGAGGTTTTGACTTCAAGGCCATTGCCAAGTTCGATGCTTGGTCAGGCAAGAAAGGCAAGACCAAAGACCAAGCCATGGAAGAGTACGTTGCCTTGGTGAAAAGCCTGGTAGCCTCCTACAGTTAGCCCTCCTTCCGTTGGCGCTGTTCTATCAACCCGATCTCAACGACCCTTATCTAACTCCGGAAGAATCCCGCCATGTCGCGCGCGTCCTTCGCATGCGCGCGGGTGACACGATTGAGTTGACCAATGGCAAGGGCACCCACTGCCACGCAACGCTCACGACCATTGACGAGCGCAAGACCGGATATACGATCACCGGAATGCAAGACATTCCCAGGCGCTCGTCCAGTATTCACCTCGTCATCGCCCCCACCAAGAACATGGACAGGATGGAGTGGCTGGTGGAGAAGGTCACCGAGATCGGCATTGACAAGATCACTTTCATTCGTTGCAAAACCTCTGAGCGCCCATCCATCTCTCTCGATCGCCTGCAGAAGCTTGCCATCAGCGCCATGAAGCAGTCGAAACAATGCTGGCTTCCGGAGGTGGTCGACATGGTTCCCTTTAAAGAATTCCTCACAACCGTGACCGAAGAGCAGCGCTTCATTGCGCATGTGGATGACAGCAACCCGGATCATTTGGCTGGTATGGTGAAGCCTGGGGGTAATTACGTTTTGCTGGTTGGGCCCGAGGGGGATTTCACCGCGGAGGAATTGGCCTCTGCTTTAGAAAGTGGATTTCGGAAAGTGAGTTTGGGGAAGAATAGATTGAGGACGGAGACCGCGGGGGTGGTTGGGGTGGTTTTATTATCTGCAGCGATTTAAAGCGGCATTTTTTCCCGCCCGATCGTCGGGCATTACACCTGATCAATCAGTTGACTGGTCAGGCGGACAGGTCGCAGATCGCACAGATTGAATGCACGCAGATTTGCGCTGATACCATGCCGTCCTGCATTTCTCCGCGCCTCTGCGACTCTGCGGTTTATTCCGCTTAACTTTGCCTCCACCGCCATGATTCGCGTCAGCTACTTCGTTGTTCTCTTTGCCGGGCTACTGCTTGCTTCCTGCGCCAGGGAAGAGGCCAGGCCTCAAAAGTCCATATTTTTCTCGGGCCAGGTAAGGAGTGGTGATACCAATTCCCCAGTGAGTAATATCAACGTATCTGTTCTTGTCTTTGGTACGCGCAAAGGAACCTTTCAATCTGTCGGCCTTCAGGATAGCACGCGAACCAACGTAGTTGGTAAGTATGAAATGAAGATTGCTTATGATGATTCTGTTGTCCTTGACTCCTACACAATCTCCGCAACAGGAGCATACTTCCTTTCGTGTCATGGCGACGAAATCGATATTATGCCATGGCCAATTCATTTCTATCGTACGGCCGACTCTGTGGCAGTGAATACGGACACCCTTACCGTTTGCGCAACCGGGAACATCCGGCTGAATATTTCAAAGCTCAATCCCGCCGATGCCGACACGTTGTTCTATCAGGGCATACCCCAGGTGATCAACTTCACGATCATTGGTGTTCCATGGGAGTATACCACTAGCTCCAAAGAAGTCTTGCTTAAAATGTTTCCAAGGACCACCACTGGTATGAAATTCAATTTTCGGATCAAGAAGGAATCCGGAACGATCACGGAGTCCAGTGAACTAATCATTATTGAAAAAGGAGTTACCAAGGAAGTCAACGTGGAATTCTAGGTTCCCACGCGATTTCGCGACATTTTTTCCCCCGACAAGTCGCGGGCATTGCACATGATCCTTTGATTGGCTAGCCGTTGATGTAATGTGTTTCTTTGCATTTCTCGGATCAATTCCTTCGCCACATCCATACTGATAATTATTTATATTTATTCAGGAAATGTTGACGCTTATGAGACCTCTGATACTCTTCCTGCTCCTCACGTGGACCTGCCCACTTGTGGCACAGCCGGTCACGATCAAATTCGTTGTACAGTCTGAACTCAGTACAGAACTAACTTCGTTGACAGACATTCACGTCATGACTACCCATGGTCCGTACAACTACCATGATATCAGTTCGATGAGTTTTTTGAGCGTGGCCCCAGACTCCACGATCATTGTGCAACTTCGCACGAAGGGTATTGGTGTGTTCCTGAAAACAAAATACCTTAAACCGATTTCCGCGGAAGCAGTGGTGCCGGCAAAGATTGTGGAGCCTGAACGGGTAGAGGATGCAACGATCGAAGTCACACGGACGGTCAAGGACTCCATCTGGATGAAGGATAACTCCTTTTGGCAGGGTTCCCTGAAGATACGTCCAAAGAATGCACTCGATGCACTGGAAAGAAACCCGGCATCGCATAACGAAGCCGCCATGGCAAGGTCAAACTACAACATGTCACAGCTCGTCGGTTTTGTTGGCGGCTTCATGATCGGTTGGCCGTTGGGCCAGGCAATTGGGGGCAAACAGGAACCGCAATGGGGATTGGCTGCCGGTGGCGCTGCTCTCCTGATCGTCGGCGGCATTCCGCTGTCTGTGGGATTCAAGAAGCATGTGCAAAAAGCGATGACGATTTACAACGGGAAGATTATGGCTCCCGGAAGTTCCGGACTCTCCTTCCGGTTTTACCCCGGCGTGAATGGCGGAACTTTGATTGTGAGGTTTTGAAGCTACTTTCCCCCGCAGGTAACGCAGATTAAGAACAAGCAGATAACACTGATCTACAAAGGCTGCTTTTCCATAAACGCAGCAAATCCCTTCACCATTCCCTGAACGCACGCACAGGGCGTAGGCCCTCCATCCCAAATACCTTCGCATGCCTTTTCAATCAGCTCGGGTCGGTTTTGCTTTACCCACTCCTTTGCTTCGTAGTATACGTCAGGGTCGTTGGAGGAAGTGGTTACTGAACGAATTTGTCCATTGCCTATCGTCAAATGAAACGTGTCGGTAACATGGAAGTCAATTTGAAGCGCGTTTATCAAATCATCTTTTACGGTAACAGGGACGAGCACAAGCGAATCACTCTTTTGAATGCAACTTCCCCGGTCCACGATTGCATAGTTCCCGCACTCTGCCCATTCCTGATAGTATAGGATACTGGGTTGGGAACCCCGAGCACTGGAAAGCAGATGTTGTAATGAATCTTTGTTGAACGAATAGAAGGCGGCGACGAATTGATTGGCGATAGGTTGGCAACCCGTTGTCATCCTGGGCGACGGACTCTTGCAGCCGGCCAGCAAGAGCAGGTAAAAACATATAGCGCAGGGTACTCTCATTACTTACACAGTAGGCTCTTTATCCCAGCTTTTGTTCTATTTGAAAGACATTCCCCTCCGGATCTTCTCCATCACAAAATAGTGAATCAATGCCTTCAAATGACTTCACATCCCCCATAGCAACTCCCCTGTCAACAAGTCGCTGACGAAAGCTCTCTAAATTGCCGACTATGTAAAAAACCAATTTTGTGTTGCTCTCCGCTCTGAATTCTTTTCCAGCTTCAGGTCCATATCCTTGTCCGATTTTATGAATTGCTATTTCAACATGACCTGCGTTTAAGACGATCCACTGATCCGCAATTTCTTCCACAACAGAAAGACCAAAGTTGTCAACATAGAACGATTTTAGTTTATCAACACGATGTCCGAAAATGGTTATTCTTCCGAATTCAAGTTTCTCCTGCTGACCCATAGGATACTTGCCGTTAATGTTTTGTGAGACCCGCACCTTCCAACCGTTTATGAAACAGGAAGTACGGCTTCCCCTGCGATGAAGCAATATAGTGCAACTCGATAGCCTCCCCCACTTTATGATCCGCATAAATTCCACGGTCCACCCGAAACTCACGAGAGCCTACCTGAAAGTACGAAACCATCTTCTCCGGTCGCTTGCCATCCTCATCAGCGGGTCCGTACTCCTTGCGGGTAAATCGATCGGTGATGATGCCCCGTACAACTACCTTCTTTCCGGCTTTGAGGTTTGATCCCAGCTGATACCCCGCCCGCCCAATGACATAAACAAAACAGACCAGCGCCAGTCCGCAGATCACCATGACGGTCTCCTCGGTGCGAAAAAAGTAAAGAACTCCGGCAAAGGGTATGGAAAGAATGATGCAAAAAAGCGTGATCTTAAAGAAGAGGCCCCTGATCATCGCACGGTCTTTTGGTGTCAAGGGAACATCCTGTTCGTAATGCAAGGGCCGCACATTCGCCTGCAGATCCTCCAGTTGCTGTCTTAACGCTTTCGTGGGTTGGAAATCCCTCCTTTTCTGATGTTCAGACATTGGGTTTGATTAGGGAATTTTCTCTCGCAAAGGCGCTAAGTCGCAAAGGAGAGTTTATGCCATTCTTTGCGTCCTTGCGTCTCTGCGTGATACAATTCTCGCATAGGCAGGCCTCTATTCTTTCTCTGCCGACATCCACGTATACACAAAACCCGCCAGTAAAGCCCCAACAATCGGCGCAACCCAAAACAACCACAACTGCCCGATAGCCCAATCACCCGCAAACAAGGCTGCACCCGTGCTTCGCGCAGGGTTCACGGAGGTCTTTGTTACCGGGATGCTGATGAGATGGATAAGCGTCAGTCCTAGTCCAATTGCAAGGCCAGCCATTCCTTTGGGAGCATTGGAATGTGTTGCACCCAGGATGATGATGAGAAACATGAAGGTCATGACCACTTCGGTAATCAACGCAGCCACCATACCGTATCCACCGGGTGAATGGGCATCCCAACCATTGGCAGCAAAATCACCCAGCTCAAAACCGGGTTTCGAAGATGCAATCACATAGAGGACGCCCGCGCCGGCAATCGCTCCCAACACCTGCGCGATGATGTAGGGCACCAATTCCTTCTTGTCGAACCGACCACCTGCCCAGAGTCCGATCGACACCGCTGGATTCAAATGACAACCAGAGATATGCCCGATGGCATACGCCATGGTCACCACCGTTAAACCAAACGCCAGGGATACACCCGCAAAGCCAATCCCGAGCTCCGGATAAGCACCAGCTAGCACGGCACTCCCACATCCGCCAAGCACCAGCCAAAGGGTGCCGATGAATTCTGCTGATAACTTTTTCATAGGTTTCGTTTCTGGTTTTGTAGACTAAAAGTACAAATTAATAGCAACCCATTGCGCCTTACTGCGTCTTAGCATCTCTACGTGAAACTTTTCTCTCGCAAAGCCGCAGAGCCGCAAAGGAATGCTGGTTAGTCGTCTTTAGGTTTAATCCTTGCCTGGCTTTGCACCCGGAAGCCGGCTTCTTAACCAAGCAATTTGGCCGCGGTGATTGGCTTCGTGCTCACAAACGTGGAACCACTTCCAAAATGTGTTTACTGGTCTTTGCTTCGACCAGATGGGATCCAAGGCCAACAGCCACGCATCATCCTTCTTCTTAAGTTGCTCTAGTGTTTGCTGGCGTACTCCACCAATCCTGTCCAGGTAGTAATCAGCATTATGTCCCTTTATGGCTTTTCGGGCCTGCTCGCCAAGGTTCATGGCAGCCTCCCACAACATCTTCTCGGCATCATTAAGGTCTTGCCTTCCCTCAAAAGAGTTGATTTGGTAAAACTTGTCCGTTGCGCCAAGGTGAAGAACCAAAGCGCCAATGGTGTTTGCCTTCTCATCATGGAGATAGTCCAATTGTTCTTTGGTCAGTGATTTTACAATGTCAATAACGGTCTCCCGATTATAGTTCAACATGGATACCAAAGTCCCTATCAGCGGCGAGTAACCTTCCATAGGTCCGATGACAAGGAGTTCATCACCTTCCGATGGGCTGTGCGCCTCCGTCTGGATTTCAGTGCTGGTGAGTAGACCGGCAGTAAGAACTGCCGATGCCCTGAGGAAATTTCGTCGGTCTACTGGGGTTGCTGCTTGGAACATTTGTTAAGTGGTTTGGGGTAATTAACCACCGAATATAAGGTTTTATTGCAGCACACTTGTCGATCCATTATGTGCACCAATCAAGCAATCCTCAAATCAAGCGAATCAAGGTCCAGACAATTTGAATATACTTGACCCGAAGGGTGCGTTTCTCTGTATCAATTTGGAACCCTGAACTGTTCAACTGTTGAACCCTCAAACTGTTGAACTTCAATATCCAATTAGCCATATTTGAACCTCTATGACCCCCACCGAAGCCAGGAAAAAAATCGAGAAGTTGACCGATGAGATCAACTATCATAACGACCTCTACTACCAGAAAAACAAGACTGAAATCAGCGACCAGGCATTCGACAAACTCCTCGAGGAGCTGAACCTGCTGGAGAAAGAATTCCCTGCCTTGAAGCAGCCTGACTCCCCTACCCAACGTGTTGGCGGAACCATTTCCAAGGAGTTTGAAACAGTCGTCCACAAATATCCCATGCTGTCGCTGGGCAATACCTACTCGCGGGAGGAACTCCAGGACTTCGATGGCCGTGTGGCCCGAGGGCTGGATGGCGACTCGTATGAATACTTCTGTGAGCTGAAGTTTGATGGGGTTTCCATCAGCCTCGGCTACGAAAACGGGATCCTCGTTCGCGGTGTCACCCGCGGCGACGGGGTGCGGGGCGATGATGTGACGCACAACGTCAGAACCATTCGCAGTATCCCATTAAAAGCAAAGGGCAAGAATATTCCTGAGGCATTTGAAGTCAGAGGTGAAGTCTTTCTTCCCAAGAAGGAATTTGAGCGACTGAACAAGGAACGCGAAGACATTGGCGAAGAGACCTATGCCAACGCGCGCAACACGGCTTCGGGTACATTGAAGATGCAGGACTCTTCCATCGTGGCGCAACGGCGACTGGATTGCTTTACCTATTACCTCCTGGGCGAAGAACTGGGTGTAGAAACTCACGATGCCGCCATCAAGAAACTGGAGGCCTGGGGCTTTCAGGTGTCGCCCACATACAAGAAGTGCAAGACCATCGAAGATGTATTTGAGTACATCGATCATTGGGAAAGCCGCCGGCATGGTTTACCGCTGGAAACCGATGGCGTAGTGATTAAGATAAACAGCCTGGAACAGCAACAACGACTTGGCTTTACCGCGAAAAGTCCACGGTGGGCGATTGCTTACAAATACAAGTCGGAAAGTGCTAGCACCCGGCTGAATGGGATCACCTATCAGGTTGGGCGCACAGGGGCTGTCACTCCCGTTGCCGAACTGGATCCTGTGCTCCTGGCGGGAACGACAGTCAAGCGCGCCTCTTTGCACAATGCCAATGAGATCGCACGCCTGGATTTGAGGATCGGCGATTTTGTTTTTGTAGAGAAAGGCGGAGAAATCATTCCAAAGGTTACGGGTGTCGACCTGCCTAAGCGCAGCGCGTCAAATAAGCCGTTGAAATACATCGCCAAGTGCCCGGAGTGTGGCACGGGGTTAATCCGCAGAGAAGGCGAAGCAGCACATTACTGCCCCAATGACAAGGGCTGCCCGCCACAGATCAAAGGCCGCATCGAGCACTTCATCCAACGCAAGGCCATGGATATCGATTCGCTGGGCGAGATGACCATCAAGCAATTGTTTGACCTTGGACTGCTCAAGAGTCCTGCGGACCTCTATGACCTAAAGAAGGAAGACATCATGCAACTGGAGGGATTTAAAGAACTCTCCACCAAGAACCTGCTCCAGGGAATCGAACAATCGAAGAACGCGCCTTTCGAGTCTGTCCTCTTCGCCATCGGCATCCGGTACGTTGGTAAAACGGTGGCGGAAAAGCTGGGGCGTCACTTCAAGACCATGGACAACCTTGCCAAAGCAACCATGGACGAACTCCTCCAGGCTCCTGAAGTCGGCGAAGTTATCGCGCAGAGTGTGGTTGCTTACCTCAAAGATGCGCAAAATCGTAAGGAAGTGGAGCGACTCAAGCGGGCAGGACTTCACATGGAATCAACCTACCAGGAGGCCCCCAAGGTGAGCGATGTTCTCGAGGGCAAATCGTTTGTGGTCTCAGGCACATTCGCCAACTACGAGCGGGACGAAATCAAGGATGTCATCGTTGCGCATGGTGGCCGTGTGCTCTCGGGCGTTACCGGCAAGACCGACTTTCTGGTTGCTGGCGAGAATATGGGGCCAGCCAAACGCGAGAAAGCCGAAAAGTTGGGGGTGAAGATTATTTCGGAAGAAGCATTTCAAAAGATGTTAAAGGGATAAAATTCCGATAATTTAGCGACGCAAAGAACCCTGATTTGAAACAAACCTTCCTTCGCTGGCGAACCGAAAAGGCACTGCGCAAGAACAAGAGCCTGCGCGCCAGTACCCCCTACAAGAAATCCAATCTGGTGGGCGTCATCTTCAGTGTAGAAGATCGTCAGAAGCATGACGATGTCAAGGAGTTTGTACGCCACCTCGAACAGGACGGCAAGCAGGTAAAAGTCTTGGAGTTTCTGCCCAAGAAAAAAGACAACTACGAGTTCCTGTTCGATTTCTTTACCATCGAAGATCTTAGCTTTTGGGGCCGTATCAACAACCCGCAGGCACAGAAATTCAGTGAGACTCCATTCGACTACATTTTCTACATTGATCAGGAGCCCAACCCCCTGGTATTGAATGTGCTCGCCAACAGCAGGGCGCATTGCCGTGTAGGACGACATGTGGAGGGCTACGAACCCTTCTTTGAATTCATGATTGCCGGCAACGGTACCCCCAAAGGCCTCATCGACAACATGTACAAGTACACCAAGCAGCTTCGCTAATGAAAACACTCCATGGCACCGGGGTCGCCCTGGTCACTCCATTTGATGAATCTGGCAACATCGACTTTGCTTCACTAAAAAGGCTGCTCGTTCACGTATCCAAAGGCGTGGATTACCTGGTTGTGCAGGGCACCACAGGGGAATCGGCAACGCTATCAAAAGAGGAAAAACGAAAGGTGCTGGCCTTTGTCATCAAGAACAATCGGAAGAACCTACCCATTGTCTACGGCATCGGGGGCAACAACACCGCGGCCGTTCTCGAGGAGATCCAGGACACAGACTTTAGTTCCATCGCAGCGATATTATCCGTGAGTCCCTATTACAACAAGCCTTCACAAGAGGGCATCGTCCACCATTTCCATTTCGTCGCCGATGCAAGTCCGAGGCCGGTGATACTCTACAATGTGCCGGGACGGACTGCTTCTAACCTTGCCGCATCCACAACGCTGCGGTTGGCGAAGCACAAAAACATCGTTGGCGTCAAGGAAGCATCGGGAAATCTGGAGCAGTGTATGAAGATCGCGATGGACAAGCCATCCGATTTCATGCTGATCTCCGGTGACGACCTGCTCACCCTACCAATCTATGCTATCGGCGGTGTTGGTGTTATCAGTGTGCTGGCCAATGCCTATCCGGTTGTTTTCAAGAAGATGAAGGACTTTGCATTCTCTGGCGATTACGCCAAAGCACAGAAAGAACTTTTCAAGCTGGTGGATATCAACGCCCCGATGTATGAGGAAGGCAATCCTGTGGGCGTAAAACAACTATTGTATGAGATGGGTATCTGCGGCCCCAACGTGCGTCTGCCGCTCATACAGGCCTCTGATGCCCTTGTGAGGAAGATTCGCGCAATCACGCAGGCAACAAAAAAGGGACCCCGGTAAACCGGCGTCCCTTTCTTGTGTAGTCGGAAGACTACTATCGATAAAGGCTTATTTGGCCTCTTTGTTCTTGAGCTCCTGAACCTCAGCACGGATCGTCTGAGCAAGGTTCTTGAGGTCTTGCATGCCCTTGCGAACGCGCGTTCCGGCTGCACTATTGCCCTTGTTATAGAATTTGTCAGCATCGTTCTCGATGGAGGCAATCAGGCTTTTCAGTTCTTCAAATTTTTTCATTGCTATTTAGTTTAGGGTTAAAACAAGGGATTTTGTTATCGCTAAGTTATGTAAAATGCCTTAAATACAAGCAGAAAACGATATTTTTTACATTCCTTTGGTCACGCTGACCAGTTCTTCCTTGCGGTAGAACCCTTCGTCAAGCTTGTGTTTTAGGGCAGAAAAGGCCGTCATCGTCTCCTCCACATCGGCCATGGTATGGGCCGCCGTAGGGATGATCCTGAACATGATAACATCCTTAGGCACAACGGGATACACGATTACAGAGCAGAAAATATGGAAGTTCTCGCGGAGGTCCATCGACATGTTGGCCGCCTCCCCGACACCCCCCTTAAACAGCACCGGAGTTACCGGCGACCGCGTGGGTCCGAGGTAGAAGCCTTTATCGCGCAAACCGTCCTGAACAGCGTTGGTTATCTGCCAAAGTTTGTCTTTTAGCTCAGGCTTGGTGCGTAGAAGCTCCAGTCGTTTCATGCCCCCGATGACCAGTGGCATGGGCAGACTCTTTGCATAAATCTGTGACCGTGTCGTATAACGCAGGTACTTGAGAATGCGCTTGTCGCCGGCGATGAAAGCACCAATGCTGGCCATGGATTTGGCGAAGGTGGAGAAGTACAGATCGATCTGATCTTGAACTCCCTGCTCCTCGCCCGCGCCGGCACCGGTCTTGCCCATCGTTCCAAAACCATGCGCATCGTCGACGAGCAGGCGGAACTTGTATTTCTTCTTCAGCTCAATAATTCCCTTCAGGTCACCCATGTCACCGGACATACCGAAAACTCCTTCCGTGATCACTAGGATACCGCCGCCCGTCTCGTCGGCCAGTTTCGTAGCACGTTGGAGCTGCTTCTCCAGGTTCTCCATGTTGTTGTGCGGATACACAAAGCGCTTGCCCATGTGCAGGCGTACACCGTCAATGATACACGCATGACACTCGGCATCATAGACGATAACATCCTTTCGATCCACGAGTGCATCGATGGTTGAGAACACACCCTGGTAACCGAAGTTAAGGAGCATGGCGTCTTCCTTCATGACGAATTTCGCCAGCTGCTTTTCGAATTCGAGGTGGTGTACCGTGTTTCCTGACATCATCCGGGCGCCCATCGGGCTGGCCAGTCCGTACTGTGTGGTGGCGTCAGTGTCGGCTTTGCGAACCTCGGGATGGTTGGCCAATCCGAGGTAGTTGTTCAAACTCCAGTTGAGCACGGGCTTCCCCATGAAATTCATCCGGGGTCCGATCTCTCCTTCAAGTTTGGGAAAGAAGAAGTAGTCGTCGGGAAGATGTGAATACTTAGCCAGCGGGCCGGCCTCCATTTTAAGCTTGTCAAACAGGTCTACTACCATGGTCGGGGTTAACGTTAAAATTTCCGCAAAAATAGGGGAAAATTGGGAAAGTCCATCAATTCGGCTCGCATAAGGCCCATTTCTACTGAATTACTGATTTATTCCCTAGCATTGCAGTCGCACATGGTACACAAGAAGATCAATAAACTCCTGGTCGCCAATCGAGGCGAAATAGCATTGCGCGTGCTCCGTAGCGCCAAAGAAATGGGCATTCAAACGGTTGCTGTTTACAGTGAGGCCGACCGTCATGCGCTGCACGTACGGTTTGCTGATGAATCCGTTTGTATCGGCCCACCACCCTCGGCAGAATCCTACCTGCGGGGAGAGAAAATCATCGCCGCCGCAAAGCAATTGGGCGCCGACGCTATTCACCCGGGCTACGGATTCCTTTCTGAGAACGAGGCGTTTGCCCAGGCCGTGATTGATGCCGGCCTGCTGTTTGTCGGCCCTCCCCCAAAAGCAATACGCATCATGGGCAGCAAACTCGCCGCGAAGAATGCTGCGGCACAGTTCAAGGTACCCCTTGTGCCTGGCACAGCAGAGCCCATCAGCGACATTGCCAAAGCCAAGAAACTCTCAAAGGAAATTGGATACCCGGTCCTCATCAAAGCCAGCGCGGGCGGCGGTGGTAAGGGCATGCGGGTTGTGAACAACGAAGCTGAATTTGAGGAGCAGATGGAACGCGCTGTCAGCGAAGCCATATCGGCCTTTGGCGATGGCTCGGTATTCATCGAGAAGTATGTCACACAGCCTCGTCATATTGAGTTCCAGATTCTCGGCGACCAACATGGCAACATTGTGCACTTGTTTGAGCGCGAGTGTTCCATCCAGCGTCGTCACCAAAAGGTTGTGGAAGAGGCTCCCTCCTCCATCCTTACCCCAGCGCTGCGCGAAAAGATGGGGGAAGCGGCCGTCAATGCTGCGCGATCTTGCGGATACTTCAACGCAGGCACCGTAGAATTCATCCTCGATGAGGCCATGAATTTCTACTTCCTTGAGATGAACACCCGATTACAAGTAGAGCATCCCGTGACGGAAGAAATCACTGGGCTTGACCTCGTCAGCCTCCAACTCCGCATCGCAGAAGGTTCGGTGCTCCCGTTCAAGCAAAGTGATCTGAAGATCAACGGCCACGCCATCGAGGTGCGCGTCTATGCCGAGGATCCCACCAACAACTTCCTCCCCGATATTGGAACCCTCAAGACCTATCGCCGCCCTCAGGGCCACGGCATTCGTGTCGACGACGGCTTTGAAGAAGGCATGACGATCTCGTTCTTCTACGATCCCATGATTGCCAAGATGATCTGTCATGCTACTACGCGGGAGGCAGCCATTGAAAAGACCATACGAGCCATCGACGACTACCAGATCACCGGTGTGGAGACCACGCTGGGCTTCTGCCGCTTCGTCATGGAGCATCCCGCCTTCCGGTCAGGAAAATTCGATACGAAGTTTGTCGAACAACATTTCAAGCCGGAGTTCCTTCGTAAGAAGACCGATGATCAGGACCTTGATACCATCGCTGCCGCCCTGGCCGTAACGGTTTTCGCAGAGCGGTCAAGCACGACATCCATGGCCTCCAACGGTGTCGCCGTCAGCAAATGGAAGCAAAACCGTCGCAACTGAAATCTTGAGGAGTCTTACGTCAACAACAACAGTCCATGGCTGAAATCAGACCCTTCCGGGCATGGCGCTACAACCGTGAGCTTACGCGGGAGATAGAGACCCTGACATCTCCGTTGTTCGACGTCGTTTCTGAAAAGCAACGGCAGACACTCTACAAGAACCCGCTGAATAGTATACATCTTTCCGTGCCGTTGGGACCAGAGCCCGCACAGGCCGCTTATGACACGCTGCAGCAATGGAAGCAGGACGGCGTGCTGGTGGCTGACCCCCTCCCGGCCATCTACGTCTACTATCAGTACTTCACACTTTCTGGTTCACCCAAAGAGTACTGCCGCAAGGGATTCATCAGCAACATCCGCACCTATGAATGGGATGAAAAAGTCATTCTGCGTCATGAGAATACCATCCCCAGTTCGGTCAATGATCGGGCCGAACTGCTGGAAAAAATCATGCTGCATGTGAGCCCTACCCATGGGCTCTACGCTGACCCCTCGTTTGAACTGGAAAAGTACATGGACGAGGCGATCGCCAATCCCATTTACGTAACCGAGGACTACCAGGGTGTGCGGGATGTCATGGGGTTGATCCAGGATGCTCGTATCATCAAAAAATTCATGGACGTCATTGCCGGCAAGACCATCATCCTTGCTGACGGGCATCATCGCTATGAGGGCTCACTGGCGCTGAAACACCGCATGACGACATCGTCGAGTACGGGAAACGAGGGTTTTAACTTTCACCTCATGTTTCTGACCAACATGGAATCAGACGACTTGAGAATCCTTCCCACCCACCGCCTCATCCATGGGTTGGATGACTTCAGCGAGGAGAAGGTTTTACGTAAGCTCGCGCCGTTCTTCACCATCAAGCCGGTGGAAGAGCCTGACTCACTGTATGAAATCATCCTTGGCAAACCATGGGCCTTTGGCCTCGTGTTCAAGGAAAACAGCTACAAGATTCGTTTGATCCCGGAGGCCTTTCTGGATTTTCATTGGCCTTTTCCCGACGAGATCAAGCGGCTGGACCTCACCGTCATGCACCACTACATCATTGAGCGTGCACTCGGCATCCCTGGCAAAGAGCAGCGCCAGTCGCCGCACATCAGCTTCGACCGTAGCTTCAGCGACTGCCTGGCCAAGGTAGCCCGTGATGATGCCCAGATGGCGATCATCACGCAAGACATTGCCATGGAAGATGTGAAGAAGGTTACGCTGAGCGGCTTCACCATGCCGCAGAAGTCTACCTACTTCTACCCCAAAATCATTTGCGGGTTTCTCTTCAGCTCCATACGGGAAGAAAACTTCGCCATGCCGCCATTCTCCCCTTTCGCATGATGACGCTCACTCGTCCTCTCATCCTCGCCTCGACGTCGCCACGCCGCCAATTCCTGATGAAAGAGGCTGGCTACATCTTCCGGGTTCAGGCGCCTACCAGCGATGAGCGGTTCCCCGATTTTATGCCGGCGGAAATGGTGCCCCGATTCCTCGCCGAAGAAAAGGCCAAGACATTCAAAGCACAACTCAACGACGAAATTGTCATCACCGCCGACACTGTGGTTATTCTCGCCGGCCGTATCCTGAATAAGCCCGGCGACCGGCAGGAGGCCATCCAGATGCTTTCACAGCTGGCCGGGAAGACGCACAAGGTGATCACAGCTGTCTGCCTTATGGGTGCGGAGAAACATGACCTGTTCGATGACGCTACCCGAGTGACCTTCAGGAAGCTGACCCCGGAAGAGATTGAGTATT
>CAYMPU010000093.1:0-20333 GCA_964392375.1 uncultured Ohtaekwangia sp. | reverse complement strand
AGCACTACTCCACACTAAGCTTCGTTATCAGTTTGGATGTAATGTAGCTTTTGCTCTTGGGTATGTAAACATCCACAAGTTGGTAAGTAACCGTGGCTGTCTTGTTTACCAACAACTTTGGGTTGGCAACAAAATCATCAGATCCAGTGAAGTAAGTGATCCAGAGCATTCGATGTTCTTTACCTTCGTTTTCGCGGACGACAAGCGTCGCAAAATCATCAAACTCCACAGACTTGATCTTGCCGTGGACCTCGACATCATCGGTTTTCGTTTCTTCAGCGGCATTGGCAAATGCCTGAAAAATGGATGGGCATTTGGTGGCCATCCGAATGCCAACCTTTTCACCAAATTGGCGCATATCATCGGTGCTCCATCCATCCATATTGATATTGAGTTTCCCCGCTGCTTCCAGCATGCAGATCCCCAACTGGGTTTGAACCTGCATCTTCTGTGCAAGGTCAAGGTTCTTGCCGGTAATGCATTCGCACGTTTGGTTGGCAAGGGCTTCAAGGTCATCGTCCGTCTGCGCTTGTGCTGTGTCCGTCCAAAAGAAAAGGGCGAACACAAGGATGATTACGTATGCACTGATTTTCATGGTAGCAGGTTTTAAATGTATTCCAATTTGAAGTTAGGACACCATACTTCTTTTTATCCAGGTCATAGCGTCTTCATTTGGCTTCAAGGATATTCTGGAAGTCACCAAGGTGGTGAAGTCGGGGCTGAGCCTGAAGGAGTGAGGACATTATCAAAGATACAAACTGGGTTCATTCACACCAATCCTGGGGGATATTGATGATGGGGGATAGGTACTGCAGCCTTTGTAAGAACTTTATGGTGCACTTTGCGTAAAAGACAGCATTCTGGATGCTATCCATACACTAATCCACATTCCTATGAAGCTCTTTACCCGAATTGTACTTTCCGCTCTTGTCTTTTTGACCCTGCAGGCAGCCGTTATGGCGCAAGCGATCCGACTTCCCGAGGGTGGGACCAACCTCAAGCGCAGCACGGGTACCCGAGTGGGGGTGACCGATATTGAAATCAACTGGAATGCTCCAGGCGTAAAGGGTCGCGAAGGGAAGATTTGGGGAACACCAATTGCCTGGTATGGATTCAGTGTGCTTGGCTTTGGATCGAATGTGGAGTCACCCTGGCGAGCCGGTGCCAACGAGAGTACCACCATCTCCTTTTCAACCGATGTGATGATCAACGGAAAGAAATTGGCTGCGGGAAATTATGGGTTCTTCATTGCACTGTATCAAGATTCGTGCACGCTCATCTTTAACAAGAATACCCAGGGATGGGGAAGTTACTTCTACAACAAGAACTTGGACGTACTTCGTGTGGCTACCCGGCAACAGAAAGACGTGAAGGAAAGTCGTGAGCGGCTTGACTATATCTTTTCAAAGGAGACGGATCGATCCGTTGAAGTAGCACTGGAGTGGGAGCGGTGGCGGATACCCTTCACAGTAGAAGTGGACTTGGTTGGCACATCCCTGGCTTCCATCAGGACGCAGCTGAGTGGTGCCCTGGGTTTTGATCCCCCCAGTCTTGAGGCAGCGGCATCGTGGTGCCTTCGGAACAATGTAAACTATGAGGAAGCATTGTCGTGGATCAACGTTGTCGTGGACCCAAATTTTGGTCGTGTGAATACATTCAGTGCGTTGTCGACCAAAGCAGGATTACTTGCCAAATTGAACCAGCAGGCAGAATCGGACAAAATTATGCAGGTGGCATTGGAAAACGCCTCCGCGCCAGAGATGCATCAGTATGGCCGACAGTTGCTCAATGAAAAGAAAACGAAAGAGGCCATGGCGGTGTTTGAGAAGAACTACAAGAAGAATAAGGGCGCCTGGCCAACCAATGTCGGCATGATGCGTGGTTACTCGGCCATGGGCGATTTAAAGAAAGCACTTGAACACGGACGAATGGCCGTTGCGCAAGCACCAAATGAAGAGAGCAAGCGTCTGGTCGAACAGTCAGTGAAGATACTGGAGTCGGGGAAAGCGCTTTGATTAGAGGATTAACTAATCTAGCTGATTAGCGCAGTCCTAATTGGCAACTTCGATCTTCACCCTGGATCCCTTCAGTTTTTCATTCCTGATATTGGCCAGTGCCTTACTGACCAGAGATCGCTTGACGCAAGCGTAGGTCGAAAAATCGAGCGTTGTAATCAAGCCAATGTCAGCTGGCTGGAGCCCGCCTTTCTTTGTGAGGAGACCAACAATGTCACCCTTACTGATTTTGTTCTTCTTCCCAGCGCCAAAGTAGAGACAGTCGTATTGTGGCGGAGGAGGGAGTTTGAGCGCTTTGTCAAGAACCAGTTCGGGGATGTCTTTGTCCATGTAATCAGGAAGCTTCTCATCGTTAGCCAATACGAGGTAGGCCTGACCGTCGGCGTGCATTCTGGCTGTTCGGCCGTTTCGATGCAGGAAGGCTTCTTCTTTGGGCGGTAACTGGTAGTGGACAACATGCCGGATTTCAGGAATGTCCAATCCGCGGGAAGCGAGATCGGTAGCGACCAATACATTGTGTGCACCACCGCGAAACTTGATGAGGTTTTTTTCACGGTCGATTTGCTCGATAGCGCCATGCAAAATGCCATGAGCAAATTTGTGTTGAGTGAGCAGTGCGCTGATCCTTTCCACGGCTTCTCGGTGGTTACAGAATACCAGCGTCACTTCCTGATTGAAACTGGCCACCAGTTTCATCAGTGTTTCCACTTTATCGATGCTCTTGGTGTGAACGATACTGATTTTCAATTTTGAAGCAGCCTCGTCAAGAAGGAAGTTGACGGTCTCCGGCCGGGTAAAGGGGATGAAGTCCGGCCAGTCATGCGTGCGTGTCGCCGATGTCAGAATGTGGCGCTGCCGGCCGCTCAGGGCTTTGAAGATCAGGCTCAACGAATCCTGAAAACCCATCTGTAATGACTTGTCGAATTCATCCAGCACCACCATTTTCACTGTGCGCGGATTGAACGATTTTCGGAAGATATGATCGGCCAATCTCCCTGGTGTTCCAATGATTACGGCAGGCGCTTCACTCAAGCTGTTTTGCTCCACACTCATGGAGTGCCCGCCATAGCAGCAGCTCACCTTGAAGCCCGATTTCATGGAGCGAAATACCTGCTCGATCTGTAAAGCCAGTTCGCGTGAAGGAGTAACAATCAAGGCCTGAACGGCATTGACGTCGCTGGATAGCTGCTGGATGACGGGAATGAGAAAAGCTATCGTTTTTCCTGAGCCTGTTGGAGCCAGCAGCATCAGATTGGGAGCAAGAGCCGCCTTCCGGATAGCAGCTTCCTGCATGGCATTCAAGACCTCAATAGAGAGGTTTTTCAGGAGGTCGGCAGTCGTAGGAAGAGGTGTCGGTACGTTCATGGGGAGCAAAGGTAGCTCTTTGTTGGTTGCCAGTGGCCCATGGCTAGTCTGGACGCTAACTCATCAACGAATCACCCAATCAACGAATTCACTAAGCGATGTATGAGCGATTGATCTCCTTAACCGTCGCTGTTCCCGCTTGTCCCATCACCATGTAAAGCTCATCACGGAGAATTTGAAGCACAGCCTCAACGCCCTCTTGTCCAAAGGATGCCAGTCCCCAGATGTAGGGGCGGCCAATTCCGACGGCGTCGGCGCCAAGGGCCAGCGCTTTGAAGATATCCGTTCCGCGACGGAAACCTCCGTCGATAAGGAGTGGTATTTTCTTGTTTACCACAGCGGCCATTTCAGGTAGTGAATCGAGCGTACCGCGACCGGTCTCGCTGGCCCTTCCGCCATGGTTGGAAATGATTATACCGTCGGCCCCGTGTTGCATCGCCAATTGTGCATCTTCGGCGGTTTCAAGGCCCTTGATTACGAGTTTTAGTTTGGTAGTCGCCTTGAGTTTGTCTACATAATCCCAGGTGAGTTTTTTTTCGAATTCAATTCCCTTCTTTTTAGAAACCATCGGCTTGCGCTCAAACCGATTATCGCTATGGCATTTGGTGCAGTCACGGGTGTCGATGCGGGACATGCGCTCCAGGGTCACTGTGTTCCTGCCCGCAGCGACGTCGACGGTGAAGATGAGTACTTCGGAGCCGGCATCTTCGGCGCGCCGAATCATGTCTTTGGTTGCCTCCCAATCATTGAGGGCGTAGAGTTGGTACCATACCGGCGCCCCGCGTTCCTAGGTTACGTCTTCCAGCAAGGTGGTAGTTACCGTCGAAAGCGCCATGAGGTGATTCTGTGTTTTCGCCGCGCGTGCCGTTGCCAGTTCTCCGTCTTCGTGAAAGGCCCGCTGACTGCTCAGCGGTGTCAAATAGATCGGCGTTGGATATTCCCTTCCGAAAAGGGTCACGCGCATATCGACGTTTGTCGGATCAATAAGTCGACGCATCCTCAGCTTGACATGTTCAAATGCATCCCGGTTGGCCTGAAGGGTTCTGTCGCCGTCAACGCCGGTAGACAGGTATCCATAGTGCGCAGTGGGAAGTTTACTTTTGGCCAGTTTCTCAAAATCAAAGACATCCAGTGCATCCGATGCTGTGGTGATAAAGTCGGATAGGGCCTTGACCGTAGTGGTGTTTTCCGGCGATGTCGAGCATGATGCGAGCGAAAGTAGCGGACTGCCAAGTAAAAACTTGAGTAAGAGTCGACGATGCTCTTGCTGTTGAGAATTGGTCATAGGGCAAGGATGGGTTAGTCTGATCCTGAGAATGAGGTTTAGCTGTTATCGCCTTTCCGGAATATCCAAAAGTGCATTGAGTTCGGCTTGCAAACTTTGTAGTAAAGAGGTTCCTGCCGGTGAGCCCATAAGATTATTCAACTCATAAGGATCGGTCTGCAGGTCATACAACTCGTCCATGCCCATAAGGTCTTCGTACCGAATATATTTGTATCGTTCTGTTCTTACCGCCTTGTAGCCCATCTTGAACATTCTCGGAAAAACAGTGTCGCTATAGTACTCGATGAGTATAGACGACCGCCAGTTTGGTGCTGTGCCTTTGAACAGCGGGACAAGAGACCGGCCATCACGTGGGGTGGATGATGAAGCACCGGCAAGGCCAAGCAAGGTGGGAGCGAGGTCGATGCTTTGAACCATGTTGGAGGAAGAGCTGCCGGCTTTTATGGCTTTTGGATAACGAATCAGCAACGGAATTCGGATAGATTCTTCGTAAGCCAAGCGGCGTTCGAAATCCAGCCCATGTTCTCCGTACCAGTAGCCGTGGTCACTGGTAAACACAATGATGGTATTCTCCAATTGCCCTAGCGCAGTCAACGTTGCCATGATCCTTCCCAGGCTCTCATCAACACCCATCAGCATTTCAGCACGGTCACGGATGGTTTGCTCAGCCGTGGCTGTTTGCGGACCGAGTGGTGGCAGATCGCCAATCTTGCGCATGAGTGCAGGCTTATCGGTAGGAGGTATTCCGTTGTTGGGCCTTCGTTTGAACACGGATGTTGCGTACAACCCTTTGTGACGATCGGCAGCAATGAAGCCACCCTCACCAATATTGACGGATGAACCGTCGTCCCGCTGTACCAAATTTGGATGAAGCGCTTTATGTGAAAGATAAACGAGGAAGGGTGCCGATCGCTTCTTTTCCATGAACTGAACCACCTGTTCCGTGAGAATGTCCGTCACATATCCTTTGATCACTTGCCGGTTACCATTGATATTAAGATTGGGGTCTGTGGCTTCGCCTTGTCCTTTCAAGGACACCCAATGGTCAAACCCCGGACGGGGGGAATCGTCATTGCCCATATGCCACTTGCCGAAAAAAGCTGTCTCATAGCCCGCCGCATCGAGAGCCCTTGGAAATGTCTGTAGCTGATGACTTTGTGTGTCACGGGCGGTGTTGTCTATGATTCCGTTGTTGTGTGCATACTGTCCGGTAAGAAAATTAGCACGACTGGGTGAGCACAGTGGGGTGGAGCAGAACGCGTTGGTAAACGTAATTCCTTCCGTGGCCACGCGGTCAATAGCCGGAGTCTTGATGTAGGCGTGTCCGGCCTTACCGTATTCATCCCAGCGCATGTCATCCACAAGAACAACAATGATATTGGGTTGAGCCGGTGTGGATTGGATGCGGACCAGCGATACGAATAGTATGAGTGCAGCTAACCTCATCGTGCAAAGAAATTTAAATGTATGCCTTTGTCTTGGCCGCATTAGCCCAAGACTTCGTACACCGTCACAGGATTGCTCTTGTTCTTGAGTAAAATGTCGCCGACTTTATTGCAATGAAATGAATCTTTGATCTTCTGGTAGCAAGGTTCTGAAATCAGAATCTGGCCTTCTTTCGCCGCATTTTGGAGACGCTGCGCAGTATTCACCGCATCACCGATAACGGTATAGTCAAGACGTTTCAGGCTGGCAGACCCGATGTTTCCGGATACCATCTCGCCTGTGTTGATTCCAATAGAAACGCGGGGCGTAAAGTTCCCTTCTTTCGGAAGGCTGTCGATGCGCTTGCGAATGGCCAGCGAGGCATCCACGGCACGGTCGACGTTGTACTCACCTTTGAATACAGCCATCACACAATCGCCCATGAATTTGTCAACGATTCCTTTTTGGGCAATGATCTCTTGTACAATCAGTTCAAAGTACTGGTTCAGCAGCTTGACCACGGTGTCGGGTGATTCCTTTTCACTGATGGCGGTAAAGCCGCAGATATCAATGAAGGCCACGGTCGCGTCGGCAGTTTCGCTGGCCATGAGCGACTGTTCATATTCGCGCGTGCCCATGAAGTTGAGTACGTTGGCATCGACGTACATCTTCAGGATGTTGTTCTCCTTGATGGCTTGTAGCGTTTCCTTGATTTGGTTGACATGCCGGATGGTTTTCTCCATGGTCACCTCCAGGTCCTCAAAGTTGACCGGCTTGGTGACAAAGTCAAAAGCACCGCGATTCATGGCGGTGCGTATGTTGTCCATATCGCCATAGGCAGATACCATGACAGTCCGGGAGAGGGGGGACAGTTCGTTGAGCTTGGTGAGGAGTGTAAGCCCGTCCATCTCCGGCATATTGATGTCACTGAGGATGATGGCGATGTCAGGATGCTCTTCCATTTTCTTCAGAGCATCCACCCCGTTGATCGCGAAGACAAACGTGTATTTCTGGTCACGAATCTTCTGCCGGAATTTCTGCCGGATCAGCACCTCGAGATCAGCCTCATCATCCGCTACGAGGATCTTGGTCATGTGCTGGCCAGGTTTAGCTTTTCCTTGAGGACGGTGAAGTCTACCGGCTTGGTGAGAAAATCATCAGCCCCAAGTTCCTTCGCAATGCGATGGTTCTCGGTATCGCCATAGGCCGTGATCATCATCACGATGGGAGGCGGCTTTAGATATTTCTTTTTTAGTTGCTCCAGCAATTGAAAACCGTTCATCCCGGGCATGTTGATATCGGAAAGGATGAGAACGGCTTCATGCTCCATTTTACTCATGCAAATCAATGCTTCTTCACCGGAGAACGCAAAAACGAACTCTACGCGTTTATCCCGGATCTCTTTCCGAAACCGCTGTTCAAACAATACCTGAATGTCCTGCTCGTCGTCGACAACTAATATTTTCATGATGGCTTATTGGGAATAGTGATGATGAACGAAGTGCCCTGCCCCGGTTGCGTATCGACATCGATCTGACCGCCGTGTACCTTGGTCACGATGTCATAACTCATGCTTAACCCAAGACCTGTGCCCTGACCGGACGGTTTGGTGGTAAAGAAGGGTTGGAAAATCTTGTCGAGTATATGTTGGGGGATGCCGTTTCCATTGTCTTTCACGGTGATCTTTACTTTATCGCCTGCTTTCTTCGTGATGACGGTCACCGTAGGTTCATAACCGTTGGATTCCGATCGCTTTCTCTCGGTAACGGCATAAAATCCGTTGGTGATCAGGTTCAGGATCACCCGTCCGAGGTCCTGTGGCACAACATTGACTTTGCCGAGGCTGGGGTCGAGCTCGGTTTTCATGCCGGCATTGAATGATTTGTCTTTGGCGCGCAAACCATGATACGCAAGGCGCAGGTATTCATCGGCCAGCGCATTGATATCGGTTGGTTCCTTAACACCACTGCTGGCGCGACTGTGCTGCAGCATTCCTTTAACGATAGAGTCAGCACGTTTGCCATGGAAAAGGATTTTCTCCTCGTTGTCGATGACGCTTTTGGCAATCCCTTTAGCATCTTCGATACGTCCTTGTTCCAGCTCCTCCTTCATTTCGTTAAGCAGTTCTTTGTTTATCTCCGAGAAGTTGTTCACGAAGTTCAGGGGATTCTGAATTTCATGTGCAATGCCGGCCGTGAGTTCGCCGAGGCTGGCCATTTTCTCCGACTGGATCAATTGAGATTGCGTAGCCTTGAGGTCGTTGTAGGCCTTTTCGATTTCTTTTGCCTGAGCCAATTCACGGTCGCGCATGCGCTCGCGTTCCTTGCGCACGGTGAGTGCTTTCTGAAACAGGTGCACACGCCATCCAGCGCCCAGGAACAGGAGGAAGTAAATGGAATAGGCCCACCAGGATTTCCACCACGGTGGCAATATCGCAAAGCTGAACGACGCTGGTTCACTCCACTGTCCGTTCATTCCTTTGGCGCACACCTTGAAGACATACGGGCCGGGAGGAAGGTCACGGTAGTTTTCACTCTTGGTATTGGCTGAAATCGGGCTCCAGTTTTTGTCGATGCCTTCCAGTACATAGCGGTACTTCACCTGGTCCGGGTTGCTCAGGGCTAACCCGCCGAATGTAAAGCTGACATAGTTCTGATTGTAGGGTAGGCGGAGATTCACCGGGAGAAGGTTATTGGCCTCCACGCTGTCCCATTTAATTTCGGGCGTCTCGGCAAATCGTTGGGCCAATGCCTTCGCGCGGTCTTCATAAAAGGCGCCCTCTACTGACTCCCATAGCGTATCTATTTTTTCCAGCTGCTTTTCCATTCTGGTTCGTTGCCGGAACTCCAATTGGCGGTCGAGGATGGTGACGCCAGTCACAAAAGGAGTGGGGATGGCTGGATCCGGAAGCGGGTCATTCATCACCATCAGGACCTGTATTTCGACACCGGACCAGAACTCCCCACGCTTGGTGAAGATTGCACTGTTCAAATCAAAGTCAAGAAATTGAAGTCCCTGGACTTTTCCGTAGTTGGTAAACCGCCACGCGCTATCCTGTTCATTGGCCGAGGAGGAGACCATCGAAAGACCTCGTGAAGTTCCAGCATAGATGATCCCGTTTCGTTCGTTCAACGTCCAGATGTCATTATTAGTCAATCCTTCCAGTGTGGTAAAGTTGGCAATCGTCTGACGGGCAAGATTTAGCTTATTGATTCCTTTGTTCGTGCCGATCCATATTTCACCTGTGCTGCTTTCCAAAATGTTGTAGGCGGTGTTGCTGAGCAATCCCTGGGAAGTCGTCAACGACTTCATTGTTTTACCTTCCCGGTCTACTACCGCTACTCCACCCTTGCCATTACACATCCAGAGTTGACCGGATCCATCAGAGGCCAGGCTATACATTCTTTCGCCCTTCCAGGCTGTCAGGTTACTGATTCGCTTATACAGGTTTCCGCCCGGTTTGTAGACAAAGATTTCTCCATTAAAAGATCCCATCCACATCTGTCCCTGTTCATCTTCCCAAACTCTTTGAATGTCGGTTGCACGAAGCCCTTGATCGCGGCCCAGCGTCTTGATCGTTCCTTCGTTCGCATTAATGACTGTAATTCCAATGTTGTTTCCGAAGGCCCATATCTGGCCGAGCTTGTCTTCGAACAGGTGATTCATTCGCTCATCGGGCAGGCCCTGCGCGGTGCCAAGGTGACGTAGTGTCCTTGTGGTCGGATCATAGATATCGATTCCGTTTCTGGTGCCCAACCAGATCTTGCCGTCGCTTGCTTCTAGGGACGACCATATGGCATTGCTCCCCAATCCGTCTGCCGTGGTGAAGCTGCCAGGCCTTCCACGATTTAGATTGATAACATAACTGCCAAGGTTAGGCGCGGAACCAAGCCACATCTGTCCCTCGGTGTCTTCCAATATTGAATAAAGAGCGCCGTTGCTCGGTCCAACCGTGAATTTTTCAATTTCGCTTTTCGCTAGGTTGAGGGCATAGGCTTTCCCTTTGTCGGTGGAGGCCCAAATGATGCCAGTTTTGTCCTGGGCCAGAGCAATAACTGCGCCTTCTATGCCTAGTTTTCCGGAAAGCTGTTGAATGGTGCCCTTCGTGGAGTTCATGATATCTACACCACCCCTGCCCCCAAGCCATATATTCCCATCTTGGTCTTCCATAACGGCAAAAATGACATCATCGGATAGGCCGTCGGATTTGGTCAATTGCTTTATCGTTTTGGCCTGAGGGTCGATGACGGATGCGCCACCTAAAGAGGTAAGCCAAATCCGGTTGTTTTTGTCATGTAGTGCCTTTATCGTGAAGCGATTGTCTGCAAGGCCTTCCTGCTTACTTACCTTCTTGACGGTCTTATTCTTTTCGTTAACAACGATATATCCCTGATTCGTCCGGGCGATCCACATTTGTCCGTCGCGGTCACGCATCATACCATAGTTTGGTCCTCGCGGGAATGTGTCGGCAAGTTTTAGGATGATCCCGGATTGCCTGTCCAGGATAAATACTTCACCTGTTCCCGTTCCGATCCAGATTCGCTGCTGTGGGTCTTCGCAGATAGACCAGATAGTGGGATCATGAATGCCCTGCTCGGTTCCGTAAATCTCCAGGTTCACGCCATCGTAGCGTGCCAGGCCCTTGTCGGTACCGATCCACAGCATGCCTGCTTTGTCTTGCAGGAAGCAGCGGCCGTTGCCCGGTAAGCCAAAGGCGGCGCCTACTTCCATCACCCCGCGGGTAGCGCCTGCACTGAAGTTCGGATAGCCCGCTTTGACGACAGTAGGTGGTTGCATGAGGATGGTTTTGAACCTCAGTTTCTGGGTGGGTAGCGTGTTGTAATCAAAGATTGTATCGTTCTGGCTGTTCCAGTCAAAAGGCTTCTCTTCGAGGAGCATCTTCAGCGCTTCCGGGTATCCACCGATTGTAAAGGGTTTGGCGGGGACACTGGCCAGGTTGAATTTTCTGGTTACAAAGGGCTTGATGGTTGCAGGATCATATACCTCCCATTCGATAGGGACAGGGTCACCGAACTTGAGTGGGCGTTCGGTCGGCTGTTGGAATTCAGATTCGCTGGATGGAAACGGAATCTTATCCGGATTACCCGTGCAGGCCAGTAGCCCAAGGGCGGCCAAGGCGACGAACAAAGCACGATGCAAGAAACTGGCAGGTTTGGGCATCCTTAAATATAGTGATTACAACAATTTGTCCTACTTCCGGTACTTATTCTTGACAGTAGGGCATGTCCTGTTTTGAGTTCAACGAGGCAACGGCCCTGCTCAATTAGAGGCATGCATTTGTTGCAGTTTTTTGACCTGCTCTTCGTGACGGTTCATGTGGAAGGCCAGGAATTCAAGTCGTTGTTGAAAATCCATCGGGCCTGATATGGGATGAGGGTGTGCCTGAATGTGTAATTCATCATCGCTGACATCCTGCGCAAAACCCTCCAGTATTTGCTGCAGGCTGGACAAGGCAAACCGCCAAAAGATCAAGGTGCCGCCCTGGCGTGGGGCCGCAACGGGAGGTACGGTTTCTTTTTCTTTCCATGTTCGTGCGATAATCTCTTCGACCCGAAGATTCTGGTGAACGGAGTCAAAGCGTTTTTCCATTTGCCCCGATCGTATCGCCTGGATGGTTTTCCACATGCCGGCTATTCCACCTTGCTCTGCCCAGTAAAGGTGCTCGGTTATTTCAATGATATTCCACTCGTCCGGAGAGGGTTTCCATTGGGCCAGGGTTTCCGACAGTGGTAAGATCCTTTGGCAATAGGAGTCCCTGGCCTCTTTGGCCTGGTGGATGAGCGCATCTATTTTTCTCATAGCAGTTTAAGGGTAAGCCTTTGCTGGTTCTAGGATCCAGGTAGTTCAATAATGAATTCGCTACCTCCTTCGGCACGAGCCTCCACCTTCAACTCACCACCATGTGCTTTTACAATATCGTAGCTTAGGCTCAAGCCAAGGCCCGTTCCCTGTCCCGTGGGCTTGGTGGTGAAGAACGGCTGGAAGATTTTATCCTTGATGGATTCCGGAATACCGGAGCCATTGTCGGTTACCCGGATTTCGATTTTGCCTCCCAGGTTTTTATTGGAAACGGTTACGTGTGGTTGATAGCTAGTCACTTGAAGCTTTGCTTTTTCACTCACCGCATAAAAAGCATTGTTGATCAGATTCAGCACTACCCGACCAATCTCCTGCGGCACTACATTCATTTTGGGCATAGCAGGGTCCAGGTAGGATTCAAATTTTGCATTAAATGATTTGTCTTTCGCCCGCAAGCCATGGAAGGCGAGGCGCAGGTACTCATCACATAATTCGTTGATATCGGTGAGTTCTTTTAGGCCACTGCTCTTTCGCGAGTGCTGCAGCATGCCCTTGACGATCGCGTCGGCGCGCTTGCCATGATGACTGACCTTTTCGCAGTTTTCCATGACGGCACGAGCGAGGATCTTTGCTTCGTCCAGGTTGCCCTTTTCAATTTCCTGACTCATTTCTCCCAGGAGTTCCTTGTTCACTTCGGAGAAATTGTTCACGAAGTTGAGCGGGTTCTGAATTTCATGGGCGATGCCGGCAGTGAGTTCGCCGAGGCTGGCCATCTTTTCGGACTGAATGAGCTGGGATTGTGTGGCTTTGAGTTGATGATAGGCTTCCTCGACTTTCTGCTTTGCTTTCTGTTTGGTTCGGCTGTTGCGGTACAAGAAAAAAGCGATGACGACAAGAGTAAAGGTGCTTCCAAGGAGTATGTTGGTCCTTAATTTGGACTGGAATTCCTTTCGCGTAGTCTCCAATTCGTTCAAGCGTTGTTGCTCATCGAAGTCGATGTTTTGAAATTGTTGAGCCTGTTTAGCATTGAATATTTCATTGTTGATGCGGATGATGAGCGACTGGTACTTCACGGTGCTGTCAATACTTGTTCCTTTGTAAATTTCCACCAGGGCTGTGTAGCAGCGGAGTGACAAGTCGGGAGCATTGAGGTAATTGGCCACCCTCAAACCATGACGAATATGATATTGACTGGAATCAATCTGCCCGGATGATTTGTAGAGGTCAGCCAATGCAAGATCACTGGCCACAACACCCCTGAAATAGAAGTTATCATTACTCTCAACGAGAGCTTTTTTGAAGTACGATTTGGCAGTTTCCCGGTTGTTCATATTCAGATAGACTCGGCCCATGTTTAGTAATATGCTACCCAGGTACCGTTTGTCACCAGCCCGGACGGCGCAATCATATCCGCTTTGTAAGTTGAGAAGGGCAGAGTCTTGTTGATTGAGGTGCATATAGGTTCTGCCCAAAGTGATGTAATTGATGGCCAGAAGCGGTAGGTTGGTTGATTCTTTGGCAAGCGTTACCGCTGCTCTACTGTAGGACAACGCTTTCTTATAGTTTAATGAATTGCTATATAGAATGGCTGCGTATTGTTTGACTTTACTCAATACAGCCATCCGTTGCAGATGCGCGGGCAGATGGCGATCAGTAAATTCATCATAGATAGGCACATTAGCGGGAAGAATATTTTCTATGGCCGGATCTTCGGCAATGGCAATAGCTTTTAGCAGATCTTGCAAGGATCTTGGATAGTTGCCCTGGTTAAGCAAGGAATAGCCAAGTTCACCCATCGCTACGGCTTCCTCTAGCCGGAGATTCAATTTCACGGCCATATCCCGCATTATCTTTGCATAGTGATAGGCAGTATCCGGATTTATTTCTTTGTATTCGCGGGCGAGACGCCCGGATAAAACCAGAATCAGGGTGTCATTCTGTGAGGCACTATGTTGCCGCCTCAAACTGTCAAGATTTGGCTGCTGGGCATAAACAGTCATCACACCCATCACAGCGATCGTAAGGAAGTTTACTCGAAGTGATGTCATGCTGGTTCTGCGGATTTGGCGTAGCTTTAGAAGAGAGTAATATAAGCATTTTGCCGAAAAAGTAAATTTCAACGACCGTGACAAGTTTCTTACCACGCGGTACTGTTTTTAAAATGAATTTGGAATCATTACTTATCTTAGTGAAACGACAAACGTAATTCAGCCTCTACCAACCAAACAACAATGACTATGGACAATACAGCAGGAACACCCAAGAGCGATCGCCGCTTGTTCTTAGGCTCACTGGCTTCGGGCGCCGCTGCTTTGGGCATGGCCACCCTTGGCGTTCCGGTTTCCGCCGAGGCCACGGATATGCCCCTTCCTCAGCAGGAAATTGAAGCCTGGTTCGACAAAATCAAAGGCAAGCACAAAATGGTGTTCGATGTGACGAAGCCGCACCACATATTTCCGTTTGCCTGGCCTCGGGTATTCCTCAATTCAAACATTGCTACCGGAACCCCGGAAAAGGAATGTTCCGTTGTGGTTGTCCTTCGTCACGAGGCGATTGGATATGCCTTCCAGGATAGTCTGTGGGATAAGTTCAAGTTCGGCGATGTTTTTCAGGCACCCGACCCCGCAACAAAGACAGCGGCTTTGCGAAACCCCTTTTCCAATCCGAAAGATGGCGAATACAAAGTTCCCGGAGTCGGAGCCATTGCCATTGGCATTGGTCAACTTCAGGCTAGCGGCGTCATGTTTTGTGTCTGCAATACGGCGATGACCAAACTGTCGGCGGTGCTGGGCGCAAATACGAGTGTTGATCCTGCGGAAGTAAAGAAGGAATTGATGGCCGGACTGTTACCGGGTATCCAGATAGTTCCTTCCGGAGTTTGGGCACTGGGCAGGGCGCAGGAACATGGCTGTGCGTATTGCTTCGCAAGTTGAGTTGATTACGCGTGGAGTTCTATTGTGTTGAGAATTTGCGGTCGTTTCACGATGGTAAGAAAATTGTGAATGTTGAGCCTTTTCCTTCGCTTGTCT
The DNA here is from genome assembly GCA_964392375.1 of uncultured Ohtaekwangia sp. Classification (GTDB taxonomy): domain Bacteria; phylum Bacteroidota; class Bacteroidia; order Cytophagales; family Cyclobacteriaceae; genus ELB16-189. The sequence continues at coordinate 5,394 of CAYMPU010000093.1, read as the reverse complement.
CTACTTTCAACTCCCCGCCATGCCCTTTGGTAATGATATCATAACTTAAAGAAAGCCCCAGGCCCGTTCCCTGTCCGGTGGGCTTGGTGGTGAAGAATGGATTGAAAATCTTTTCCAGGGCCTTTTGCGGAATGCCGGTGCCGTTGTCTCTGACGCGAACCTCAATGTTTTTTTCTGTCTTCTTCGTGGTTACGGTTACGGTCGGTTCATAAGTGTCGAGTGTGAGTTTCTTTTTCTCGCTCACAGCGTAGAAGGCATTATTGATCAGGTTGAGAATCACGCGCCCGATCTCCTGTGGCAACACGTTAATCTGCCCGACGGATGGATCAAAGTCCGTCTCAAACTTCGCGTTGAATGATTTGTCTTTCGCGCGGAGGCCATGGTAGGAGAGGCGCAGGTATTCGTCGCATAGCGCGTTGATGTCCGTGAGTTCTTTCTGTCCGCTGCTCTTGCGCGAATGCTGCAACATGCTTTTCACGATGCCATCGGCGCGCTTGCCGTGGAAGTTTATCTTCTCCAGGTTTTGGATGACATCCCTGGCGATTTGCTGTGCGTCTTCCGTATTCCCTTTCTTTAATTCCGCTGCCATCTCATCCAGCAGTTCTTTACTGACCTCTGAAAAGTTATTGACGAAATTCAACGGGTTTTGAATTTCATGAGCGATGCCTGCGGTGAGTTCACCGAGTGAAGCCATTTTTTCTGATTGCACCAACTGGGTTTGTGTCGTACGCAATTCGCTTAAGGTATTTTCCACGATCGTTTTAGCTGCTTCCAGCTTGTTGAAGTCTTCGTAACGCGCATAGGCGGTGGAGAAAGCATCGGCGAGGGCTCGTAAAAGTTCGAGTTGGTCAGTAGAAAATGGTTCAGCACTTCCCACGTACAGCATTCCTTGCGCAAAAGGAGTGAATTGGAGCGTAAGTGATTCCGGAGGTAGTTCTCCGCCCTGGTACGCGGACATGCTTTCGATTTGCCCTTGCTGCATCATGGATTTAGAGAAGGCCGCAAATTGATCGCGGTTCCAATGATCCATGTAAACTTCCTGCCGGCGCCAGTGTTGCATGGCATTCTTCGTCACTTCCTGTCCGTTGCTGTCAAGATGGAGAACGGCCAAGGGTCTTCCTTCGGGCGTGGACAAATAGAAATCAACATGATCTTCCTTTTCGTGAACGATCATCACACCGCACCGGATGAATGGAACGCCCAGGGTGGTCAATTCACGCCATATTAGTGGGGTGATCCGTTGAAGGTCGTCGGCCGTGCGCATGGAGGCAATTTCGGCCCTCACACGGTCGAGGGAGGCATCACGGACCGCAATCCGGGCGCGTTCTTCAGCGTCTTTGAGTTCTCTATAGCGCTTGAAGGTGAGCGTCAGCACGGAAGCGAATCGACGATAAATCTTCACCTCATCTTCGCCAAGTTCCTTGTCGGTCCAGGCATACACAGCGTAGTCTTCGACGTAGAAGAAATAGCCATAGGTAACGGCTTCCTCCGGTAAGTCTGGAAAGTTTACCTGAGGCCGAATCGCCTGGTTGTACTTTTTGATTTCATTGCCATGCAACACGGCATGATATTCCTGCTGTTTAAGATAGTTCTCGTACACTTGGTCTAACACCGGATGGCCTTCCATAGCGAGGCTGCCGATGGTTTCCATGGTTGTGTCGTCCGTCCCCTGGCTAATGCTAGAGAGTTCGACGATTCGATTATTTCGATTCAGCAAGCCCACGCCGCATCGGCGGGGTGCCAGCCTGAGTGACTCCAACTCTTGATAAAAGATTTTGACTGTGGAAGAAAGATCGCCGGAGTTGTGCATACCCATGGCTTTTCCCCGAACGCGCTCCAGGGAAGCTTCAAGGGTGGCTTCACGTGCCTGGGCTTCCGCTTTTTGGAGATCGAGGAAGCGGGTGTAGGTCTGGTCGAATACCTTTCCAAACCGTTTGAAAATATCATGGGCTTCCGGTACCGGCTGATACGTGATGAATAACAAGAATCCTTTTGAAAAGTATACGCAATGGAATATTTGGAAAGTAGGCAAAGGGAACCCGGCGTCAATGATTGATTGCAGGACATCGCCAACCACCGGCAGTGATTGCATATATGTATAATGTTTTACTAATTCTTCGCCCCCAATTTCCTCCACATAGAAAGTTTCCCCTCGTTGATGTGCTCGCAGAAAACGAATACAGGATGGATCTTCCGTCAAGGGTAGTTTGAACGAGGGTTGCAACACCCCTTCACTGCTCATCCAAAGCGTAATGGCCTTTTTATCCTCATCCCAAATACAATAACCTGCACTCCACGCTGGCATGCCCAGGCCTTGTACTTGCTGAAATAGCAAATTGGCTGCTTCCGGAAGTTCATCACTCTTCTGCATGGCCATTGTTCTCGCACGAACTCTTTCCATAGCCAGTTGTATCTGTCCTTCACGCGCCTGCGCTTCAGCATTTTGAAGGTCGAGAAACCGCGTGTAAGATTGCTCAAAAACACCATGAAATCTTCTCAGGACAGCGTTCTGTTCTGGTGTGTAAGGGATGCCCTCGTAGTTGCTGATGGTCAACGCTATGTGCTTCCCAAATACCATGGATCGGCCAAGTCCTTTGGCCTGGTTAATCCGATCCTTTACTTTGGGTGGGTCATTGGCAAGAATGGAATGTGCAAGGAAGTGCTGCATGGCAATCTCACCTTCTTCGCGTGAAAGCACATCCGAGAAAAAGTCCAACCCCTTCTTCACCGCCTCACGCGGTCCATTGAACAGCGTGTGATCCAAATAGGGGAGTCGTATCTGCTCGGGGTATGCATAGCCGGGTCTTGCCAACCACATGGTCCAGTCGCGCGACCGGCTTGGAAAGTTGAAATTGGCCAGATCAACCTGGAAGCCCAACAGATGGAATTGATTCATGACCACCAAAATAACCTCTTGAAGCTCTTCGCTTCGTTGCATGGCCATGGCCCGCGACCGTACTCGCTCCAAAGCGGCTTCGATCTGTGCTTCGCGAGCCTGTGCCTCGGCCATTTTCAAATCAAGAAAACGTCGGTAGGTAATTTCGAACACGCGGGCAAAACGCGCTGCGAGAGACTCCTCATCGGCGTTCAATAATGAGCCTGATATGATGTGCAGGTATCCGTGTGAAAAATTGAAACAGTAGAAAACCGTTGGGTCGGTGAAATTCGCTTTCACCATTTCCTCTACCTTATGCTGCAGGTGTGGGCTTACATACTCGATGTGATTCCTTAATTCAAAGCCCCCAACGGATTGATAGAAGACTGGGTCTTGGCGCAGCCAGGCTTCATACCTTTGCTGAAGGACCGTATCGCCAGTGAGCGGCAACTTGAATCTCTCCATGGAGTTTCCGTCCGGATGGGTCATCCAACCGTGTTGAATACGATGATCAACATCCACCTCCACGAAACCACAGTTGAAAAAATTGGAAACACCAAGTGACCGAAGTTCCCGATATAGCAGAACGGCCGATTCACCCAATTCCTCACTGGTATGCATCGCGAGGGCCCGGCTTCTTACTCTCTCAAGAGATGCTTCGATCCTTGCTTCATTCGCTTGCTCCTCTGCTTTCTGCAGATCAAGGAAGCGTGTATAAATAAGACCGAATGCATTCGCAAATCGAGCCAGGATACCACACTGTTCATCGGACAATTCCCTGGTAACAATGACATTGATGGATCCTTGAAGAAAGAAGAATGAGTAGAAGTGCTCCTTTTCGTTGTATGTCTGCTGTTTCGGTAGCGCCATGTACGTCGACATGGATTGGTAATAATGCTGGACTTCCTTGCCCGAGAGAACAGTACAGGCGTGGCGTTCATTCCGTTTCCGTGCAAGATGTTGATTTTCAAAGACGGGGTGCACATGCACGTTGACATAGTCGAGCACACGAACCAGTTTTTCACCTTCGCCAATCGTTGTCAGCCAGAGCTCGATGGCGTCGTTGGGATCATCAAAAATCCCAACGCTTGCCCGAATCGCCTCGATACCAATTTCCTTGATGCTATGAAATAGTTCAGCGGAAGTTTCGGCCAGTTCAGCGCTCGTGCGCATGGACGTGGCCCTGTTCCTGACCTTCTCGAGCGCGGCCTCAACCTCTAACTCCCGTGACAGGCGCTTCACTTGCTCCTGTAGCAAAGCTAGGGAATCGGGTACCTGTTTTTTGGGCGTGGCCATAAGTATTCAATGTAGCGGAATTGGTGGGCTTGGGCAATAGATTGTCTGGAAAACCGTCGAGTGTAGGTTCAATTTTGCAAGTAGGAATCAATTACTTGCATGAACTTCTGGCCAGTGTAGGAACGACAGTTACACAGAGAGCACGGAGGTTGCACAGAGAGCACAGGGAAATACAGAGTAAAAGGAAAGCATATGATTGACAATAGCCTAACATCGATGGTTATCCAGAGTGCGATAGAGGTTCATCAGGGACTTGGACCCGGCTTGCTGGAAAAGGCATATCGGGAATGTCTTTTCTATGAACTGACTTTGAATGGCCTCTATGTGGTTCGCGAGAAGCCAATGCCCGTTATATACAAAGAGGTGAAACTTGATCACGGATACCGGATCGATCTGCTGGTTGAGAATAAACTGGTGTTAGAGCTTAAAACCGTCGAGCAATTGTCAGATGTTCACTTCGCTCAGGTACTGACGTACCTCCGGCTAGGCAATTATCCGTTAGGGCTGCTGCTGAACTTCAACGTAATGCTCATGAGGAATGGTATTAAGCGCGTCATCAACACCTGAATTCTCTGTGCTCTCTGTGAAGCCTCTGTGTAACTCTGTGAAATATTTACTCCGCCGTCAACGGCTCAATAATATTCGCCACCTCTGTAATACTATTCGCCGGAAACCCACCCCGCCGCGCGTGCTCCCGGATCAGTTCTTCGCTCGGTGAGAGATAAATGCAGTAAATTTTGTTACCCGCTACATAGCTGTGTACCCACTGAATATCAGTACCCAGTTGGCAAAGGACTTCTTTCGATTTCTGGGCAATGGCCCTCAGTTTGTCGGAAGACAGATTTCCGGCTCCGGGGATTTCACGTTCGATGATGTATTTGGGCATTTTGTTTGCGATTTCTGCTACAATATAACACAATCTTCAGCCTGACGTTAGAACAAATTTGTTTCTCCCGTATACCTCTGTGCAGCCTCTGTGTCCCTCTGTGCAACTTGTATTATTTCCACGGAAACTCCCATATCGGCTTCTCCCCAAGTAGATGCTCCACAAAGTAGTTCCAGCGTTTCTTGGTGAAATAGTATTGCTGCGGCCCCGTGTACCCGTGCTTCTGGCTCGGGAAGATCAGCATATCAAATTGCTTGTCAGCCCTTACCAGCATTTCTGCCAGCTTGAACGTTGCTGATGGATTTACGTTCTCATCAATACCACCGTGGGTGATGAG
>CAYMPU010000092.1:0-89674 GCA_964392375.1 uncultured Ohtaekwangia sp. | reverse complement strand
TCCCTGCGACAAGCATGGAACAGGAAATGTGGTCATCAAAGGACTGAAGAAATAACCCTTGGCAAGGCACACAGAAATACCTATCATTGTTATCCTTAACACCCTACATGCACATGAAACCCATTCAAGCAACACTACTGATTTTTCTCTGCTCATTCGCCACACAGGCCCAGGAGTTCCCGCCACCCACCAAAGGAAAGTCGGTCATCTATTTTGTCCGGATGCAGGCAGGTGCTCTATCCATGGCGGATTTCTTTTTCTTCGACAACGACAAACTGATCGGATATTTTCATGGCGCCAAATTCATCCGGTATGAGTGCGAGCCGGGAGAACACATGTTCTGGGCACGGTCTGAAAATCGCGACTTCATTACCGCCAACCTCATGAAAGATAAGGTTTATCTGATCGAGGCCATTCCGGTCATGGGAGCAATGAAGGACGGCGTTCGCCTTGATTTTTTCGATATGAATGACACGGTATTGAGGGGGCGACTCAAGAAGATCCTCGACAAAGGACCAGTGACCATTACCGAGGAAAAATTGAAGAAAAAGTCCGAGGAATTAAAAGAACCCATTGCCAAAGGTCTGGCGAAATACAAGGAGGAAGTAGCGGCCGGGAAGAAAATGCTCCGAATTGAAAAAGACATGTTCATCAAGGTCAAGTAAGGGAGTTGCGGCCCCCCATTTCTGAAAAGAAAGGGGTAAGTCATTCTGAACAATTCTGGGCTTCGACTGTTCTTGGTGTATGTTTAAGCTATTCACCAAAGACCCCTTAAAAGACCTTCAAAAGAAGCGGAATCGACTTCTTGAGGAGGCCATGCTCACCCAGCGAACCGGAAATCTTCGGCTTTATGCCGAAAAGATGGTTGAAATTGAAAATCTGGAAAAAGAAATTGAACTCCTCCAACCCACCCCCAGCGCTAAAGTGGGTTGATTCCAACACCACCCTTTTCTGGTTTCGACGCGATCTTAGACTCGATGACAATTGTGGTCTGCTGCACGCGCTGAAGGTGAATAAGCAGGTCCTTCCCGTTTTCATTTTTGATGAGACCATCCTCGGAAAATTGGAAAACCCTTCCGATGCCAGGGTAACCTTTATTCATCAATGCCTCCAGCGCATACACGAAGACCTGGAAAAGAAAGGCTCTTCCCTCCTTGTTCTCAAAGGCAAACCAGAAACCATTTTCGCATCGCTGCACCCGAAAGCAGTGTATGCCAATCACGATTACGAACCCTACGCCCGCCAACGGGATGCAGCCGTTAAGGATATACTCGACAAGAAGGGCATTCCCTTTCACACGTTTAAAGATCAGGTCATCTTCGAAAAGGAGGAAGTGGTCAAAGATGATGGGAAACCCTATACGGTGTTCACCCCCTACAGTCGAAAATGGAAATCGATCATGCATGCGTCCTCGACAGAACCATACGCAACATCCGATTTCCTGAAGAATCTCCAAAAAACAGACCCTATTCCTCTTCCTTCCGTGGCCGCCATCGGATTTCAACCGTCCGTGATCCGCTTCCCTGACCGTGTGATTCGAACAGCCATCATCAAGAAGTACACGGAACAACGTGATTTTCCCGGAATCGAGAGCACCACGCGTTTAAGTGTTCACCTGCGGTTTGGAACCCTGAGCATTCGCTCATTGGTGAAACTGGCCATGAAGACAAACGAAACGTGGCTCAATGAACTCATCTGGCGGGAATTCTACCAAATGATCCTCTGGCATTTTCCCTATGTGGTCGATCGGGCATTCAAACCGGCCTATGACAAAATCGAATGGCGGAACAATCCTCAGGAATTCCAGCAATGGTGTGACGGCAAGACGGGCTATCCCATCGTCGACGCCGGCATGCGCGAACTAAATAGTACGGGCTTTATGCACAACCGTGTTCGCATGATCGTAGCCAGTTTCCTGACCAAGCATCTGCTTATTGACTGGCGCTGGGGCGAGGCTTACTTCGCCAAAAAACTCCTTGACTTTGATCTGGCCGCCAACAACGGAGGCTGGCAATGGGCAGCCGGAAGTGGCTGCGATGCGGCACCCTATTTCAGAGTCTTCAACCCCTATCTTCAGACAGGAAAATTCGACCCTGACCGAACGTATATCCGGAAGTGGGTTCCTGAATTTGAATCCGCTGCCTATCCACAACCGATTGTGGATCACGATGTGGCCAGAAAACGAGTGCTCGCCGCTTATAAAGTGGCATTGGAGGCATAATCATTTAGGGGCGAGAACAAAACCGTCACCGGACTGTTAATCCGGTGATGAAAGTTTATACCATTTATCGAAAGCAATTCCTCCCCATTTCCCTTCGAACGGCCTGGGACTTTTTCTCATCGCCAAAAAACCTGGGTGAAATTACCCCGAAGCACATGAACTTCACTATCCTGTCGCAATCGGGCGGTGAGCGGATGCATGAAGGACAAATCATCAAGTACAAGATTACGGTACTGCCCCTGGTCAGAGTTACCTGGGTAACTGAAATTACCCGGGTTGTGAATCTGGTGAGTTTCACGGACGAGCAGCGTGTAGGGCCTTACGCACAATGGCACCACACGCACACGTTCGTAGAAAAAGCCGGAGGTGTCGAGATGACCGATGAGGTGAAGTACGCCATCCCTTTGGGAATACTGGGAGAGGTGGCGAACGAACTTTTTGTGGAGCGTGAAGTAAACCGTATTTTTGACCATCGATTCCGGGTTTTGGAATCGTACTTTAAGAAATAATGGACTCCGCCAACCTGACCACGATTGCACTTTGTTCGCTGATCACCATCGGTACCTTCCTCTTTTGGGAATTCGTGGCCTGGTTCACGCACAAATACATCATGCACGGTGTCCTCTGGGTGTGGCACCGCTCACACCATACCGTACATGATCACGCTTTTGAACGGAATGACTGGTTTGCGGTCGTTTTCAGCATACCATCCATTGCTTTGATCTACTACTTTAGCCTCGTCACCTACAGCCCATACGGGATAGCTGTGGGCCTTGGCATATTTTGTTACGGATTGTTCTACCTCGTTTTCCACGATATCATTGTACATCAGCGTGTGAAATGGCGCCCTGCACGTCGCAGTCGTTACCTCCAAAGGATGATTCAGGCACATTACATCCATCACGCTAAGCACACCAAAGAAGGATGTGAGGCGTTTGGCTTTCTCTACGCCCCCAAGAAGTACGAGCCGGGCTCATTTACCTTCAAGAAAGATCGTCAGGAAACCCAATAAGGGTCCGGCAACACGGATGGAATCGTATCTCTACCTTACCCTGAATCTGGCCTCCATCCTGATGCCTGCGCTGTTCAGCTTTTATCCTAAAGCACACTTTGCTTCAAGGTGGCGTGCCTGGCTTCCGGCGATCCTCCTTCCGGCCATCATCTTTATTATCTGGGATGAATGGTTCACGTCCATGGGTGTCTGGGGATTCAACCCGCGTTACCTCACCGGTATTACCATCGGCCATCTGCCCCTGGAAGAAATACTGTTCTTCATCTGCATCCCCTATGCTTGCCTGTTCACCTACTCTGCGGTAAACTACTTCCGCAAAACAGAGCCGTTACCCGATGGTGGCAAACGCGTAACGTGGATACTGATTGTTGGGTTAACGACCATTGGCCTTCGCGATTACGATCACTGGTACACCGCGGTAACCTTCATCAGCCTAAGCATTTTCCTGCTCGCCCTCATTACGCTGGTAAAGCCCAATTACCTCGGTCGATTCTATTTCAGCTATTTGTTCATTCTCATACCCTTCTTCATCGTAAACGGCATTCTAACGGGATCCATGATTGATCAGCCGGTAGTTTGGTACAACGACGCAGAGAATCTCAGGATTCGTTTAGGGACAATCCCTTTTGAGGATACCTTTTACGGCATGCTGCTCATCCTGATGAATGTGGCAATCTATGAGTACAAAATGAAGCAACCGCTTCCACGATAACACTCGCTGTTGTCGCCCATCCGATCAATTCATCTTCATCTTTTTCCAATCTGCGTTTTGCTTCAACAGTGTATAGGCTTTCTCCACTTCCTGCAATTGTTGGTTGGTGATAGCATACACCTCAAGCTGTTGGTCCGTCGGCGGACTGTCGGCGCTTGAAACAATGCCCTCCTTGCCCATGGCCAGGAAACGCTCCAGGACCTGGGGTGGATTGCGGAAGATATCCCACCGAGCGCCGGTAGCATGCACATCCAGCAGTTTTGATTCGAGCTGATAAACCTTGTCTTCAAGCACCGTGGCGGCTTTGGTCTGCTTCCCTGCCTTACTCATCGCAATCAGGCTGGAGCGACTTCGCTCCATTTCATCGATCAGTTGCAACGTCTGCTTGATGGAATTGAACAGAGCGACCCCTTGAGCAAACTGTTTCTGGATGTCAGCCACAGAAGACTTTGTATTTGGATCCTTGACTACTTGCAGCGTGCGCTTGAATTCCTTGCCGTGCGCTTTAAGCACAATCGTATATTCACCCGGTGGAACCATCGGTGGCGTTAAACCGGGCCCGATATCAAGATCAGGCATGAACAGGTCGCGGGTGCCGGCCGTGTCCAAGGGCACCCAATCTTTTCCACGGGGTTTCGTGCGTAGCCTGGGCATGTCAAAGGCCTGCAGCCGAAGATTCCAATAGACTCGGTTAATGCCGGGACGATTCCTTCCCTTCATGGTCTGAACCGTTTCACCCTTTTGGTTCAGGACTATCACTTGCACACTATCTGTTGACTTTGTTTTCAGATAGTAATTGATATCGGCCCCATAGGGTGGATTTTGTCCGTTGACAAAACTGCTTCCTGTCTTGATCGCATCCTGATCCTGAAAACGGTACGAGGGGCGCAACGAAAACAAGTGTGCATCGGCTTGCTGAACGGCATCGGTGTATTCTCGTACGGGTGTTACATCATCGAGAATATAGATTCCGCGGCCATAGGTAGCAATGACGAGATCACGAAAATTGCGTTGAATGGTAAGTCCATAGATAGGCACAGGAGGCAGGTTGTTCTTCATTCGGATCCACTGCTTGCCATCGTCGGGAGAGAAATAGAGACCGTTGTCGGTACCTAGCCACAGCAATCCCCGCTTGTCAGGGTCCTCAATGAGCTGATGAATGGCGTTTGAGTTGGAGGGTGGCAGGTTAACCGTAAGCCGTGTCCAGGTCTTTCCAAAATCGGTAGTCTTGTATGCATAAGACCCAAAGTCCCCATTCTGCATGGCGTTGACAGCGACGTAACAAGTGCCGGCGTCAAAATACGATGCATCGATGTGCCGGATCGTAGACCACTGCGGGAGGCCTGGCATGTTGGCTGACACATTCGTCCAGGTCTTTCCGCCATCCTGCGTCACATTCAATTGGCCATCGTTGCTCCCGGTCCAGAGGATGCCCGGTTTGACAGGAGATTCGGCTATCGCGTAAAGTGTGCATCCATCCCAGGTCATGAGGTTGTCGCTGGCCATGCCGCCAGAATTCTGCTGGTGCGATTTGTCGTTGGTGGTGAGATCAGGACTGATTACTTGCCAATTCTGGCCCTTCGAAGATGTCTCGTGCACAAATTGACTTCCGACCCACACTTTGCCAGGCGTGTGTTTCGACAGCACCATCGGGAAGGTCCAGTGCCAGCGGTACTTGGCATCCGCGGGCTTGTTGCCGATTTGCGTTTGTGGCCATACGCGCACATCACGCATGTGGCGCGTGGTGAGATCGAAAATGTCGAGACCGCCATCGTAGCAGCCTGACCAAACGATATTGTTGTCGAAAGGATCGGGTTGTGCGTAGCCGCTCTCGCAGCCACCGACACCATGCCACAATCCCAGCGGAATGCTCCATCCCTCAAGGCTGCGGCTAGGACCCCGGTACGACCACGCGTCCTGGCGGTTGGAGTAGACATAGTACGGTACACGGTCGTCTACGGCGATATGGTACATCTGGGCGATGGGCAGGTTGATGTTGGTCCAGGACTTTCCGCCATTGAATGACAGGTTGGCACAGCCATCATGGGCACACATCATACGGTCAGGTAATTTCGGATCAAACCACATATCATGGTTATCGCCGCCAGCTGCCCAGGGGTTGTAGTTTCTTACAAAGCTCTTGCCGCCGTCGACAGATTTCATGATTCCTACACAAATGGTGTAAAGTTCATTCTCGTCCTTTGTGGAAACGCGGAGACGCGTGTAGTAGCCTGCACGCTGTCCCATGGAGTTATTCTTTTGCATCAATTTCCAACTGTCTCCCCCATCCTCAGAGCGATACAACCTTGGCTCGATGTCTTCAACAAGCGCATAGACCACTTTGGGGTTGGTGTATGCCAGGTCTACCGAAGTTTTGCCTACCGGGTGCGTGGGGCCGCTCTCCAGACCGTTGCGCAAAGGTTCCCAGGTCTTACCGCCATCCTTGGTGCGGTAGATGCCGCTGCCGGCTCCACCGCTCTTCAGGTTCCAGGTTTTTATTTCCACTTCCCACATTGCTGCATACAGAATGTCGGGATTCTTTGGATCCATCGTCAAATCTGAACTCCCGGTATTTTCGTTGACGAACAACACCCGTTCCCACGATTTGCCGCCATCCGTGGTTTTATAAATTCCACGATCCTGTGAAGGTCCATGAGCGTGACCCATGGTAGCCACATAGACAATATTGGTATCGGTTGGGTGAACAATCACCCGACTGGTGAGAAAGGTTTTCTCCAGCCCCATTTTCTTCCACGTCTTGCCGGCATTGGATGACTTATAAACCCCATTACCTACGGCATGTGCTGGACGTATCAGGAAGGTCTCCCCGGTTCCTGCCCAAACCTGCTTGGGGTTTGAGGGTGCAATGGCAAGTGCTCCAATGGAAGAGTCGTCCGTTTGATCAAATACCGGGCGCCAATGAAAGCCCATGTCTTCTGTTTTCCATATCCCCCCTGATGCCGCGCCGATGTAGGACACATTGGGGTTGCCAGGTTCACCAACAACCGCAATGGCGCGGTTGCCATCGGGGCCGATGAACCGGAAATTGAGTTGGGAGAATGTCTTCGGGTCTGCGATCTGTGCCGAGGCAATCGCAGAAACAAAGAACAAAAGGACTATGCAAATCTTTCTCATGACGGTAGGTTAGGTGAGAAAGATACTATTACAAGACTGAAGTAAAAAGGGCCAACCATGCATATCCCACGGGTACAAGGATGGGCGGTCGAGAAAAAAAGAAGCCGGCACAATGCGCGCCGGCTTTAACTATGGCAAAACTCTTATAAAATCGTTGATGAGGTCAGGCGACCTGCGCTACATGTGAAGGCTCAACCTTTGCTTTCTTCGGTTTGCTGCGCTTGAACTCCTTCTTCAGAAGCTGGGAGAATTCCGTAGCCATTTTCCTGGCTGTACGGCTGATCAGTTTTTTCACCTTCTTGTTGGGCTCTGGCAACTCCAGGGAGACGATAGACCGCTGAACCGAGTCTTTCAACAGGTTGCGAAGGGCCTTTTTAGACACTTTCTTATTCTCCTTTTTGCTTTCCTTCTTCTTTTCCATGGGGTCAGGGTTTATGCCTTTTCAAAGCTACCACCCCGGTACCAAAAGTCTACGCTTGGCATTGCGCAAGAAGTGAACAATCTGTCAACAAGGGCAAAGTACTGAATTTCAGTACTTTGCTCAGTAAAGTGTGGATAGAATTAGGATAGAGATCCTACTCGTAACGCAGCGACTTCACGGGATCCACGGAGGCGGCCTTTATGGCCTGGTACGATACGGTGATCCAGGCAATGACAATGGCTGCCACGGCGCACACAATGAATAGTAGCGGAGAAAGGGAAATCCTAAAGGAAAACGAGCTCAACCACCAGTTCGCCACGTACCATCCACCGGCAATGGCGGGTACCAGCGCTATCACAACTAGTCGTGTAAACTCTTTGGACAAAAGGAACGTCAGACTGAATACCGAGGCTCCCATGGCCTTACGAACACCAATTTCCTTGGTGCGCTGTTCGGTCGTAAAGGCAGCCAAAGCAAACAGCCCAAGGCACGCTATTACAATCGCGAGAACAGAGAACACGGTAAAGATATCGCGGAGGCGCATTTCACTGCGGAACAATGCATCGAACTCCTGATCCAGAAAAGAATACTCAAATGGCTCACCCGAAGCCATCATCTTCCATTGTGCTTCGATATCGGCAATCACAGCGCGCGGATCCCCTTCATACCGAACGGTTAGCTCTCTACCAGTCTCCGAAAGCATAATCACCATTGGCCTTACTTTGTCTTTCAGCGACTCAAAATTGAAATCTTTAACCACGCCGACAATGGTCAAATGCCGCGACTGTGTACCGCTGTAGTCAGTGATCACTTGTCCTAGTGCATTTTCGAATCCAAACTCCTTCACGGCAGCTTCGTTCACTACGGCAGCCAGACTATCACTCTTGGTCTCGCGGGAGAAATAGCGTCCCTCCTTGAGGCTTATTCGCATGGCATCCAAATGATCCCAATCGGCGGCATACGTGCCCATTAAGTGATCCACCTCTTTATCCTTCTCCCTCACGAGATTCGTGTTATTGACACCCGGAAAGCTATTACCTGTATAACTCACGGCTACAACACCCGATAGGCCTTGCACGGCCGTCTTGAATGCATTCATGTTGTTACCTAAACGACGGGCACCTGTGATGGTAATTACATTTTCCTTATCGAGGCCAAGGTTTTTTTCCTGCATGAAGTTGAGTTGCTGAAATACCACGGCCGTAGCGATGATCAGGAATGTAGAGACGGCAAACTGGAACACAACCAAAGAACTGCGCACTCCTTTGCTCTTCATACCGGCCCGCATTTTTCCTTTCAGAACCTCGACGGCTTTAAACGATGTCATGTAGAAGGCAGGGTAGCTTCCAGCCAAAAGGCCGACAATAATGAGCAGCGCAATAGCGGCACCGATAAACACCGGAGTACGCAACACTTCCAGTGATAGCTGCTTGCCTGTGAGCAGGTTGAAGTACGGTAATGCGATATACCCAACACCGACCGCAAGAATCATAGCCACCAGGCTGTAGATAAACGACTCCGATAGAAACTGCGCAATCATTTGTCCCCGCTGAGAACCGAGGGTCTTGCGCAGTCCGACTTCCTTGGCTCGCCCTGCCGACCGGGCGGTTGAAAGGTTCATAAAATTGATGCATGCGATCAGCAGGATGAATATGCCGACGCCTGAAAAGATGTAGACATTGGCCGTGCTCCCACCCGGCTCCAGATCATCCGGCAATCCTTCCAGGTGCGAATTGGCCAAAGGGTAAACGAAGTAACTGTAAATTCCTCCTTGTTTTTTGAATTCTGAAAACGATATACCCATGCCCGCCTCAATCTCCGGTCCCATGTACTTCTCGACCAGCTCGTCGAGTTTTGCATTGACGCCATCCACATGAGTGGCGGGTGTTTTCTTGATGTAGGTCTGCCAGGAGTTTCCTCCCCATCCATCGTAGTAGTCCTTCCTTACCGTAGCAAAGGAAACAACACCGCGAAAGGGTATGTGGGAATTGGAGGGTGATGGCTCAGCCAGACCGGTAACCTTAACCGCCATCTTATCATTGCCGATCACCAGGATCTTGCCGATGGGGTCCACGGTACCAAAATACTTTGTCGCCAATTCCTCGGTTAGAACAATGGAGTTGGGTTCTTGTAAAACGGTGTGAGGATCTCCCTTCAGAAGTTTGAATGAAAAGAACTCAAAGAAATTGGAGTCCGCGTACAGGATCTTTTCCTCTGTAAACGCCTTCTCTTCGTAACGAAAAGCCAGGCCTGCTCCACGTGTTGCCAACTTCAGGCGGACAAAATCCTCAACCCCGGGAATCTCATTCCTCATGGCAGGGCCAACAGGAATGCAGGAATTGGACGTCATGACCTCCTGCCCGTTAATGCGGCCGTGCAACCCTAGCCGATACGTCTTCTCATGGTCCTTGTGGAAGCGGTCATAGCTCAACTCATCCTGCAAATAGATGAACAACATAAGGCAGCAAGCCATGCCTATGACCAACCCGGCGATATTGACAATGGAAAAGAACTTGTGCTTCAGAATATTCCGGAGCGCGATGGTAAAATAGTTTTTCAGCATACGATCGGGTGTTTGATGCAATAGAATAACCTTCCACCCCAATGGGGCAGCTTAAAGCAAATACTCCAGGTTTCAGGAATTGCTACTTAGACGCCGACACCCCACCCGATGTTGCACCCGGGAAACAAAAAACTTTTGTCAATTTTACTCGTCGCGAAGGACGTTTGCCGGGTTGAGCTGCGTGGTGCTGTAAACCTTGTACCCGATCGACAGGGCACACGTCACCAACAAGATCGCCGCCGATATGATCATGGAAACGGGTGTGGCTGTCTGATAATACTTCCAGATACTCTTCATGAGCATGCCAGCCATATAGGCACCCGCAAAAGCCCCTAGGATCGAGGCAATAGCAAGGATGATCATAAACTCAGCATTGATGACCCGAGTCAGATTGGCAACCGATGCCCCCAGCACCTTTCGTACACCGATCTCCTTCATCTTCTTGATGATGTTCAGCGATACCAGGGTAAATAGCCCGGTTGCTGACAACAGCAGGGCAACTGTGCCCAGGAAGATGAACATGATCACGATATTCTTATTGACCGTATTCGCCTCCACAATTTCAGCATCCATGAAGCGTCCATTGTAGAGTCGATCGGGAAACAATTCCTTCCACTTACTCTCCATGAATTCATTGACCGATTTCAGTTTGTCGGAAGGTACCTTTACCAGGATGTGATTGACCGCGTCTTTCGGACCATAACGGAAAACACACGGCTCCATCTGTTCCCACAGACCTCGGTTGTATATGTCTTTCACAACGCCTACGATATAATATTGAACCGTATCCATCCAAACCAACTTCTGACCGATGGGGTTCTTCAATCCAAGTTCGCGCACCACGCCTTCGGTAACAATAACCGACTCCTTCCGGTCCGTCTCAGAATCAAGCGTGAAATTTCTGCCTTCCAAAATGGTCAGGCCCACAGTGGGTACATAGTCCTCGCCCACATCGAGGATGTCAACCTCAATTTCTTTGTCTTCGTGCTTGATCGGATCATTGAACGAAGAGGAATATACATGGTGCTGCGATGCGGCAATAGAAATGATATCCTTATTCTCCGCCAGTACATTTCGATAGGTATCAAATTCAGCACGGCCGTTCACATACGTAAACACCAGTCCTTCCTTATTAAAACCCAGGTCAAACGCTTGTTGGAATCTGGCGTTATCGGTAAAGGCAAAACTGCACACAATGCCGATCAGCGAGATCGCAAATTGCATGGTGAGCAGAAAACGTGTGAAGTAGTTGGTGCCTCCAAACTTCAGCTTTCCCTTCAGGATGGCTGTCGGTTGGAATTTGCTGATGTAAAACGAGGGGTAGCTACCGGCAAGCAAACTGGTGAATAGCAATGCTCCACCCATGAAATACAGGAAGTTGGGGCGACCGAAGTAGTCAGGTTCCAGTTTAAGATCAGGCCACAATTCGTTGAACGCCGGTAGCAGAAGCCATTCACCGATAGCCACACCGAGAATAAGGGCCAGCAAACACGTCAATGTTGTCTCCCCTAGAAACTGGGCTATCAGGTGTTTCCGTGTGCTACCCATCACCTTACGAATGCCAATTTCCTTGAGCCGGCGCGACGATATAGCGACCGCCGTATTCGTCAGATTAAAACAGGCAATGAGAAGTACAAATATTCCCATGACACCAATACCTACGACAGCAGCAATCGGAGACCCTTCACGGGTCCAAGTACCCGGTACCTCATTATAGCTGTCCTCGACGGCCATACCTACCAGCGAGCGCAGTGTGAATTCCTTTATAATAAAGTCCTCACGGATTTTATTGTTGTTTTCGGTATAGGGCTTGAGCTGTGCCTGGATGGATGCGACCCGTGCAGGGTCTTTCACCTGGAGAAACAAGGTATTCCTGAAATACCAGGTATTCTCGTTGTACTGCCTGTCTCCCACAAACTGCTCGCTATTGAATTGGTTTTCATAACGTGAATAAGCAGGATCGGGAAAACTCGAATTCGTTGGCTGCTTTTTGAAAACTCCGGCGACTATATATTCCTTCGTCTTTCCGCTATCCAGCACCTGCACCATCATCTTGCCCAAAGCGCTCTCCTTACCGAAGTACTTGGTGGCCAGCTCGTCATTGATAACAATCTGTCCCTTATCCTTCAAATCAGCATTGCCTTCAATGAATTCAAAGGTGAATAACTTAAAGAACTCCGGGTCGACATTGGTCACATTGGACGCAAAAAGTTCTTCGCCGATACGAAAGTTTGCTCCTCCCGGAGAGTAGCGAACTACGGCGTCGACATCACCAACATTCTGCTTTATCGCGTTACCCAACGCAATCGGCACATAACCGTATGTCCGAAGATTTCCCTGAAACTCCCTGACTGAATTGACCCGATAGATGGTGGATGCATTGACGTGGTGAGTGTCAAAACTTACATTGAAGTCGTAGTTGAAGTAGGCCACAATGCAACACGCAATGGCAATGCCCATGCCTACGATGTTGATGGAAAGAAAGAGCTTGTTCTTCAACATGCTCCTGAGGGTAATCATCAGGTAATTCTTGATCATAGGCAGGATGTAATGGGTTATAGACTGAAAATCAGCACAAAAGGTTGCACTCGCACTCGCCAAATCCTGTGCCAGTGCAGAATGGTTAGCAATTTCAACGATACAACAAGCGGATTGTTCAATCCTGAACAGTACAGTGTACGCTCGCGACAAGTGATAAAAGACAAAACCCACCCTCTTTCGGATTGCCCGACGAGGATGGGTTTATCTAACCTAAACCTAAAACTATAAAGAACGAATCAGGTCGGCGTGCGCCTGAATTCTTTGCTCCCTCACGGGTAGCGTAATAACTAAATATGGAAATGCTCCTTGATGTTCTCCGTCACCACTTTACCGTCGAACAGGTTGACGATGCGGTGTGCGTAGTTGGCATCATAGGGCGAGTGCGTTACCATCACAATGGTTGTACCCTCCTCATTCAATTGCGAAAGGAGTTTCATTACCTCTTCACCATTGGCAGAGTCGAGGTTACCCGTCGGTTCGTCAGCCAGGATTACTTTGGGCTTGGCAACAATAGCACGGGAGATCGCCACGCGCTGCTGCTGTCCACCGGATAGTTGCTGCGGAAAGTGGTTTCTGCGATGCATGATGTTCATGCGCTCGAGAACTTCTTCCACACGCTTCTTCCGCTCCTGGGCAGGGACTTTCATGTACAACAGGGGAAGTTCAACATTCTCAAATACCGTAAGTTCGTCGATCAGGTTAAAGCTCTGGAACACAAACCCGATGGAGCCCTTGCGAAGTTGGGCGCGCTGGCGCTCGCTGTACTTGGCTACTTCATGCTCACCAAAATAATACTCACCGTTGCTCGGATTATCCAGGAGACCCAGAATATTCAGCAAGGTTGATTTTCCGCAACCGGAGGGACCCATGATGGCCACAAATTCTCCGTCCTTAATCTCCATGTTAATGGAATTGAGAGCGGTGGTCTCCACTTCTTCTGTGGTGTACACTTTCTCAAGGTTTTTCAATCGTATCATAGTGGTAAGCTTTAGAGGTTAGATGTCGTTTGTTCAATAATAGTTCTATTCAATACTTCGTTTTTCTCAAAATGTTACAGTCCATTAGACGCTATAGGGGCCAAATAGTTGCACTACCTGAGTATTAATACTTCGTTGGTGCCAAAGTTCTCATACGAGGAAGTGATGACTCTGTCACCAGGTTTCAGGCCTTCCAGGACCTCAAAATACTCTGATCCCATCTTCCGGCCAAGACGTACATCACGTTTGACGGCCTTATCTTCTCCATCCAGGATGAATACCCAGTTTCCACCGGTATCCTTGTAGAATCCGCCCATAGGCAGCAACAACTCTTCCGATGGCTGACCCAGTTCAATCCGCAGCCGCAAAGACTGTCCCCGGCGAAGGCCTTGCGGTGTTTCACCCTTGAATTCCATGTCCACTTCAAACCGGCCGCCAACAATATTGGGGTAAACGTACATGATCACCAGCGTATAAGTCTTTCCGGCAAAGTCCGTTGTGGCTTCCAGTCCAGTACCAATGCGGGGCAGATACAATTCATCAATCGGTACCCGCACCTTGAATGAACCCATAATATCCACCTGACCAAGACGCTGCCCGGTGTTGATCGCCTGTCCAATTTCCCAGTGCGTTTGTGTAGATAACTGCCCATCGATCGGTGCCTTAATGTTCAAGTTCTCCAGAATTGTCCGAACCGAAACCAGATTTTGCTTCATCCGATCTTCCGAAGCGTCAATGTCCTTTAACTGAAGGAGGCGATTAATTGAATCCCTGCGATAGGCTTCATAGGTGAACAACCTACGATCAATGTTGTACTTGTAGTCTGCCTCCGTACGTTCGAATTCCTGTTTAGCTATCAGCTTCTTCTCATACAACGTCTTTTGGCGATTGTACTGAGGCGAAAGGATGGCAAGCTGGTTGTCAATTTGTGCCAGGGCCTGGCGTTGATTGAGATCATTTGTCAAAATACTCAAACGCGTATCGCGTGAGCGGTTAATACTCTCTACAAGTTGGGCCTCTTGCTGCAGAACGGCGATCTCGCGGTTCAGGTTGGAGATCTCCATGATCAGTTCACCCTTCTTTACGACAGATCCGCTTTCCCGCACTACCCGTTTGATGTTTCCACCTTCCAACGCGTCGAGATAAACCGTTCGTGCAGGCTGAACTTCGCCGGTTTGCGGGATATACTCCTTAAACTGCCCCATCTTTATGTCGGAGATCGTAATCTTGTCCTTTTCGACCACCAGCTTTGAGCGGCGGTCAGCAAAAATAAACTGGTAGGCAATGAAAATGACCAAGAGGGAAATACCCCCGTACATTGAAATGCGCTTTAAGGTCCACGTCTTCTTTTTGAGCTGCTTATCCATCCGTCTGTCAATTCCTGATTTTGGGTGATCTAATGGCCATTGGGGGCCCTACCCCCATTGCCAACATCCGTGCCAACGGCTAAATGGGCCCAAAGGTTATCCTTTTTGCAGAATCTACGTTCATAGCTGAACGTCGCTGTCCGAAAGCGGACGAAGTGCGGATACCTTTGAACACAAGACTGCGCCATGGGAAGCCCCAGGCCGGTTCCAGCGAACGGTATCAACTTTGTCAGAAACCAGGCAGCAGGATGTAAAAACTACCCCTATGACAGACCAAAAACGCGGCAAGATCCTCATCGTCGACGACAACGAAGACCTCCTGAAGGCAGCCAAGATGTACCTCGAGAGGTACTTCGCGCAAGTGGATATCGAGAAGAATCCGGAGGCCATTCCGGCACTCATGAACAACGACGATTACGACGTCATCCTGCTCGACATGAACTTCACAAAGGACGTAAGCAGCGGCAGCGAAGGCTACTACTGGCTCGAGAAGATACTCCAACTGGATCCTTCAGCCGTTGTCGTGCTCATCACGGCCTATGGCGATGTGCAGATGGCTGTGAAAGCCATCAAGGCCGGTGCCACTGATTTTGTCTTGAAGCCATGGGAAAACGAAAAGCTCCTGGCGACGCTTTACTCGTCCATGCGACTTCGGGAAACACGCGATGAAGTGGAGACGCTCAAGATCAAGAATCTGGAGATCAATCAGGCCATCAACAACAAATACCTCGATATCATCGGATCGAGCCCGGCCATGCAGCGCATTTTCCAAACCATCGATCGCGTAGCCCATACGGATGCCAATGTATTGATCCTGGGTGAAAACGGAACCGGCAAGGAACTCGTAGCCCGCGCCATCCACCGCAACTCACGCCGCGGCCAAGAGACCTTTGCCAGCGTTGACCTTGGTTCGATAACGGAAACCCTTTTTGAAAGTGAACTCTTCGGTCACAAGAAAGGCTCATTTACCGATGCCAAAGAGGATAGGCCTGGTCGTTTTGAACTCGCCAACAAAGGCACCTTGTTCCTGGATGAGATTGGCAACCTCTCCATGCCGCTGCAAGCCAAACTCCTCACCGTGTTGCAGAACCGGAAGGTCAGTCGCGTAGGTTCCAACAAGGACACCTCCATCGATATTCGACTGATTTGTGCTACCAACATGCCATTGTATGACATGGTGAAAGAAAACCGTTTTCGACAGGATCTCCTCTACCGCATCAACACCATCGAAATCGAGATCCCGTCCCTGCGCGACCGCATGGAGGATATTCCGCTGCTCTCCAATCACTTCCTCAAGCACTATGCGGAAAAGTATGGGAAGAGCGTCATGAAAATCAGTGAGGGCGCGATGAGCCGGATGAACAAGCACCCCTGGCCTGGCAACATCCGGGAACTGCAGCACGCCATTGAGCGCGCCGTTATCCTCGCCAACAGTTCGGTACTGCAACCGGAAGACTTCACGTTCAGCACCAGTTCATCAAAAGAAAGCGAACAGCCGCTCAACCTGGATCAGTTCAACCTCGATGAGGTCGAGAAATTGCTTATCCGCAAAGTGCTGAAGAAGTACAACGGCAATATCACGCAGGCGGCTTCTGAACTTGGGCTTACCCGGTCGTCATTGTACCGGCGGCTGGAAAAGCACGGGCTATAGCGCGGCCACCGCGGAAACAAGTACCTTCGCCCTCTTCGTGCTCACAAAATGAAAATCCTTCGCGACTTCCGTTTTCGGGTAGCGTTCCGCGTGGTCCTGATCGGGCTGGTCATGTCGCTGTTTGTGTACATGATCAATCATGCCAACATGGTGTTTGCCGCCATGCTTACCGGCTTGATCATCCTCGGGCAACTGCTGGAGTTGTACAACTTTACCTCGCAGACCAACCGCAAGCTGACGCGCTTTCTGGAGTCGGTAAAATACTCAGACTTCATCTCGGGCTTCACCGCCGACAACAAACTCGGCGCCAGCTTCCGCGATCTCAATGCCGAATTCAATGAAGTCCTGGAGGCCTTCCGCAAAGCACGATCTGAAAAAGAGGAACATTGGCAATACCTCAACACCGTCGTTCAGCAGGTGCGAACGGGAATTCTCTCCTTCGATCCGGATGGCAATGTTCAGCTCATCAATGCAAACGCTCGTCGATTTATGGGCGTAACCACGATCAAGAACATCAACGAATTGAAAGAAAAGAACCCGGACCTGCTGCGGGCCATCAACGAAGTGGGGCCGGGAAAGAGCACGCTGTTCAAGTCCAACCAGGAATTTCTATTAACCATACAGGCCACCGAACTCCGCATCCGGGGCAACACGATGAAACTGCTTACCCTGCAAAACATCCAGAGTGAATTGCAGCAGCAGGAAATTGAAGCCTGGCAGAACCTGACGCGCGTGTTGCGGCACGAGATCATGAATTCCATTACGCCGATTTCATCCTTAACGTCAACATTGCGCGAAATCCTTGACCATGACATGACCCGAAAGGAGGAGCACTACGAGCTCAAGGAGGAGGGCGCTGATGACCTTCGCGAAGGCCTCAGCACGATTGAAAACCGAAGCAAAGGGTTGATCAAATTCATTGATGCATACCGGGAGTATACATCGCTGCCACAGCCCAAAATCAAAACCGTAATGATCCGGCCATTCATCGAGCGGGTCAGTCAGCTGATGCGAACGGAAATAAAAAAAACAACGATAGAACTTACGTGTACGTGCGAGTCTGAATACCTCACGGTGCAGGCCGATGAAGAGATGATCGAACAAGTGTTGATCAACCTGGTCAAAAATTCACTGGAGGCTCTCCACGACACTCCCCAAGGGAAGATTACCGTCCATGGGTATTACACCGGCACGCACATCGCCATTGAAGTCACTGACAACGGTCCTGGCATTATCCGCGAAGCCATGAACCGCGTGTTCGTGCCCTTCTTCACCACCAAGAAATCCGGTTCCGGTATTGGACTCAGTCTGTCTCGCCAAATCATGCAGATGCACAATGGAAATCTTACCGTTACATCAGAGCCTGGTGTAAAGACAGTGTTTACGATGAAATTTTAGAGTAGCCCTCAGGCAAGGAACTCATCCCACTCCTTCTGATTCATCCCGCTAAGGTCGCGGAGAAAAAGGGTGTACGATGGCTTGAATGGATTGTGTCGCATGGACATTTCAGCCTCCTCCGGGGTGTAGTCTCCTTTGCGGGTATTACACCTTTTACACGCCGTAACCAGGTTAAGCCAGGAATGCGGGCCGCCCCGCGAACTTGGGATAACATGGTCCAGCGTCAACTCGCGTTTGGTACCGCAATAGACACATTCGAAATTATCACGTTTGAAAATGTTCTGCCGGGTGAGGTTGACACCCTTGTAAGGGGCGTGCACGTACCGGTTCAGCCGGATTACCGATGGCATGGGATAACTGCGGGTGATGCTGCGCAGCTGATGTCCGTTGGACGTACGCACCATTTCACTCTTGTTGAGGTAAACCAGCACAAACGCACGCTCCACCGAGCACACCATCAGCGGGCTGAAGTCCTGATTAAGCACAAGAACCCTGCTATCCATGGTGAAAAGATAATCCCAAACCCTTGATTCTGCAAGGGATAACCGGCATCAGGCGATAACCCTGCGAAGCGAATGCAAGAAATGCGTGTAGATCTTCGTCTCCGGCACAATGATTCCTTCCTCGTTGATGGCATCCATCCGTACCTGGCCATGCGCATGGATAATGCGATCTTCCCCCATCAGGATACCGCAATGCGTCGGTGTATTGCCTTTGATAGAAAAGAATGCAATGTCGCCGGTACGTGCTTCCGCAAAGGATCCGACCTTCTTGCCCTGGACGGAAAGTCGCTTGATGTCTCGGGGCAACGAGTATCCGGCAATGCGGAAAACCATTTGCACCAGTCCGCCATGGTCAATTCCAAACGGACTCTTTCCACCCCATTGGTAGGGTGCGGACATATATTTTCGGGCGGTGATCTTTACGAAATCACTGTCCCGTCGCTGGCCCAGGCTCTTGGCTTCGCCGTTGAATGCAAATTGTTCTTCGATCTTGAACAACTCGGAGCTTGAAATAGGCACAATACTTCCCATCACGACGGTCAGCGGAGCCTTTTTATAGAGTACGGGCGAGGCAACGTCGGTCGTAATCTTGTAATCGGTGGTGTTGATCTGGTTAAAATATTCCTCCGAAATCGCGTGGTGCTGTTTGGCGTCGATCCATCCCTCCGACTGATCGGCATACAACCGAATCGAGGCCCATTGCCGGTCGGCAGACATTTCTACAACCTCATAGTGGTCGCCGAAAAGCAACTGAGTTACTTGTTCGGCCGTGTGCCTGGGTTCGCTGCGAACGGAAACCACCGAAAGCCTGCAAACACCGTATTCCGTTGTACCCATGAAATCGAAAACTACATTAAAACTTGATGCGCTGCAATTCGCGCTTGATGTCCTTCTCCTTGATACTCTCCCTCTTGTCATGGGTCTTCTTGCCCCGGGCGAGCGCGATCTCCAGCTTCGCGTATCCGCGGTCGTTGATGAATAGTCGTGTAGGTACGATGGTGAGACCCTTCTCCTCCGAGCGGGATTTCAAACGTTCGATCTCGCTCTTCTTCAGCAAGAGCTTCCGGTCACGGGCCGCTTCATGATTGTAGTGTGTTCCCTGCGAGAAAGGTGAAATGTTAATGCCTTTGACAAACGCTTCGTCATGATTGAAATATACATAGCCATCGGTGAGATTGACTTTGCCTTCGCGCACACTCTTGATCTCCGTTCCCTTGAGCACAATGCCAGAGACATAGGTATCCAGCAGCTCATAGCCAAAGGAGGCCTGCTTGTTGCGGATGTTCACCGTTTTTGCAAATCGATCGGTTGCCATGTCAGGGCTTTGTAAATAGTTTGTTCAGTCGCTCTTTCTTCAACATACGCTGGCCGGTCATACCGTCGGCCACCAGACGACCATTGACCCGGGCCTCGATGGTACACTTTAGTTCCATACCTTCCAACGTATCCACCGTGGCGGTGATCACCACCTCCTCCCCGGAAAATGCCGGGCTTCGATGACGAATCTCCAAATAGGTCCCCACACCCTCCTCATCTGCTTCCTTCATCTCGATGAAGAATAGTCTCGACGACCACTCAAAGTCTCTGGCAAGTGCAAAGGTAGAGTAAACGGCGTGTAAAGTCTCACCGTGAAAGGTAGCCAGGTCATCATCCGTTATGATTCTGCGATAGACCTTTTGATCACCTTTCACAAACACATGCTTCATAGGTCTTGTTCAGTCGTTGAAATGAAGATTTGGAACCGGAGCAATATCGGCAGCCGAGAAGTCACCCCGGAGGAACTTTACATGCGCGGCCATGGCGATCATGGCTGCATTGTCCGTGCAATACTCCAGGGCCGGAATAAACGTCCTCCACCCGTTGCGGGCAGCGCGCGCATGCAGTTCTTTGCGTAGCCCGGAGTTTGCAGACACACCACCGGCAATGGCGATGTCGTGGATACCCGTTTGAATGCTGGCCTGCTCAAGACGATCCATGAGCATGCGAACCAACTTCGCCTGGAGACTGGCACAAATATCAGGAAGATTTTTCTTCACAAAGTCTGCATCAACGGCAACGTTGTCACGAATGAAATAAAGAAAGGCGGTCTTGATGCCGCTGAAAGAAAAGTCTAATCCGGGCATGTCAGTATCCGGAAAACGGAATCGCCTGGGGTCACCTTCGCTTGCGTACCGGTCGATGAGCGGACCACCCGGGTAGGGAAGTCCCAAAATCTTAGCCGCTTTATCAAAGGCCTCCCCTGCTGCATCGTCCTGCGTCTCTCCGATGATCTCCATCACGTGGAAATCACGTACGACAACCAGTTGCGTGTGTCCTCCGCTGACCGTGAGGCAGAGAAAAGGAAATGCCGGAACAGGTTCATTGATGAAATGAGCGAGGATGTGGGCCTGCATGTGGTCCACATCGATGAGCGGAATACCGGAAGCCCAGGCCATTCCTTTTGCAAACGATCCTCCAACAAGCAGCGAACCCATGAGTCCGGGGCCGCGGGTGAAGGCGACAGCGTCAAGGTCGGCAGCTTTAATACCCGCACCGCGCATTGCTTCGTCGACCACATCGATGATCTGGCGTTGATGAGCACGAGACGCCAACTCGGGCACTACACCCCCGTATTTGTGGTGCACTTTTTGCGAGGCTATAATATTATTGAGTACCTTGCCGTTGCTAATCACGGAGGCGGACGTCTCGTCGCACGAAGACTCGATAGCAAGGATCGTTGGCCGCATATTCATTGAAATGATTTGGCAAGTTATCAAAATTAAGATTCTGCAAAGGCTGAAGCGAATCGTCCTGTATGGCCTGTATGGAATCCTGGTTTTCTTGATCGTCAGCTTCAGCATCCTCCAGATTCCCGCGGTACAGAAATACTTCGTATCCAAGATTACGGATCAGTTCTCCAAAGTTTCGGGCTTTACCGTATCGTACGACCGGTTTTACCTCATGTGGTACGATCGGCTGGAAATCACCGACCTGAAAATCACCGACCCTCAGCAGAATACGCTTATCGAGGCAGGGCGGCTTTATGTCAACTTCACCCTCAGCACCCTCTTTGACCGCAACAACATCAACATCGATGCGGTGTCGCTCCAGGAAGGCGGTGTGAACATGGTTACCATTCCCACCAGTGACTCGACCAAGGAAATGAACATCGATGTTTTCATAGCCGAGATCGAACGCCAGCTATCCTCCGGAAAGAAATCATCCGGCGGCGGGGCGAAGATCAACATTGGTGAGGTCCTTATTCTACAATCCCGCTTCTCCCTCAACCAGACCGACTCCGATTCTGTGCGGTATGGCTTTGACCCGAGCCATTTCCGTGTCTCCATCGATGATGGCAACCTCAACAACTTCCAGATCAT
This sequence comes from uncultured Ohtaekwangia sp., assembly GCA_964392375.1. Taxonomy (GTDB): domain Bacteria; phylum Bacteroidota; class Bacteroidia; order Cytophagales; family Cyclobacteriaceae; genus ELB16-189. The sequence continues at coordinate 67,814 of CAYMPU010000092.1, read as the reverse complement.
CGGCGACACGATCCAGTTTAACGTCACGTCATTGCGCATCAAGGAGGCCAAGACACAACTTACCATATCCAACCTGCGCACCTACTTCCGCATCAGTCAGAAGTCCATGGAATTTCTAGGCATCGATCTCACGTGCAACCAAAGTCATGTTTCTGACACGGTAAGACTTCTGTACGACAGTCAGCGCGACCTCAGTGATTTTGTCAACAAGGTGACCATCGACGCAAAGTTACGCGACACACGTCTCCACCCGGAAGACATCTCTCACTTTGCCCGCGGCCTCGACACCTGGAAGAAGACCATTACCATGAATGGTCATTTCCGCGGGAAGATCAGTCGCTTCACCTTCAAACCGATGGCGTTAAACATCGGTGCCACCACCATTACGGGAAGTCTGGAGATGGACGGACTACCCTCCATCGATGAAACATTCATCAATGTGAAACTCAAACCATCGGTGGCCTACGGAACCGATCTTGCCTTCCTTTTCCCTGAGTCCATCAACAACAACCTCATTCCGCTTGGCAAGATTCAGCTTCAGGGAAACTTTGTAGGTTTCACAAATGACTTTGTTGCCGATGGCGATTTCATTACCCGCCTCGGCCGCATCACCTCCGATATCAACTACAAGATCAGCCCTGGTAACGTAGGCCTTACCTCCTATCGTGGTAACCTCGCGCTCACCGACTTTCAGCTTGGTCAGTTTTTCAAGGACACCGTTAACTTCCAGGAGGTCACCCTGAAAGGTAATATCAACGGCAAGGGATTTTCAAAACAGACTGCAGACTTCCTGCTAAAAGGTGAAATCGCCTCCATCGGCGTCCGTGGATACAACTATGTTAATATTCGCTCGAATGCCCGTTTCGCCAATCAGTTCTTCCAGGGCAACCTGACCATCGACGACCCCAATCTGCAATTCAGCATGGACGGCTCGATCGACTTGCGTGAGACCATTGAACTGATCAAGATCAAAGCGCGCCTTGACACGGCCCTCCTCCACCAGTTGAAGCTCACGGACGAAAAGATCTTTCTTCAATCGTATGTAGACATTGACAGCCGCGGCCTGGAGCTCGACTCGATCGTGGGCAGCGCACTGTTCAAGCAAACCCTCATTCAATTCGGTGATGAGACCATCAAGTTTGACTCCATCCACCTGATTTCCGAGAACCACCAGGACGGAAGGGCGCTCACCTTACGGAGCTCCATGGCTGACCTTTCCCTCACGGGTAACTTCTACTACTCAACGATGTTCAATGATATCCAGAAGCTCATTCAGGAATTCATGCTCAACCTGCGCAATGATCCGGTTGCCATTGCGGCGTATTACACCGCCAAACTCCCGACCGAGCAAACGTATACGGCGAAGATTGACGCGCGTATCCACGACGCGAATCCGCTCTTCAACATCCTGGACATTAATCTGCACGTTTCGCCCGAGACCGTCATCCAGGGTCAATTTTCCAACAGCACGACATCCCGCCTGCACGCCTTCACCCACATTGACAGCGTGGCGTATGCTGGTAAGTCCTTCATGCACAATGAAATTGAATTCAACGGAAGTAAAATCCGCGATAGTACACAGGTGCTTGCACAACTCACCGTTACCTCCGACCGGCAGTTCATCAATAAGAATGTGACAACAAAGAACCTGTTCGTCGAGGGCATCTGGAACCTCGACCACATTGATTTCAAGGTGGACGCCGACCAGGTGGGGTATGATAACCAGATAAGGCTCAATGCCGAAATTGACTTTCTTGAGGACAGCACCAAGATCAAGCTCCTGCCCTCCACCATTCGCCTTCTCGGCGAGGACTGGGACACCCATGGCAGCAACTACACCCTGGTGAAAGGCCGTGAATGGAGCCTTCACCATGTTGGGTTTTATCATGAAGCACAATCCATCAAGATCGACGGCGAAATCTCCAACGACTCAACAAAATCGCTGCTCATCGACATTCACGATCTCGATCTCAGCCTGCTGAACTTCTTCAGCAATGAAAAATTCGGGGGCCAGCTTAACGCGAAGATCATTCAGAAGGATATCTATGATGACCTGTTCATAGAAAACGTCCTGGAAATCGATTCCCTCACCATCAACAAGTTCCTGGTGGGCGAAGTGCGTGGCAATAACACACTGGACCCTGTCACCGAATTCTTCAACATCAACCTGACGGTCGACCGCATGGACAACCGTATTCTTGATATAGAGGGATATTACGACCCCAGCGACAAGGAGAGCCCGCTTCAGGCCAAGGCCATCCTCGACAAAGCCAACCTCCGCCTCATTGAGCCCGTCGTTCGGGACATCTTCTCTCAGCTTGATGGGACCCTTACCGGATCATACGACATCCGCGGCACCTTCAGTGAGCCACGTATTACCGGCGAAGCCAAACTGGAGAACGGACAACTGATGATCAATTACCTGAAGACCTTGTACAAAGTGACAGGCACTGTGGGTATGACACCCACCGAGATTCAACTCCGCAGTTTTAACCTTGTCGATGTCTTCAAGAACTCCGCCAGACTGGAAGGCAAGATCACACACCGCAACTTCGGAAGAATGGCGCTAAGAATAGATGCCAACTTCTCCAATTTCCAGTTGCTGAGTACCAGCATGAAGGATAACGACTTGTTCTATGGTCAGGCCTTTGGTACGGGCGTGCTGACCATTGCAGGGCCCATTAGCAACTTGAAGATTTCCGCGACAGCAGTCACCAACCGCAATACCCGACTCTCCCTGCCGCTGGGCGGAGGCACTTCCTCTCAGGACAAAAAAGAGTTTATCCAATTTGTCTCCTTTTCACAGGATGTCAAAGCCAAGAAGAAGGCGCCACCACGCAAACGAGAACTATCCGGACTCACGCTCGACCTCAACATCGACGTGACCCCGGACGCGTATACTGAAATCATATTTGATATCAAGTCCGGTGATATCATTCGGGGACGAGGGCGAGGGGACTTGCGCCTCCCGGTGGATACCAAGGGGGAATTCAACATGTTCGGGAGAATTGACTTCACGGAAGGCGCCTATAACTTCACCCTCTACGACATCATCAATAAGGAATTCCAAATCAAGCCGGGGAGCAATATCGCCTGGTACGGTGATCCCTACGAAGCCAACCTCAACATCACTGCCAGCTACCGGCAATTGACTTCGATGGGGCCCATCCTTGCCGACCAAACCCTGGTTTCCGATCCTGCTATTCGTCGAAAATATCCCGTTGAGGTACTCCTCAAACTCGATGGCCTCATGATGAGTCCAACGCTCACGTTTGATCTTGCCGCTCGCGATTTGCCCGACAACGTCATCACCGCCGACGGCAGGTCCGTCCGCATGAGGTTCGAGTTTGAAGCTTTCAAAACCAAACTCGACGAGCAGGAACTCAAACTACAAGTATTTAGTCTGATCATCCTGCGCAAACTGTCACCACCCAACGCGTTTGCTACGAGTGCCAGCGGTTCTATTTATAACAGTGTGAGCGAACTGCTATCCAATCAACTGAGTTATTGGTTGAGCCAGGTGGACCAGAATCTGGAAATTGACCTCGACCTGGGCACACTTGATCAGGAAGCCTTTAACACCTTCCAGCTTCGCCTCTCCTATTCATTCCTGGGGGGAAGGCTACGCGTAAGCAAGGACGGGACCTTCGGCGGCAACCAGCCCAACCGATCGGAGGTCGCCACGATCGCGGGCGACTGGACCGTGGATTACCTCCTAACGCCCGACGGAAAGTTCAAAGTGAAGATGTACAGTCGCTCCAATGTGAACCAGCTCCAGAGTTCGCTCAATACGCAAACAGCGGCCGTGACCACCGGTACCAGCCTTATGTATACCGAGAACTTCAATACCTTCAGCGAGTTGCTTATGTCAGCCCGTGAGCGACGACGACGGGAACTTGAGAAGAACCCATCGCTGCTGGATGAAGAGGAGCAAAAGGAACAAAAAGACCCCAAGGTAAACAAATAGCGGATTGTGAAATTGACGCCTCTTCCCGATCCGGAAAAAAAGCACCGCGTCCGCAAGGTGCTTTTCCTGTCAACGACCATCTACGTTGCCATCATGCTGGTGCTGGGCTATGCCTGGTATTCACCACAATGGATTTCTGGTTTTCACTGGTTTGATGACCTCGCCGAGTGGCAGCAGATGGACAAGGTTGCCCATTTCTTCTGGACCTTTCAAGTAAGTGCACTGGCAACCCGTCTTATGCTTTGGGCTACCCTGGATGACGACCGTGCTGCAAAGGCAGGCGCTATTCTTGGATTCCTCTTTGTGTCGGGCATTGAAATCGCCGATGGATTCTCGCAAGCCTACGGGGCATCTGTCTATGATATTATCGCCAACGCGCTGGGAGCCGGCGCGTTCCTGGGTCAACGCGTTCTATGGAAGAAGATCATGGTATGGCCGAAGTTCTCCTTCCACCCTACTGCCTTTGCTCCACTTCGTCCCGAACTGCTGGGCAATGGCTTTCTCGAGGAAGTGCTTAAAGATTACAATGGTCAGACGTTCTGGTATAGTTTTCGGATCCCTCGCCTGCCGTTGCCACCCTGGTTGAACCTCGCGGTGGGTGTCGGGGGCGAAGGCATGGTCTTCGGACGAATGGCTGAGAACGAGGCGATGAACTTTCATCCGCACCGCAAGTACTTCCTTTCTGTGGATATCAATCTGAATCACCTCCAACCATCCTCCCGCGTTCTCAAAGCCCTGCTGTATATCCCCAACATCATCAAGTTTCCCGCTCCCACCCTCGAGATTTCCACTCAGGGAATCCGTTTTCACCCCATCTATTTTTAGGCAGGTGAATTAAAAGGAATTGACTAATTTCAAGTCCAATCCTGCAAGAACCTATGGAGCTGACTGCCTTTATGAAACGATATGCCGACGAAATCCGTGGGCAGTATATCGAGTACACACAAACCCTTTCCGTCATCATCATGCCCGTCTCCGGCAACCGCCTTCAGACCGTAATGGGCACCATCAAACAAAGCAGCCTGTATAACCGCAAGGTGATCATCTTCACCTCCAAAGTCTGCCCGATGAACGACAAGATCGACTTCAAGATGCTCCTCGAGCAGACTGCCTTCTTCAACTATTGCCGTTTCATGATCAGCGAGAACTACCTCCAGGTAGAGGCCGTCTCTTCCCTCACGGGCGTAAACGAAGAGGATATCAAGGAAATGCTGATCGAGGTGGCCAATATCGCCGATCAGTATGAGATGAAGATTAGTGGAACGGATATCCACTAGGTGGAAACGGTAATCAGTAAACAATAATCGGTTGGCGGTTAGTAGGGTGTGAGCGGAGTCGCCAGCGACCGGTCATAGGCGTGCCTCCCCTTTGTCCTCCAACCACTCAACAGGAAATCTTTGTATCTTGCAGCGCAGGCTGTCCTATCGCCTAGATCCCGGATTTATTCCGGGACCCAGGAGGAAAGTCCGGGCAACACAGAGCGGCGTACTTCCTAACAGGAAGGACCTTGAACCTGGCAACGGGGACAGGGGCCAGAAAGTGCCACAGAAAACAGACTACCCCCTGGGACTTGTCCCGGAGGGAAAAGGTGAAAAGGTGGGGTAAGAGCCCACCGCTCCGGTAGTGATATCGGGGGCATGGCAAACCTTACGCGTTGAAAGGCCAAACAGCGCCGATTAAAGAACGGCTCGTTCTTATTCCTGACTTGTCAGGGTATCGGCATGGGTAGGCTGCTCGAGCGTGTCAGCAATGACCCGCCCAGATAAATGATAGGAGTCCGCCTCGGCGGAAACAGAACCCGGCTTATAGGCTTGCATTTTTAACATGAAACCTGTTGCGTGAAAGCGCAGCAGGTTTCGCTATTTTTGCCCTATGCCCAAAATTCTCATCATCGAAGACGAAGCCAGCATACGCTCAGTGCTCAAGGATATCCTTCTCGAACAAGACGAACTTAAACTGGAAGTTGACGAAGCCCGTGACGGTGCGGAAGGCCTGCAGATGCTTGAAAACACCACCTACGATCTTGCCTTCTGCGACATCCAGATGCCCAAGATGGACGGGATGGTGGTGCTGCAGAAAGCCAAACAGAAAAATATTGCGTGCCCGTTTGTGATGATCTCAGCCCATGGCACAACCGAAATGGCCGTCGATGCCATCCGCCTCGGCGCCTACGACTTCCTTCAAAAACCACCGGACCTCAATCGACTGCTCATCACGGTGCGCAATGCCCTCGACCGGCAGTCGTTGATCAAGGAGACCAAATCGCTGCGAAAGAAAGTCTCGAAGAAATACGAGATGATCGGCACATCGGAAGCACTGGAACGCGTCCGCGAAATGGTCGAAAAGGTGGCACCTACCGAGGCGCGCGTGCTCGTCACCGGGCCTAATGGCAGTGGAAAGGAACTGGTGGCCCGGGCCATCCACGAAAAGAGCAACAGAAGTGTTGGGCCGTTTGTCGAAGTCAACTGCGCGTCGATACCCAGCGAACTCATCGAGAGTGAGCTCTTTGGTCACGAGAAAGGATCTTTCACATCGGCTGTGAAGCAGCGCATTGGAAAGTTTGAACAGGCGGAAGGCGGCACCTTGTTCCTGGATGAGATCGGTGACATGAGCCTTGCCGCACAGGCAAAGGTTTTACGCGCTCTTCAAGAGAACAAGATCACCCGTGTGGGCGGTGAGAAAGACATTCCCGTGAATGTGCGGATGCTGGCCGCCACAAACAAAGACCTGAAGAAAGAGATTGCGGAAAACCGGTTTCGGGAAGACCTGTATCACCGTTTGGGCGTCATCCTGATCGCCGTGCCTTCCCTGGCAGAACGCAAGGAGGACATCCCCATATTGGCTGAGAAATTTCTGAGTGACTTGGCAGAGGAATATGGATCGAAGAAAAAGAAACTCGATCCGAAAGCTGAAAAAATGCTGGAAAGTTATCCGTGGACGGGCAACATCCGCGAGCTAAGGAACGTGATCGAACGGCTGGTCATTATGGCCGGCGACTCCATCAAAGCCGAGGACGTAAAAAAGTACGTCTAAAGGCCTAGATACGCTGCTCAGCCGGGCGCTTAACCTCACTCTTGCTGTATGTCGGGCAGGTGTACTGGCTGCAAGAAGCGAGCAGAACAACGAGGGCGACAAAGGCGAGTACTTTCTTCATAGTTTCGGGTTTACTTAGAACAAAAATAGGAAACTGGACCTTTTTAACAAATTCGACACCGATTTTTGTCATTTTATCGATAAAAACGATCATTCCACCAGTAAGTTGCACCCCCTGGCGTCACTGGCATCCATACGGCCAAGTACCTCAAAGTGACCACCCTCATACCCCCTTCCTAAATCCTGGGTTTCGATAAAAGCGCAGGAATGGGCATTGGCGAGGTCTATGATATTTATTTTTCCGGCAGGACCCCCCGGGGCAAAGGGATCGTTAATTTCTCTCAAAATAACCCGCATGGTCGGGGGGCACGCAAACCGCCCACCCCCTTTGGAATAAGCCTGTGAGAGCAACTCGGTCATACCATATTCGGAGTGAACTTCTCTCACCCGTAACCTTGATTGCAGAATCTCATGAAGCTCCTCGCGCGTGATCTCCGGCCGACGGCCTTTCATGCCCCCGGTCTCCATGACAATACAACGTGACAAGTCGAGCTCATATTGCTCAGCGAGATCAAGAAGCGCAAACGTGACACCCAACAGCAGGATCTGACGGGAATCTTTGATTGTTTTCAGTTGAGTAACCAGCCGGTCAAGGTCATGAAGAAAAAAACCGGAGACTGGCGAACGACTTTCCGCAATGAAATGCTGTGCCATGGCCACCAGTGATGAACCCGAACGCTCCAGATAGGATGGCAGCAGGCACAAAACATGAAACTGCTGCAATGGGCCGTAAGTCTCTTCGAATAACCTTTGGCTATGCTGAAGATAAAATGCTTTTGACGGAAGTGAATGCCGGCTAGCCCGGTCCGATGTTGTGCCGCTGCTCAAATAGGTCACCTCAGGCTCCCAACTGCCCGTCATTACATCGAGTGAACGAAACAGGGTGATGGGAAGACAAGGTATATCGTTGACCGCGGTTACTTGTGCGGGGACTACCCCGATGTAAGTGAGGTACCGCTTGTAAACCGGGTTCTGCTCCGCCTGGAAACGAAACAACCGCAGCGCAATTTCATCGAAAGCGCGTTCGTTAAGGGGATATAAATACGGGGCAAAACTTTCAAAAGTCTGCAAGCGTGTCGAATTTTACGGGCTTGTAAATGTATAATAAATGAAATCGTTGGGAAATTGGGTTGCTGTGGTCCTTCTGTCGACCCTCCTCCTGGCGTCGTGTTTCAAGCCGCCCGAGTATTCCAACACGCCTACCATAGAGTTCGAAAGCGTTTCCTATGTGGATGTCTCCAATCCCTCCGACCCCGACTCCCTCATTCTGGTAATCCGGTTCAAGGATGGCGACGGCGACATGGGGCTGGATGCCAACGACCCCAACGACACGCTATACCCCTACCAGAGCCGAACATTCTTCGATACCATCCGGAACTCCAATGCCGGCTATTATTTTCCCTTTAAAGATTTTACGTTCATCACCTACAAAAGCTACCGTACGGACCGATACGGATGGAAGCCAAAGTTGAGGTATGACACCCTCCCCCCGTTTGCAAAGCCTTACAACTGTGTGAACTGGGAGATACTAACCATCGACAATAAAGTGGATACCTTCTACTTTGAACGCAACCCTGACCACTATAACATCAACGTGGATTTTTTGGTTAAGAGCGGGTCCGGAACCTTTGAAGAGTTTGACTGGACGGAAGAATTCACCTATCCGCAATGCGGCATCACGTTCGACGGCAGGTTCCCCATTCTATCCAAAGATCTTAGCAGGGCTGCTGCACTGGATGGCAAGATTCGGTATGGCATGCCTTCAACCGGATTTTCGATTTTGTTCAGCATTAAAACACTGAAACTCCGTGTTACCATCCAGGATCGAACCCTGAACCGAAGCAACGTTGTGGAGTCACCGGAGTTCACACTCCAGCAAATCAAGAAAACCGGGTAGTCGACTAGTACAAGGCCGGGTAGCGCTCCGGATCCGATTCACGCACCAGCGCATAAATCCGGTCAACCATTTCCTCCGTATTGGGTTTGGAAAAATAATCACCATCGCTGCCGTACGCAGGGCGGTGTTCCTTGCTGGTAATGGTCAGCGGTACTGCGTCCAAATAACGGAACGCACCCTGCTTCTCAACAACCTGTTGCATCATGAACGCCGTGGCACCACCGGGAACGTCTTCATCGGCAAACACAACGCGGCTGGTCTTCTGAATAGAATTCACAATAGAATGGTGCGTATCAAAAGGCAAGAGCGACTGCACATCAATGATCTCGCACGAGACACCCATCTTTTCCAGGTCGCCGGCCGCCTCCATAGCAATCCGGCACATGGATCCATACGTTACCACCGTCACATCAGAACCTTCGCGAAGGATTTCCGGCGTACCCAACGGAACGGTAAACTCACCGATGTTAGAAGGAAGGTGCTCTTTCAATCGATAGCCATTGAGACACTCAATGATGAGTGCCGGGTCATCCGACTGGAGCATGGTGTTGTAGAAACCTGCAGCCTGCGTCATGTCGCGGGGAACGAGGACATGAATGCCGCGCAGGCTTCCCAGAATCATGCCCATGGGTGAACCTGCATGCCACACGCCTTCGAGACGATGGCCCCGTGTGCGCACGATGAGTGGCGCCTTCTGCCCTCCTTTTGTCCGGTATTGGAGGCACGCGAGATCGTCGGACATTATTTGAATCGCGTAGAGCAGATAATCGAGGTATTGAATTTCGGCGATGGGGCGGAGGCCGCGCAATGCGAGACCGATGCCCTGACCGAGAATGGTGCATTCGCGAATGCCCGTGTCGGTAACGCGGAGCTCGCCATACTTTTCCTGCATGCCGGCAAGGCCCTGATTCACGTCGCCGATCTTGCCCACATCTTCACCGAAGGCAAGGACACGGGGATCGCGGTCGAAGGCGGCACGAAAGCAAGCTTGCAGTACTTCGCGGCCATCAACCAGCGGAGCGTTCTCGGGGATCACAGGCTTTACTATTGGCACACGTATCGCGGAGCGCTCTGACTCGCTGAAGAGATGCGAACTGAACCGATCGTAGTTCTCCCGCTCAATCCGCTCCAGCCACGCCACAATTTTATCACGTGCTTCCGAAGTTTGACCGCGCATCAGCCATACGGCATGCTTGGCCGCTTTCATGGCGTCCATGCGCAATGCATTGATGGTGGTTGTTAATTTTGTTTTGAGGTCAGCGATCTCTGGTACGATGGCGGCCGCCTCGTCGAGATAGCCTTCCAACTCCTGCTGATCATTCTGAATGCCTACATTGAAGGCCTTCCATGCAGCCTCACGCTCAGACTTCGCAAAAGCCTTCGCCTCTTTTTCGATTTCGTCCAGAGCTTCCGGTGTGCTCATTTCCTCTTCGAGGATCCATTCGCGCATCTTGCCGATGCAGTCGAAGCCCGCTTCCCAGGAAAGACGCTCTTTACTCTTGTAGCGCTCATGCGAACCGGATGTCGAGTGACCTTGCGGTTGGGTCATCTCGGTGACGTGAACGATGACCGGCACGTGTTCCTCACGGCACACGTTCTCGGCTTTCTCAAAAGTGCGACACAACCCTTCGTAATCCCAGCCGCGTACGGTCATGATTTCAAAACCTTTCTCGCTGTCGGTGCGCTGGAAGCCGGAAAGGACATTGGAGATGTTTCCCTTGGTGGTTTGATATTCAGCCGGAACCGAAATGCCGTAACCATCATCCCACACCGCGGTGAGCATCGGAATTTGTAGCACGCCAGCCGCGTTGATGGCTTCGAAGAACATACCTTCCGATGTCGACGCATTGCCGATGGTACCGAATGCGATCTCGTTGCCTTGCCGCGACAGGTTCTTGAACTGCGCGAGTCCTTTGTTGTTTCGGAACAGCTTGGAAGCATACGCCAGGCCTACGAGCCGTGGCATCTGTGAAGCTGTAGGAGATATATCTGCCGAGCTGTTCTTGGTCTTCGTTAAATCTTTCAGTTCGCCCGCCTCATCGAGCATGCGTGTGGCATAGTGCCCGTTCATCAGCCTTCCAGCGGAAGAAGGGTCGGCCTGCACGTCGGGGTGCGCGTAAAGCTGGGCAAAATATTGCTGGAGTGTAAGTTCGCCGATGGCAAGCATGAACGTCTGATCGCGGTAATATCCTGAGCGGAAGTCGCCGTTGCGAAACACTTTTGCCATGGCCAGCTGAGCCACTTCTTTGCCATCGCCGAAGATGCCGAACTTGGCTTTTCCCATGAACACTTCTTTGCGTCCGATGAGGCTTGCCTCTCGACTGGCGCAAGCCAACCGGTAGTCGGCGAGAACCGCCGCCGCCTGCTTGTCAACTTTCGGGGCCTTCAGTGTTTTGGTCGGACTCATGTGGGCAGCGGTGTAGCTTTGTTGAGGATAGAATGTACCGAGGGATAGAATCAAAATTAGGGAAATTCGAGGGAGCCTTCAAACCGTAATTCCAGCTCAAAAGAATCTACGGGAGTGGCATTCAGGAACCGAAGAATTTTACCCAATCGCCCCCTTTCACCAAAGGTTCGGGACCCCTCTTTTCGAACAGGTAGATACCCGTGCGTTGATCGCGAATCATCACTTCATCATAATAGTATCCGACGCTCAATTCCAATGCATGAATCGCCCGCTCTGTCTTTGGTTCCGTGATCTTGTAAACCTCGACAATGATCGCATCTTCCGGATTGCCCGTTTTCACAGCATAAGGATAATATCGCATGGCATGCATCGCATATCCGGGTACCTTTTCCGTAAACAACAGAGACATCCCTCGCTCATAACGGCTGTGGTTGCTCATCCCCTGACGAAGGGAGCCGTAGAATGCATAGGTGCTATAAGGGTTCAAGGATGGAAGGTCAATTTTGATGGTAAAAGCCCTAAAACTAGTGGGTTTTCTTATAACTTTGGGCCCGCAATAAGAGAACAGTTGAACAGTTGAACAGTTGAACAGTAAGCAGTAATTAGTGAACCCTACACTTAACACACTATTCCCATGATCGTCGGCGTACCTAAGGAAATCAAGAACAATGAGAACCGCGTTGCCCTTACCCCTGCCGGAACGCAGGAGTTGACTCGGCGCGGGCATACTGTTTATGTTCAGGCAACGGCTGGCGAAGGCAGTGGATTTTCAGACGCTGAGTACGTGAGTGCTGGCGGCAAGATGCTTCCTACGGCTGCGGAAGTTTTCAACATCGCCGAGATGATCATGAAGGTGAAGGAGCCGATCGAACAGGAGTACAACCTGATCAAGAAAGACCAGCTTGTATTCACCTATTTTCACTTCGCTTCCTACGAACCACTGACGCATGCCATGATCAAGACCGGTGCGGTGTGCCTGGCCTACGAAACGGTTGAGCGTGTTGACGGTAGCCTCCCGCTGCTGGTGCCGATGAGTGAAGTCGCTGGCCGCATGGCCATCCAGGAAGGCGCAAAATATCTTGAGAAACCCTTGAAGGGCCGCGGCATTCTGCTCGGCGGTGTTCCCGGTGTCATGCCCGCGAAAGTATTGATCCTCGGTGGCGGTGTTGTAGGTACCAATGCCGCAAAGATTGCTGCAGGGATGGGCGCTGATGTAACCATCACCGACCTGAACCTCAACCGCCTGCGCTACCTCGATGATGTGATGCCCAAGAACGTGCACACCATGGCATCCAACGATTATGTATTGCGTGAACTTGTCAAGACCCACGATCTCATCGTTGGTGCTGTCCTGGTTCCCGGAGCGAAAGCCCCGAAGCTGATCACCAAAGACATGCTGAAGACCATGCGACCCGGTACGGTCCTGGTTGATGTCGCGGTGGATCAGGGCGGTTGCATTGAAACGTGCAAGCCGACCACACACGAGAATCCCACCTACATCATCGACGACGTCGTTCACTATTGCGTCGCGAATATGCCCGGTGCTGTGCCGTATACTTCAACGCTCGCCCTCACCAATGCCACACTTCCCTACGCTATCAAACTTGCTGCAAACGGCTGGAAGAAAGCGTGTCAGGATAGTATGGAATTGCGCAAAGGACTGAATGTGATTCAGGGCAAGGTGGTATACAAAGCTGTTGCTGAAGCTTTCAGTCTGGGGTATACGGATGTGAAGGAATTCCTGGCTTAGTGCAATTGGGGGATTTCTCTGAAGGTTCTCTGGACCCTCTCTGAAAGTTCTCTGGACCCTCTCTGAACCTCTTCTAAACCTTCTTTAAACCTACTCTAAACCTACTCTGAAGGTTATCCGAGACCTCTCCGAACATTCTCTGAGCACTCTCTGAGAACTCTCTGAAGACTGCATCGGGCAAGTGAGCTCATGTTAAGTGGATGCTGGCCTTGGCGTATTCCTACAGACTCTTTTACCCATGATACAAAAAATCACACCCTACCTTTGGTTCGACAATCAGGCCAAAGAAGCTGCCGAGTTTTACTGCTCCCTGTTTAAGGATTCAAAAATCCTAAGTGCCAACCCCATGATCGTGACTTTCCAGCTGGAAGGACAGCGGTTCATGGCGCTGAATGGCGGACCTCGGTTTGCATTCACAGAGGCTGTCTCTCTGCTTGTGGATTGTGATAGCCAGGAGGAAGTGGATCACTTTTGGAACAAACTGACGGCCGACGGTGGACAGGAATCGATGTGTGGATGGCTCAAGGACAAGTACGGTCTTTCCTGGCAAATCATTCCAAAAGCATTGATGAAATACCTGGGCGACGGAGACAAAGCCAAAGCTCAGCGAGTTATGCAGGCAATGCTCAAGATGCACAAGATTGAAATCCACAAACTTGATGAAGCCTACAAGAGCGAATAACATCCATGTGGGGTGCCTCAAGGACATAATTCTACACAATACCCAATTCTCATTCGACTAAAGCCCGCTTTGGGCTGTTTCAGGGGGTGGAATGGTTTTTTGATGAGTACAGAAAACCAAACAAACCATGAAATTGACAAGAATCATTCTGTTTTCCTTTTTATCAGTCGCCCTCATTGTGGGCTGTAATAAGAGCGATCCCGCACCAACGGGGCCGACGGTCTCATCGACCTCGCCTGCGCCCAATGCTACCGGGGTCGCCTTAAACAACTCCATTCGCATTTCTTTTACAGAGCCGATGGATCCCACAACGATCAATTCCAACACGGTGATTGTGAAACAAGGAAATACTGTCGTACCCGGAACATTGACGTATTCAGGCACAACAGCCATCTTCAAGCCTACAAATAATTTGCTGGCGTTGACCATTTATACCGTAACGATAACAACGGGTGCCAAGACGTTGGCTGGAAACGCCATCGCGTCCAATGTGGTGTCATCGTTTACGACAGGGAGCTCACTCTCTACGCTTGCCGCGGTTGACCTGGGTTCGGCGGGCAATTATGTTATCCTGGCCAAGACAGCGATCAACAACAATCCGATCTCTGACATTACTGGTGATTTGGGATTAAGTCCGGCCGCTACGTCATATGCAACAGGTTTCTCCCTGACTAATTTCACTGGCTATGCTACTTCTTCACAGATTACTGGCAAACTTTATGCAGCCGACATGGCCGCTCCCACAGGGATCAACCTCACAACAGCGGTTACCAATATGATAACAGCTTACAACGATGCAGCTGGTCGTCCCTTACCCGACTTCGTCGAATTAGGAACCGGCAACATCGGTGGAAGAACGCTGACCCCCGGGCTTTATAAGTGGACCAGCACGGTGACTGCCCCGACGAGTTTCACTCTCCGGTAGTGCCACAGACGTTTGGATTTTCCAGATCTCTGGTGATCTTACGTTCGCATCCGCCGTTAACGTTACCCTCGCCGGTGGAGCACAAGCCAAGAACATTTACTGGCAGGTGGCCGGTCAAGTTACTGTTGGCACTACATCACACATTGAAGGTATTTTCCTGAGCATGACGGGCATCACCCTTCAAACGGGTGCATCCCTAAACGGACGCGCCCTTGCGCAGACTGCAGTTATCCTCGACGGGAGTACAGTCGTTGGCCCGATGTAATAGCTGACAAAGCAAATCCATTAAGAACTACCTCCTCCGGGAGGTAGTTTTTTTTGTTTGTACGGGAATGTCTTGCCATCCTGAACACTTCAGGTGCATTCGCAACCCATCCGGTCGGCTCAACGTTACTTTCCCTATGAAGCAACAATACACCTCGATCCTATCCTTAATCCTCTTCACCACACTTTCCGTGGCGGCACAAGGTCAAACCATTTCGAAAGACAAATGGCACTTTGGCCACCCGCTCAAGCAAGACACCACAGCGGGGTATGTCCAGGTGCTTAAGGTGGACAACGTACTTTATATTTCCGGGGCGGTGACCACGGAAATTACGCCGCGGGGCATTACCAGTGTTTACCAGGCACTGGACCGCTCACTGAAGAGCTTCGGTTGCTCCTTTCAGAATGTTGTAAAAGAGAACCTTTACACAACAGACATCGAGGCCATGAAGAAATATAACTCCACCCGAAAAGCTTTCTATCAAGGCGACTTCCCCGCAGCCACATGGGTTCAGGTAAGCCGATTGTTCATGGCCGAAGCAAAGCTCGAGGTGGAATTGGTGGCGCATCTCCCAAAATAAGGAACAAGGCAGGTCGGTTCTGAAGATTTATCGTAAACTTGTTACACGCACCCGCGGAGCAATACCAAACAAAAGACCTCATGGCTTATAATGCAATACTGGCTGACCGCATTCGGGAGGCCTTGATGGACACCCGCCGTGTCAAAGAGAAGGAAATGATGGGGGGCCTTACCTTTATGGTGAATGATAAAATGTGTGTTGGCATCATCAAGGATGAAATGATGTGCCGTATCGACCCGGAGATTCAGGAAGGCGCACTGGAAAAAACAGGGTGCCGCATCATGGATTTTACAGGGCGACCCATGAAAGGGTACGTTATGATCGACGACACCGGAATGAAAACCAGCAAGCAGTTCAATTACTGGATTCAGCTTTGTCTGGATTTCAACAAACGAGCAAAATCCTCCAAGAAGAAAAAATAACCCCTCACAAATCAATCGACACCACGATGAGAAACGCAATCAACTGGTTTGAGATCCCCGCAAAGGATATCGCCAAAGCAAAGGCCTTTTACCAAACCATTCTTTCCGCCGAGATGCAAGTCATGGACGTTATGGGAATGAAAACCGCATTCTTTCCTGCTGATCTTGAAAATGGCAGCGTAGGTGGTTGTCTCATGGAAGGAAGTGGATACGAACCCTCCACAAAGGGTGCGCTGGTGTACCTCAATGCCGGCCCCGACTTGAGCGTTGCTCTTTCCAAAGTCGAGGCTGCGGGAGGAAAAATACTTTTACCCAAAACGGCAATTGGGAAGAATGGCTTCATGGCTTATTTTATGGATACCGAGGGTAACAAGGTTGGATTGCATTCCATGAAGTAGCACTGTTCAATAACACGCGACTATGCAACGCAATATTGTATTCCTTGTTTCACTTTTGGGCCTCCCACTACTTGCCTTTCCGCAGACACCCATAAAGCTCATCGCAGAAACCAATCACTCGACGATCCAGTTTTCCGTTCCTATTTCTGACGGGATCACCCGGATTACCGGAAAATTCAATGAGTTTTCGATAAGTCTTGACATGGTGGAAGGTGATATCCTGAAGTCAACCTTTCGCGCGGTCATCCAGGTGAACAGCATCAACACCGGCATGCCCGCAAGAGACGAAGATCTGAAGTCGGAGGACTTTTTTGAATCCACAAAATACCCCGAAATTACGTTCAGCAGTGATCGCATCGAAAAAACAGAAACCGGATACATCGCTACGGGTTCCTTTCAGATGCACGGAATTACCCGGACCCTTTCCCTTCCCTTTATGATCACCGAAAAAAGGACCGAGACCGTTATCGGATTCCGCTCGCGCACTACGATCAAGCGCAGCGACTTTGGAGTAGGCAGTAATTTCAAACATACCACCGATGACAACTTCATCGGTGATACCATCGGCGTAGAAATTGACTTCTGGACAAAGAAGTCAAAAGCGAATCCATAGGGTCAACGCTGCAAAATTCAAATACTTCATCAGGACTTTGCACGACCCGGTCTCGTGGCCTTACCTTCGCCCTTAACGGTCATGATCCACAACTACCTCCTCCTCACCATCCCTTTGATCTTTGCGGTACTCCTGCTGGTTATGGCGGGTGAGCGACTGAAGATCAGTTATCCCATATTCCTGGTACTGGGGGGTCTGATCATCAGTTTTATTCCGGGGGTACCCAACATCGTCATCGACCCCGATCTCGTCTTTCTCATTTTCCTGCCACCCATTCTCTACGCTGCGGCCTGGTATACCTCGTGGCACGACTTCTGGAAGTGGAAGCGACCGATTGGACTGCTCGCATTTGGTCTGGTGTTCTTCACCTCCACCGTCGTTGCCTACTTGTCGGAGTCGCTCATTCCAGGCTTTTCGCTGGCGGCCGGGTTTCTTCTTGGAGGAATCATCTCCCCTCCCGATGCTGTTGCGGCAACCTCCGTCTTGCGCGGGATGCCCATTCCCAGAAGGGCCATTACCATCCTTGAGGGCGAGAGTCTGATCAACGATGCCTCCAGCCTGATCGTATTCAAGTTTGCGCTGGCCGCAATACTCACACACTCCTTCGTCATGCAGGATGCTGTAGAGAGCTTTTTCCTGATGGCTGGAATGGGTGTTGCCATTGGCATCGGCGTGGCCAGTATCGTGTATGCGATACACCGCTACCTGCCCACCACGCCCAGCATCGACATCGCCCTGACGCTTCTTACCCCCTACGTCATGTACGTGGGCGCAGAATACTTCCACTTCTCGGGCGTCCTCGCGGTCGTAAGTGGCGGGCTGTTTCTCTCTTACCGGTCGCACAAGTTTCTCAGCTCCCAATCGCGGCTGCAGGCAACGGTGGTTTGGCAAACGCTCATTTTTATTCTTAACGGTACGGTCTTTATCCTTATCGGTCTTGAACTGCCGTTGATTGTCAATGGTCTAAATCAAAGCAGCGATACTGATCAGGTGATCTCAACCTTGGATGCTGTGCGTTACGGATTGATCATCTCCGTGGTGATCATTATCATCCGGGTGATCTGGGCCTATACGATGGCCTTTCTTCCGCGGATGCTTTTTGCGTCGATACGCAAGTCGGAAAACAATCCAGGATGGAAGGGTCCGTTTGTCGTCAGCTTTGCCGCCATGCGTGGCGTGGTGTCGCTGGCTGCCGCGTTTTCCATTCCACTGCTGCTTCCATCGGGGGAGGCTTTCCCTTTCCGCAACCTCATCCTATTCATCACGTTCGTCGTCATCCTGGTGACACTCGTGGGCCAGGGACTTCTCCTGCCACATCTCATCCGCTGGATCAAGGTCACCGAGATTGACGACATCCGTCCCGATGGAGAGCAGGAGGCAGAACTTCAGTTGTATCTTAAGCAGGCTTCGCTCAGGATTCTCGCCGAGAAACACAAGCACTATGTTGCCAAGAATCCCCTCGTTGCCAATCTGCACGCTCAACTCGAAAGCGACATTGCTCTCACCGAGCAGCGGATGGCGTCTTTCGACTGCAACCTCAAAGAGCAAGAAAACTACCGGCGTGTGCTCACCGATGTTCTCAACGAGCAGCGCGAAGAACTTGTCCGCCTGCGCGGCGCCCGATTGTTCACGGAGGAAGTACTGCGAAAGCAAGCAGCCCAGCTGGATCTGGATGAGGCGCGGCTACACGGAGGATTCTTGTAGCACGCTGTGAACGTATTTGCGTGTCAATGTGCCAATGTGTTTGTGTGGGTACACCCAAACACCCTGACACCCAAACACGTTGACACCCAAACACGTTCCCAAACGCTCCGCTACTCGCTCTTCAACGAATTCACCGGATTGGTCAGTGATGCCTTGATGGCCTGATGACTGATGGTAAATAAGGTGATTCCAAATAAAATGACCAGGGTGACCGAGTAAGTCATTACATCCAGGGTAATTCGGTAGGTAAAGTTCTCCAGCCATTGGTTCATCAGATAATAGGACAGCGGAATTGCCAGCGCGAAGCCGACTACGACCAGTAACACAAATTCCTTATAGATCAATTGAAGAATATGCGGGACGGATGCACCCAGCACTTTTCGTACGCCAATCTCCTTCACTTTGCGCTGTACCACAAAAAGGACCAGGCCATATACTCCCAGGCAAGAGATGAGTATCGCCACGGCCGTGAAGGTCCGGATGATGGAGCCAAAACTGGAGTAGGCCGCATACTGCTCATTGAGCTGAACGTCAAGGAACGAAAATTCGAACGCTTTTTCCGGAAACAGGTTATTCCACTTCGCCTCAATACCCGCTATCGTTTGCTCGATCTGGGCATTGTCGAATCGAATGGAGAGGGCATTGAACTGATTGGGATTGAGTTCAATGACCACCGGCGAGACCGGGGATGTGAGCGATGTAAAGTTAAAATCCTTCAGCACGCCAATGACTTTGCCCACCTTACCTTCCCGGTTGATGGTCTTTCCCAGTGCCTTGTCGGGCGTCTCCCACTTGTACTCGTTAACGGCACTCTCATTGACAACAAATCCTTCTGCAGGATCGGTACCGAATTCCCGGTCAAACCAGCGGCCGGCGACCAGCGTCATTTCATACGTATCATTGAAATCATAGTCGACTGAAAAGTTGGCACAAAATAGGTTGTCCTCCTTGGTAAATCCATCCGGAATGATGCCACGGTAAATTGCCCCCAGTCCAGGGGCATTTGACGAAAGCGTTGTCTGTTGGATACCGGTCATTTTTTCAATTTCATTGCGAAAACTCTGCAGCCTTGACCGGTAAGCCGAATCACGCTGACTAAAAATACCGTTGAGGTTTTGGCTGAACAGCGGGACGGTGATGATGTGGTCCTTCTGGAAACCGAGCGGTCGATTTTGCAAGAAATGGAGTTGATCCATGATGGCGATTGACCCCACCAACAGTAGGCTGGCAACAGTCATTTGAAAAACTACCAATGATTTCCGAATCCACTGTGAGCCTCCACCCTGTGCTGCCTCGCCTTTCAGTGTGTTCACCGAATTGAATTGCGAAACAAAGTACGAAGGATAACCACCCGCAAGGAAAGTAACGATGAATAGCAAGCCAATCGACAGCAGGATGAGTTGCGTATCAACGACTTCCATGAATTGCAGGTTCTTACCCGTAAGCTCGTTCAGATACGGCAACGCAAGGTAGAGGGCTCCGAAGGAAAGTACCATCGAGACGAAGCAGAAGAGAAAGCTCTCCGCAAGGAACTGGCCAATGATATGACCCTTGTTTGACCCCATAATCACGCGGATTCCAATCTCTTTGATGCGCGTGAAAGACTGCGCTGTACTTAGGTTGACATAGTTTACGCAGGCGATGAGGAGTGTGATGATACCTACGCCGACAAAGATGAGGAGGTTCGAGGTAGAGGTTGTCGGAGACGGTTCCGCCAGAACAGTCGACGTCAAATGAATATCCGTGAGCGGCATGAGTGTAAAGATCTGCCCAACACGAACCTGGGGTTGTGCATACTTCTCCAAAAATGCGGGCATGGCCCGGTCCACTTCCTGAGGGTCCACCCCTGGCTTCAGGAGCACGTACGTATAGGAGTGACTGATCACGAAGTTCATCGCCAGGTTCTTGCGCATCACCGCAGCGGCTTGTTCGGTCTCGAGATCAAACATATTCTCGAAAGGCACAAGCATATGGAAGCGAAGGTGGGAATTGTCAGGGAAGTCCTTGACGACACCAGTGACTTTAAACGCATGCTTTCCGGAGAAGATCAGTGATTCCCCGATGGGGTTATCCTGGCCGAAGTACTTGGTGGCCATCTCCTCGGTGATGAGCACCGTAAACTTATCGTGAAGAGCACGGTACGGATTGCCCTTGACAAACTGCAGCGTGAAGATGTTTGTGATGGATGAGTCGGCAAAAAATACACCGGACTCTTCAAACGCCTCCGCCTGATCCGGCCTCTTGATGCTCACGTTCCTTCCATAGATTCTACCCGCATCCTCCACCTGAGGAAAGAAGTCTTTCATGACAGGTGCAATGGGTGGAGGGGAACTAGCCAGCTGGAGGCCATTCGGCGTTTCATACTTGATCCGGTAGATGCGGTCGCTTTTCTCGTGGAACTGGTCGTAGCTGACCTCCGATCGCACATACGAAATGATCAGGAGGGTCAGGGCCACACCACTGGTAAGGCCTACAAAATTAATGACCGCATAAGTCTTCTGCCGAAGGATGACCCGGACAGCAGTCTTCAGAAAATTCTTGAACATAGCTCGTGTTGATTATGGCATATACGGGATACGGGAACAATGGTTCCGGCCCATTCCAAATCAGGACCCCGGATGAGCCTTTCGTACGAATGACTGGAAAACCCGTCGAAAATGAATTGATGAAATCCTGGCGCTTCGCTACCCTGCCTTTTTCTTATACATCCCATCAAACGCGGTTGTCCAGGTCTTTTCCTGATCAACACTTACCTCCCACAGCTGCCGTACGGATCCATCCGGATGGGGTGTCCAAGTTATGCGATCGGTTTGAAGATCACCTTTTGGATTCTTGTACTCTTTGCTCTTGAGCACCATCGCCGTGCCGTTCCATTCGCCTTCCAACTGGAGGTTCCCTCCCTGGTTGTCGAGCCACAATTGTTGCCACTTCCTGGTGGTGGTATTGAAGAAGTTGTAGCTCGTGCCCGTATAGCCTCCCCCGGTAGCCACCCAGTTCTCCTGCATCACACAGTTCCCTTCCAACAGCACAATGTGGTTCGTACCGACAAGCTTTCCTTTCGGATTGTATGTCTCCCAATCGCCGACCCAAAAATGAAACTGCTTTGCCTTTTCATGGCAGCAGGCGCAGGGGGTTGCGGATTGAGCTACGCAAACAATCGTCGTGACGATCGTGAACACCAATAGTAACACAAATGATTTCATATGGCGAGGTTAAGCGTTGATGTGGGCGGCATAGGTTTGATGCGACGCTTTTCAATATTCGACATTGGATATTGGATATTCAATATTTTACTGGGGTATTGTAACCCATGAGGGCAATGATCACGCAAAGTGGTGGACGTCCCGGAGTGATCTTCTCTCCTTCACCGACCATCCAACAAACAAAAAAAGGTGGCCCTTCGAAGACCACCTTTTTCTACACATCAAATTGATCTTTTCCTAAGCCAAATCAAAGCGATCCAGGTTCATCACCTTGCTCCAGGCTGCCACAAAGTCCCTCACGAACTTCTCCTGCGAATCTTCGCAACCGTACACTTCCGCAATGGCTCTGAGTTCTGAGTTTGAACCGAAGATGAGATCAATTCGGGTACCGGTCCACTTGGGTGCTCCCGTAACACGGTCACTGCCTTCAAATACGCTTTGAGCTACTGAGGTCGCTTTCCACGTCGTGCCCAAATCGAGAAGACTCAGGAAGAAATCGTTGGTGAGCGCTTCAGGGCGCGTAGTGAAAACGCCGTGTTTGGACTGATCATAGTTTGTGTTCAGAACACGCATACCACCAATAAGTACCGTCATTTCCGGCGCCGTCAGTGTCAACAATTCTGCTTTGTCAACCAGCAGGTCTTCTGCCGACACGGCGTGTGTGGGCTTGAAGTAGTTGCGGAATCCATCGCCTGCAGGCTCAAGGGCGTCAAAGGACTCTACATCGGTTTGCTCTTGCGAGGCATCGGCACGTCCCGGTGTAAAAGGTACCTTGACATCATGGCCAGCATTCTTCGCGGCCTTCTCAACCGCCGCACATCCACCGAGGACGATCAGGTCGGCAATCGAAACCTGCTTGCCACCTGTGCTGAACTCCTTCTGGATGCCTTCCAGCGTCTTCAGTACTTTGGACAGCTGGGCCGGATTGTTCACTTCCCAATCCTTCTGCGGTGCCAGTCGAATGCGTGCGCCGTTTGCGCCACCACGCTTATCGGATCCGCGGAACGTTGAGGCAGAACCCCATGCCGTGGATACCAATTGCGATACGGTCAATCCCGAAGCGAGTATTTTAGCTTTCAGCGCCGCGATATCTTTATCGTCAATCAGTTTATTTGTAACGGCCGGGATAGGATCTTGCCAGATCAGAACTTCTTTAGGAACTTCCTTACCGAGATACCTCGTAATGGGCCCCATATCGCGGTGCGTCAGTTTATACCACGCACGGGCGAAGGCATCGGCAAACTGATCCGGATTGTCGAGGAAGCGCTTGGAAATCTTCTCGTAAATCGGGTCCACCCTTAGCGAAAGGTCTGTCGTAAGCATTGTCGGCGCATGACGACGGGAAGGGTCATGGGCATCCGGTACAGTATCTGCACCCATCCCATGCTTCGGCTTCCACTGGTGCGCACCCGCAGGGCTCTTCGTTAGTTCCCATTCATAGCCAAACAGATTCCAGAAGAAGTTATTGCTCCATTTTGTCGGTGTCGTTGTCCAGGCTCCTTCAAGTCCACTGGTAATGGTGTTCACACCGTTGCCGCTGCCAAACGTGTTTTTCCAGCCGAGGCCTTGCTCTTCGATGCCAGCCGCTGCGGGCTCTTTGCCAACGTACTTCTTGGGATCGGCTGCACCGTGAGTTTTACCGAACGTGTGACCACCGGCAATGAGGGCAACGGTCTCTTCGTCATTCATTGCCATGCGGCCAAAGGTCTCGCGGATGTCGCGTGCTGCTGCAAGGGGGTCAGGGTTTCCACCGGGACCTTCCGGGTTTACATAGATGAGACCCATCTGAACGGCTGCCAGCGGGTTTTCCAACTCGCGGTTGCCAGCATAGCGTTTAGTGTCTTCCAGCCACTTACCCTCTTCACCCCAGTACACATCTTCCTCAGCTTCCCACACATCTTCGCGGCCACCGCCGAAACCGAAGGTCTTGAAGCCCATCGACTCCAGGGCACAGTTCCCGGCGAGGATCATCAGATCGGCCCAGGAAATTTTCTTGCCATACTTCTTTTTGATGGGCCAAAGCAGCAGGCGCGCCTTGTCCAGGTTCGCGTTGTCGGGCCAGCTATTGAGTGGCGCAAACCGCTGCGTGCCGGAACCCGCACCACCGCGACCATCCGATATCCGGTAGGTACCCGCCGAGTGCCATGCCATGCGGATAAAGAACGGGCCGTAGTGACCGTAGTCGGCCGGCCACCAGTCTTGCGACTTGGTCATCAGCGCAACGATGTCCTTCTTGACGGCATCCAGATCAAGTTTCTTGAATTCCTCAGCGTAGTTGAAACCCTTGTCCATCGGGTTGGATAGCGAAGAGTTTTGGCGGAGGATATTCAGTTTCAGCTGATTGGGCCACCAGTCCCTGTTTCGGGTGCCGCCGCCAGCGCTTTGCTTCAGCGCTCCGCCCGTAAAGGGACACTTGGCCGGCGATGTTTCCGGAAATACGTTTTTCTTATCCATTTTAGAAATTATGAAGGTTAGTAATGAACATTAATGATAGTCTCCTTTGCCCGCAGACACAATGACCAAAGTCATGCTTTTCCGTCAGGACGACAATGCTACCCCCGGAACATCAATAAATCAAATTGATTATCTTTATAAAGATATAGCCAATCTCTATGACCCTCACCCAACTGGAATACATTGTTGCCCTGGACACTTCCCGCCACTTCGTATTGGCCTCTGAAAAGTGCTTTGTCACCCAACCCACGCTCAGCATGCAAATCCAAAAGCTGGAGGAAGAGCTGGGTGTGAAGATCTTTGACCGCACCAAGCAACCGGTGATCCCCACGGAAATCGGCGCGAGCATCATTGCCCAGGCCCGTATCGTGCTTCGGGAGGCTGGGTTGATCAAGCACCTGATCTCTGAGCAGAAAGACACCATGACCGGCGAAATCCGCATCGGCATCATCCCCACGCTGGCGCCCTACCTGCTGCCGAACCTCTTCAAGAACATCCGGGAGAAATATCCGCAGGTAAACCTGGTGGTCAGGGAAACCATTACCGAAGAAGTCATTCAGGAGCTCAAGAACAACCGTCTGGACTGCGGCATCGTGGTGACACCGTTGGAGGACGCCTCCATTAAGGAGGATGTGTTGTTCTATGAAGAACTGTTTGTCTATGTTTCAAAGCAAAATGCCCTGCACGACAAGAAGTATGTGCTGCCCACGGATATTGATCCCCGTCAACTCTGGCTGCTGGAAGAGGGGCATTGTTTCCGGTCGCAGATCCTGAACCTGTGCGAGCTGCGCAAATATTCCGACCTCCACTTCAAGTACGAAACCGGCAACATTGAAACCCTGAAGCGAATGGTCGATAAAAGTGATGGCATCACCATTCTTCCCGAGCTTGCCGTGATGGAATTTACCCAAGCTGAAATGAAGCATGTGAAGCGTCTCAAAGAACCAAGTCCGGCCAGGGAGGTGAGTCTGGTCACACACCGCGATCATTTGAAGACCCGGCTTATTAAAACGATCAAAGAAGAGATTATGAACATTGTACCGAAGGCCATGCAGAAGTTGAATAGGAAGAAGGTGGTGGAGATTAACTATTGATTCTCCCTGTCACCCCTGTTGATGAACCCCTTTGTATACAGGTCAGCGCTTATTCCACTTCGCTAACTAAATCTGGATTCCGTATCTTCGGTTTATTGCAAACCAGGCCACACTCCTAAACCACGTGCCTATGGAAAAAACGATGAGACCATCCATTCTAAAAAGGGTCGTCGCCCTTGTCATCGATTCGATACTCCTTGGAATTGTTGGCTACATCTCGGGCATATTCTTAGAAGACTTTTATGTCTCACTGGGCAAATACGGAACCTTGATCGGGACGATGGTGGCTACGCTCTATTTCTCGGTGTGTCAGAGTGGAATTGCGGGCGGACAAACGCTGGGGAAAAAGTTGACGGGCATGAAGGTCACCGACATTCATGGAAACTACCTCACCCTGGAGAAGTCCTTGCTGCGATCCTCCATCCTCTTCGTACCCATCATGAACATCGAACTGCTCTCGGCAGGGAATGCCATGCTACCGATACTGCTTCTTGTGCTGTTGTCCATCTTCGCCTCGTTCTACCTTGTTCTCATTAACACATCCAGGCGATGCTTGCATGATATCCTTGTGTCCAGTGTCGTGACCAATGAAGACGCCACGACTTTTCAAGTAGATGAAGCGAATGACCGAAGTACACGAAAGTTGATTCCCATCGGCATCATGGCCTTGCTCATGATTGGCGCCGGCATCTATCAAGTCCTTTCGGAAAATACTTTGGGTCAGCTCCTCATGGCACGATCAAAAATGGAAGATTTGCCTGGAGTGATCTCTGTCAATGAACTAAAATCCAGCGTCACCACCCATTATTCAAGCGACGGACCTCCGATAACCTATTCCTCGATCCAGGTTAAGGTCAGGATTAGTGACAAACGTGAGGTCTCCAATGAAGACTCCAAATACTTCGATGCCATCTATAAAATGATAAGGGAGGAAGTCCCTGAGTCGGAGAACGTAGATAAAATAATCATCACGATCTACTACGGTTACAACATAGGCATTGCCTCCAAGACACTCAGTATGTCCAGAAGTTTTGAAGACGAACCCAAGGAAGAGGCAGAAGAGATTCAGACATAAGGAGAGCAATCCCTTCGGACCACCAAGGCGTATATTCGTATTTGCATGGATGGATACAAGATTACATCGTTCCCACGGTCTCGGCTTGCAACAATCGATGTTTTCAGTGCAGGCAAAGCCAAGCACCACGTCAGCGCCTTGATCGAGGTGGACGTAACACTGGCCAAGGAGAAATTGGCAGCGGATGAACACAAAATATCATTTACCGCATGGCTCATAAAGGTCATCAGCGGCACCATCAAGCAGCATGAAGCGACGGCAGCCTACCGTCTGGGAAAGGGTAAACTGATCATTTTTGAGGATGTGAATGTGTCGCTGATGGTTGAAAAGAAAATCGGTGATAACAAGGTCCCGATTCCACTGGTCATCGTGAGAGCCAATGAGAAGCGTGTTGACGAGATTACTACGGAAATTACGCAGGCGAAGGCAACGCCATTCACCGACAACGATATCGTTCTTCGGCAAAAGTCCAGCCGAATGGAACGCCTTTACTACCTGCTTCCCGGATTCCTGCGTCGATTGTTTTGGAACTATATGTTGACCCATCCCAGGATGGCTTATGAAAAGATGGGAAATGTTGGTTTCACTTCGGTTGGCATGATGGGACAAGTAGCAGGATGGTTTATTCCTTCCTCTGTACATCCCATTTGCTTTGGAATAAGTTCCGTGGTCAGGAAACCGCACGTCATCAATGATCAGGTTATCATTCGTGACATCCTCAACATGACGATTCTTATGGACCACGATGTGATCGATGGTGCGCCGATGACACGCTTTGTGGCAGCGTTATCCCGGAACATTGAAAACGCTTCCGACCTTTAAGCCTATGGACAACTCCACGCACTTTCCCATCATGATTGCTGCATCGTTTATCGTATTCTTTTTTGTCATTCGGCTCGTCGTAGGATCGATAGCCTTTAGTACCCATTGGCGAACGGTCTTGATTTTATCCTTGATTGTGGTTGTCGGAGGAATGCTTTTTGGACGGTATGGCGCTCAATGGGGATTGCCATGGTGGATATACTACCCGGTTCCCATGCTGGCGAATGTTGTCCTTCCGCCCGTTGCGTTAAAAATGGACTTTCGCAAGACGGCCCTTTACCTTCTGCTCAGCTTCCTCTCCGCTCCACTCATCCACATAGGGTTTTCCCTCTTACTTGGGTGGACAGAATACATGCCATTTTGGGAACTCTAATGTATTTTGCAAAGGCATCAAACGAAAAAACTTGGCAATGGGATGACATCCAAATGGGCCATAATCATATTGCTCTTGCTTACCGGCATTTCCTGTCGAAAGGAAACGTTGCCGAGATTTGCTATCTGCAACAGCCTGGTAACCGCTTGCTCCTCCGGAGATAATGGCCAGTATTGCACCTTGGGGTATAAATTCGGAGAACCCAATCCCTTTTCACCGGCGGGGATGGAGGTTCCAGGTCCACAAGTCGGCGCAACCGTAATCACCTACACATTTCTGGATGGAAATATTCCATTCGCCACATCAGCCGCTGATGGACTGATCAGCCGAACCTTTAGTGATCCAGAGAAATCTGGAATACGTACGATCCTCGCTGAATGGGAGGCTGCAGCGGACATCACATTTCAGGAATTGAACAGTACGGACAAGTCGGACATAACCATTATCCTGGCCGACATCGCGCAAGGAGGATTGGGCTATCCGCCTTTGGTGGGTGAACCTTGCAGCCAGCTATCCGGATATCTGGTTCTCAGTTCGAAAACAAGCTCACGCAAAAACATTACGATACACGAAGTGGGTCATGTATTGGGTCTGGGTCACGTGGTCAGCAACAACGTGATGAATCCGAATCAACTGTACGAACATCTGCAACCGGGAGATATTGAAGGGGTGCAGAGTATCTATGGGACCAAGTGAGGTGGGTTTGCAAACAAGAACGCGCATGAACGTCGGGGCTCGCATGAAAATCAGGTAATCCGTATATTAGCAAGGCATCGTCGTCATCAAACCCTCGACGCATATGAAACACGCAAACCGACTTGCCCCGATGTCGTTTTTTGTCATGCTGCTCCTTGTCATTGGCTGCTCATCCGCCAAAAGCACCTCAGATGCAGGAGCTGTCGACCGGGATGGATCCTCCATGCAGAAAGCCATCATCGTCAATTCCGTTGATGCTGAATATGATTGGATCCGGTCCCACTACCCAGGATCAAAAGTAACAAGTCAGGCACTATTACACTCCGGAAAGAAATCATATGACTTGCTTTCGTTCACCACGGAATCCGGTGAAAAAAAAGATGCCTATTTTGACATCACAAGTTTCTTTGGAAAGTTCTAAATTTCACCAAAACCAAAATGGAAGATTCCAAGAAACAACTGCTACTTACCTTCATTCTTTCTATCCATCTCTTCGCATGTCTTGGTCAAACGAACTATGGATTTGCTGACGGTACCATCATAACAAAACAGAATGACACTCTTCGGTGTCTGGTCGAAATGGCGGTGACGTATGGAGAAAAGATCAGTTACAAGCTCAATGCAGGAGCACCTGCTTTGAAGATAGCCAGCGAGGAAATACACTCGATAAAGACACCAAATATGTTCTACGAGAATTTTCTACTCGGTAAGAAAGAGCGGTTGATGAGTCTCCTGGTTGATGGTGACGCCAAACTGTTTGCGCATGTAACGATCAATGTAGGAACTAGTAAAACAGACAAAGTCGGAACAACGACTTTGTACGGCGCTCCAACCGTTGTCTATGGGCTGAAAAAGGACAACCTATATCATGAGGTGAAGAAAAAAAACTTTGTTGAAACCATCAATGCCACGCTCGCCGACTGCAGTTCAATTGTTGCGAAGGTGAATGAAAAAGTCTATCGATTCGAAGACCTGGAGAAAGTCGTAAATGAATACAATGCCTGTAAATAACCGTCTTCAGGGTGAGTAAGTAACTCAATACCTACCTACCCTTACTGATCTCTCCTTCCATCAGCACCCATACATTCGGATCCAGTCTCACATCCTCCGGCTCCGACGCTACAGGAAACGTAAATACGTTCGACTTCTCATTCACCTGAACCCGCTCTATGGTCGGGCCAGACTGACCTTTGTAGTACAGGCCAATATCCACCGGCATCCTGAACAGACTGCCGTCGGTTTGTGACTGGTTGAGGGTGACTTTCACCTGCTTGGCTTTGCTGTCGTACTTCCACGTTCCTGCATATTTCAGCGCACCGGGCTTGTAGAGCCACTGCTCAAAGAACCATTCCAGATCCTGGCCGGAAACTTCCTCCATGATACGCCGGAAGTCGGACGTGGTGGCGTTGGCGTTATAGTACTTCGCATAGTAGGTGCGAATACCCTGCTGAAATTTTTCTGTGCCGATCACTCCCCGGAGCATATGCAATATCCAGCTGCCCTTCTGGTAGGTATGCGAACTGGTCACATCCTCCATGTTGCTCAGGTTGTTGTGGATGATCGTGTACTTGGGATTCTTCGCATAAAAATTCATCACGGTCTTCTTGCTATCCTTAAGGCCCTGCACAAATTCCTCATGACCGTAGGCATGCTCAATGAACAGCAGTGTGAAGTACGTAGCGAAGCCTTCGCTCAGCCACACATCGTCCCAGTCGTATTCGGTGACGGCGTTGCCAAACCACTGGTGGGCAATCTCGTGGATGACTACGTTCCTCCAACGAAGGCTCTTCGTCCCCGTCACGGAGTTCTCGCTGTACAGAATGGCCGATGCGGCTTCCATCCCACCGCTTACACTGTTGGACTGGATATTGGCGAGCCGCTCGTATGCGAAGGGGCCGACGTAGTCGCTGTAAAATTCAAGTGCCTTCCTCGTTGGCTCCGCAAAATCACGGAAGCCTGCGTCGCGGTCCTGGGCATACACCCAGGTCTCGATGGACTTCCCTTTAAAGTCATCGACAAACTGAACCGCAAACCGCGCCACGCCAAGCACGTACAGCCACGGTGCGATCGGTACGGATTGCTTCCAGTGTGTGAGCCGCTTGCCATCCGGAAGGTCAGACTTTTCAATTTGCAGACCGTTGGAAACGACCTGGTAATGATTCGGCGCCGTTACGATGAACTCGCTCGTGGCCTTGTCGTAGGGATGGTCGATGACCGCCAGCCAGTGCCGTGCCTTGTTAGGCCAGTTGTCGCTGAAGAAGGTGCGGTCGCCGTACTTGTTCTTTGCAATCTTAAGGCCTGTGGCAGGAATGCCCTTGTAGGTGATGACGAACTTCATGTGCTGGTTCACAGCAGGTGCAGGGTCAAACGTGATGATAAGCTCATCATTGAAGTGTCTGTATGCCAATGCCAACCCTTCCGACGTGACACTCGTCACCGTCATGCCCTTCCCTCCTAACGCCGGACTCGCATTGATCAAATCGAGCCGCAGGTTTTTTACTCCCTCGCCGACAAAACGAACATCCATGGTCAGGGCGACAAGGATCTCATCGGTTGCATCAGAGAGTTCAATTTTAAACGCATAGTTGAGTGCGTCGATTTTGGGATTCTTTGGGTAGGTGTCGGCGGTGGCTGAGAGAGACAGGCCGACACAAAGGGTGATCAGGAAAGTATGAATGCTCATCCGCACAAGCTAGTAGTAAATGGGCGAGAAAAAAAGTTGCCACAGATTACACAGATTCGCACAGATTGAATGCATAAAAAAAACTAAACAAATGCTAAACAAGCAATCCTAATCTGTGGCAATCTGTGAAATCTGTGGCAAAAAACTACTTCCTTGAAGCACCCGATGGGATAGCCGGATGAAACTGAATCAGCCCGTTCTCTTTGATGGTACGCTCCACATCTTCAATCTTCGATGGCACGAAAGCGCTGAGGTTCTCCACCCCGTCGGCGGTTACGATGGCCACATCCTCGATGCGGATGTAAAGTCGTTCTTCCGGAATCCAGATCATCGGGTCAATGGTGAAGACCATGCCGGGTTGGAGTGGTACGCCCCTCACACGACCCACATCGTGCACGGCCATGCCCACGGGGTGCTGAAAGTGCCCGCGGAAGGTGATGCCCTCTTGAACCGCCTTCAGGTGGGCAGGCTTGACAAACTGCTTGCCCACCAGGTATTGCTTCATGTCGGCAGCGGCCTGGTCAAGCACCTGGTCGGCAGTAGCGCCCGGCTTGATGTACTTAAACAACGCATCGCGATAGGCAACGATGAAGTTGTAGAGTTCCGTCTGCGCCTTGTCAAACTTGCCATTTACGGGCCAAATCCGAGTCACGTCGCTGGTGTAGTAACGATAATCGGGAGCGTAGTCCATGAGCACAAGGTCACCATCGTTGAGCACGTCGGTCTTGTGGAAGTAGTGGCCCATGAAAGCGTTTGTTCCACCTCCGATGATCGAGGCATAACCGTCACCCCGGGCACCGTTCAGGTGAAAGACATATTTAGCCGCTGCATCGAGTTGATACTCATATACGCCAGGACTTGTCGAACGCATCGCCTCCATGATGCCCAGGCCGGCCAGTTGCGTGGCCTTGCGGATCAGTTCAATTTCTTTTGGGCTCTTGATGAGCCTCATCGCATCCAATGTGGGCGATAGATCCTTGATGTCAAATTGCGGAAAACGTTGCTTGACCAGTTGGACAAAATGCGCCTCCCGCGACGGCTGACCATCCCACGGATCAGCGGCTGCGCGAGCTTGTCCTCCGAGCAGTTCGTCGCGGCTGTCCGTGCCAGTCTCCGCCGGACTTAACGGCGTGAAAAAGGTCAGTGCCGGTGGCTTAATCAAGTCAGCCCCTACGAGATCCGAAGACAAGAACTCCAACCCGCGGACATTGTCGATTCCCGTTAGCTTTCTTACCAACTCCGCATCTTCGGCCGAAAGGACTTTTCCTTCTCCTTCCTCTCTGCCTTCATTGCGGTGCGGGAGGTAGAGCGTAGACTTCCGGCTTCGGCCGTTCAACAATAAGTAAGCATGTGCCGATTCGATCCCGCTCAAGTAGTAGAACTCGTTCGACTGCCGGAATACACTAAAGCCCGCCAAGCCTTTCGCACCCTGAATGACGGCGATGGCGTTGTTGCCGATGGCGTCGTACACTTTCGTGCGACGGGCAGCGAATTCCTCGATGGAGAAGTCATTCTGGTAGTGATGCTTTTCCTGAGCGAGTGTCATTACGGAAAGCATGGATAAGATGCCAATCAGGAAGAAGGAAAGACGATGGTATTTCATGGACATGCACTGTTGTTTGATCCAATCTAGCCGGAAATGGGCAGGAAACAAAAATCATACGCGAAAATGCAAGTTGCCACAGATTACACGGATGAACACAAATTAAATGCACGTCAAAAAATCAGTGATAATCTGTGGCAAAAAAATGAAACTTGGGTACCTTCAGCGCTCTACTTGCTCTTTCCCTTTAATCAACCAGAAGTTTACGCCAAGGACGCTCACCAGCGGAAACAACTGCATGAAAAAATAGGTGAAGTACGAAACGGTGACGATGGGCCGTGGCAATATCTCGGTAAAGAGTTGATTTCCGATTGGCCCATTTGAAAAAACGGTCTGCTGGACCACATTCCATCCGAGGTGGATGGCTATAGGGATGAACAGTGACCATGTCTTTGCATAGCCGTACGCGAGGACCAATCCCATCGCACCTGTAACAATAAACTCACTGACCATCTGCTGCGGATTGCCGAAGGCGTTGTGTGAAAACCAATGATACACCCCGAATACGGCGGCGGAAATGATGATTGCCTTTTTCGCTCCGAGTTTGCGTATCAATGCATAGAAGAGCACTCCCCGAAAAATCAACTCCTCAAACATGACCGACTTGATGTTCCACCAAAATCCCTCAGCAACTACCGATGCATCAAATGCTGGATTTAGGTGCCACCGCTGACCGGCAATGACCATCTTCAGGAAGTAGCCGCTCGAGCACAGTAGACCGGAAATCACAAGAAACAAAACGAAATCCATTATTCGCTTCCGGGATGGCATCAGTCCGAGGACGGAGAGATTGTTGCGCTCAAAGAGCCACATGAATAGCCACGAAAGAAGGAGCTGTACAAGAATACCAACCATGACCTTGATTTGCTTGATTGAAGGGTTACTTGATCTAAAGATTGCTTGAGCTTGCACTCCGCACCGGAGTGGAGCGAGATGGACTACTTTTTAGTCCGCCACAAAAGGTAAAGTGTAACGGTAATCGCTGCCAGTACCGCCACCAAAAACAGCAGCAACTCAAAGGTCGTCTCGGGAAAATCGGCGGACTGTACAATGTAGGCGAATGCCAGAAAGATGATGCTGAGACAAATCCCGACCGAGAGCACAATCCGCTGCGGTGTGTTGAATCCAGGGTGGGTCTCAATGTCCCTGTCAGAGATGGCAAAGTTTTGTCGTCGTGCAGAAGCCATAAACTCCTCGAAAGAAAGTTCGAGGATGCCCGCCAGTGTCTTGAGCGTATAACTGCGGGGTATGAGCTCTCCGTTCTCTATCCGCTGAATGGATCGGATGCTGATGTTGGAGCGTTCGGAGAGTTCCTTTTGGGTTAGACCCTTGGATAGTCGCCCCTCGCGGAGCCAGGTTGCCGTCATTTCCTTGTCGTTTGATTGCATGGCAAAACTATCGAAGGGGTAAAGGTAGAACTAATTTTCAGGGCGACAGAGAGGCGACATTGGGGTGACATTCGATGGAGTTGCCACACCTGCCCGCCTTGCCAGGTACCTTTGAGAAATTTAGGGGTGGGCGTTGCATGCAGGCGGGGATTACACAGATTGGAATGCAAATACAGGTTGCCACGGATTACACGGATAAGCACGAATTGAATACACAATCAGTGATAATCCCCGCCTGCCAAGATGTTCCCTTCCAAAATATTACAATTCCGGCAGGGCGGGCAGGTGTGGCAAAAAGTTTTCTACTTTTGAAATGTCGGTACTTTTAAGCACCGAGTGCATTCCTATAACTCATTCTCATATTGGCCCATGTTAAGAGTACTACTCCTTTTCGTTATAGCCGCCCTTCCTCTCGCAGGCCAATGCCAACTCCCCGCCGTGGCTTCCGGCAAAATCACCCGGATCGAAAACTTTGCGTCGAAGTATGTCCGGCCGAGAAATATTGACATCTGGGTACCGGATACCTACGACCCGAAAAAGAAATACGCCGTGCTCTACATGCACGACGGGCAGATGCTGTACGACTCCCTTACAACATGGAACAAACAGGCCTGGGAAGTCGATGATGTTGTGGGCAAACTGACCCGGGATAAAAAGATCAAGGACGTTATTGTCGTGGGCATCTGGAACATCCCGGAAATCCGCCATTCCGACTACTTCCCCCAGAAGCCTTTTGAGTCGCTGACGCAAGGCGAAAGAGATTCGATCTACAAGTCCGTTCGCTCCAGCGGTGCGAAATTTTTTGATGCACCGATCAACTCCGATAACTACCTGAAGTTCCTTGTCACCGAGCTCAAACCCTACATCGACAAGAACTTCGCCACACGAAAAGACCGCGCCAACACGTTTGTTGCCGGCAGCAGTATGGGTGGACTCATCTCGATGTACGCTATTTGCGAATATCCGGATGTCTTTGGAGGAGCCGCCTGCATCTCCACCCACTGGCCGGGCATTTTCGAAATGAAGAATAATCCCATCCCCAATGCCTTCTATAAATATTTAAATGCTCACCTGCCAAACCCCAAGAAGCACAAGATCTACTTCGACTATGGTACCGCCACCCTCGACGCCATGTACCCGCCACTGCAGAAAGAGGTTGACATTATCATGAAGGCAAAGGGCTGGACGTCGAAGAACTGGATGACACGGGAGTTTGTGGGTGAGGACCATAGTGAGAAGGCGTGGAGAAAGAGGCTGGACATACCGGTGACTTTCTTGTTGGGGAGATAGGGTGTTAACGTGTTAACGTGTTAACGTGTTTGCGTGTTTGCGTGTCAACGTGTCAACGTGTTAGCGTGTTAGCGTGTTGACAGCTGACGCAAACTGAAGTGCCGGAATTGTGCCCATTTGACAATCGATGCCCGATCCCTTACATTTATCACTCCGGCATTTTCACATCTTCAAATTCCCTAATTTTCAAATCACTCCTATGAAGAACCTCTCCCTCCTTGCGCTGGTCCTGATTTTTGCAGCCGCTGCCTGCAGCAGTGACAAGACTGATCGCGGCATTGTCATCGGCGACACGATTACCACCGAATCGGGACTGAAGTACGTGTTCACCAAAGTGGGTACGGGGCCTGGGGTTGAAACGGGCTCAAGGGTTTGGACCTACCTTAAGCTGGATGTCAATGGCAAGGAGATATGGAATACGGACGGTCCGCCCGACTCCTCCTTTGTCTTCATCGCCGGCAAGGACAGGATGATCAAAGGTTTTACAGAAGTCACGCTGAAACTGCATGAAGGTGACGAGATTGTCGCCATACTTCCACCGCAGATCGCCTACGGGGAAAAGGGCGTCGGCGACGATATACCGCCCAACGCGACACTTATATACACCACCTACAAGATGAAGAAGGTGGCCGCCCCCAAAGCATCACTCTCCGACACGTTGCTGGCTGCTTATCAATCCGGGGGCCATGCAACGATGGTCGCCACCCAACAGCGTATTCTGAACTCACCCGATACGGCTAAATATTACTATGACAACGGTCAGTACCGCATCCTGTGGAATATGCTCTCCGAGGCAGACATGCATAACGAGGCACTGCAGTTGATTGCCTATCAAAACACAAAAAACGAATCCGGCTGGCGCTGGTTCCGTGTGCGGACCTACGACAAGATGGGCCAGCACCAACTGGCGCTCGACAGCCTTGATGCGCTCATGAAATCCGACACCAGCATGGCTTCCAATCCACGGGCTACACAATTGATGGTGGAGCTGATGGAGAAAATAAAGGGAGGAGAATAGACTGAGTAACGCGTAAGCGTCAACGAGAAAGACTCCGGGACTGACGATTTATTACATTTTTTTTGCAATCTTCATGGAGAAAGCGGCTCGCATGAAGAATCTCGTGTTGGTTATTTTGGCTATTTTGATGGTTGACACCCATGTTGAGGGCCAGGTTACCGAGGATGCCAACTATGTGGAGGCCAAAGCATCACGCGAATCGTTTCCCGAGGATGATGTGGTGGCCACCCGCTCACAGACCACCTATGACTTCCTGGTTGACCGCACCATGGGACTTACGGTAAAGCAAAAAGAGGTCGCTACCTATTTGGCCACCCGATCAAACGCCGAACTGGTCCTACGGAGTTATTCAAACAATCATACGCTCATCCAATCCCATTCCCTCCTCGATATCAAGAGGAAGAAGATTGATCACAACACCTTTTGTGGCCACAGCGTCAGTCCCGGTATCTTCTACTCGGACGGACAGCTCTGCATGTACCAAACATACTTGCGTCAGGTCGGTCAAACGGCGAACTACGAAACAGAAATACTGTACACCAATGCCATGTACATGGTCCATGCAGGATTTATTCAAAGCTATCCATCCAAGGAGCGAAGAATTATTTTCAACATACCGGATGGGGTTGACATTGAACTTGTTGAATTCAATTTTGAGGGTTATAACATTGTGAAGTCTAAACAAACCAGCGCAGGTAGAACGACGTACATCTTTACCCTTGCCATGGCCAATGCCTATCCGAAAGAAGACCACTTACCCGGCTCTCTGCACATTCTGCCTCATGTACTGGTGCTTAGCAAAGGGTATATAGACGCTAAAGGGGTTCGTCAGACGGTCCTTGCCTCAACCGACGACCTCTACCGTTGGTATGCCTCGTTGACAGCACAACTCAATACAGACTATGAATCATTCAAGCCGCTCGTTACCGAGCTCACCCGATCACTGAGAACCGATAAGGAAAAAATGGCAGCCATCTACTATTGGGTTCAGGACAACATCAAGTACATCGCATTTGAAGACGGAGTTGCAGCCTTCAAGCCGGCGGATGCCAAGACAGTTTACTACAACCGGTTTGGAGACTGCAAAGGAATGGCCAACCTAACCAAAGCGATGCTTAGCCTTGCCGGACTGGATGCCCGTTTAACCTGGGTGGGTACTGACCGGATTCCCTACACCTATAACTTGCCTTCCATTGCGGTGGACAACCATATGATCTGCACAGTATATCTGGAAGGGAAAGAATATATCCTTGATGCCACTGAAAAATTCAATCCCGTTGGTGAATACGCAGAACGCATTCAGGGCAAGGAGGTCCTGATTGAGCATGGTGATTCCTATAAAATCGGGCGGGTCCCTGTTGAACCATTGGAGTCCACACAGGAAGTGTCATCCGTTCAGCTGGGCATTGAGGGTGACAAACTGCACGGTAAGGCCATCACGGTGTTCCGTGGTGAAATGAAGCGTAAGGTACTTCAGATCCTACCTACCCTAACCACTGAGGATCAACAACGGTTTTTGAAGCATGTCATTTCGGGAGAATCCAAACAAGCGGACTTCCACATCGAGCGAGGGCCTGCGACACACCGAGATTCCGCAACATTCATCCGGTACCGATTCGATTTGCAGAATCGCATCTTTAAGAACAACAACGAACTCTATGTCGATCTCGATATCGACAAGGCGTACAGCAAGGGCAAAATAGGGAAAGACCGGAAGGCTCCTTACCGGTTTGATGAGCGAATCAATAAAAGCATCCGCACCGAGTTTACCCTGCCTAAGGGTTATCGGGTAACTGACCTCACACCTCCGCTCCATATCACAAACGAATACTTTGAATTTGACCTTCGGTACGAAATCACAGAGACAACCCTGGTCTACAAAAAGCAGATACGCATTGCTAATCCAACACTTCCCGTGAAAGCATTTGATGATTGGAATAAAGCAATCGCCAAAGTGAATGAGTTTTACAACAATCAGATAATTCTAAAATTGAATGACTAAGTTTCTTCTGATCATCGTCGGGCTGCTTGTGACCACATCCGGGCTGGCCGGCATCAATGGCAACAAACAACGGGCTGATGTGATCCGTACATCCATGTGGTTCAGCGGTGACGCAGACTTCGCTATAATGAAAGCGCCTGAGAAGTGGAAGAATGAGCCCGGAGTCATCCTGGCTAAGGAAATAACATTTGCTTACAAGAAGGAAGCTCTTTCACCCAGGCTTATCGCCAACCGCACGGTGCACCTCCGGGTTCGAATTCAAAGTGACAAGGTTTTGACGGAGTATAGTCAATTTCGCATCCAAGGCAGTGACATCAGCTACTACCTGACCACCAACGTGTACGCCGGCTTCAAAATAATCAAGACCGATGGAACGCAAGTAGAGGTCCCCATGCAGCAAGCGGTCCTCGAAAAGGAGACCATCAACGGAAACGCTCAAGAAGCCTTCAAGCTCGCCATCCCCAACCTGGAGATTGGCGACATCATCGATTACTACATCGTCAACGAACAATCCATCAACTTGGGCAGCGCTAAATATTACGCGTTTGACCCTGTGGTACTCAATCTGACAAACACACTGCCTACCTTCAAATCGAAAATCTCCTTTGATGTGCTTCGGAGATGCTATCTGAATCTCAAGTGTCTCAATGGGGCCCCTGCCTTCTCACAAACCAATGCTGATAATGATAGCCACTATGCCCTTGAGACTTCCGATCTGGAAGGTGTGCCGGAAACGGAACTGATTTTTCCTTACCGCCAGCTGCCAGCTGTCAAGTTCAAAGTGACGTATGCATCTTCTTTCATGGCTGGCCTCATTCCAGGTTTTATCGGTGAACCCGGAAGCATCAAATCCTCCGTGGGTCTTGAGGAGATCCCCACCTTCATGAAAGCTGTTTTCAGTTATGCCGGTACCTCCAATTTGAAGTCAGCGATGAAAAGCCGGATCAAAAACCCTAACGATTTTGAAGCCATTGCCAAAGATGCTTTCTACACGTTCCGTAATAGCAACTATGTTCAGTTTGCGGAGATGGATCTAATCACAGGAAGGCAGCCTAATCCCGAACGAAGTACATTTTACTTGGCAGTCGCCCTCTCGCAGTATTACAAAACGAAGAAGATACCCCATGATTTCGTGATCGGCATTCCCCGCCAGGTCTCTTCCATTGATAACCTTGTCTTTGAAGACGAGTTGACCTTCATGTTGAGGGTACGGACGGCAAATCCGTTCTACATAGGCCGCATAAACAACAACGCCATGATCGGCGAAATAGATCCAGACCTTGAAGGTGAAGATGTCCTCATCGCCAATGGGCTCCAGGAACTGAGCAACTGGAAGCTCAGGAAAGAGAAGATTCCGGCAGATGACCCCGGAAAGCACAAAGTGCAGGCGACGTATACACTCCAGCTTACCGATCTCAACGAGGGTGCGGCCGACCTCTCGGCCCGAATTCTGGCATCGGGGTTGAGTCGGGCGCCGTTGCAAAACCTGTTTATGGACTACTACGACTATCGTGAGGAGGAGTCAAAACGATATACCATGAAAGGATTGGATAACCTAAAAACGTCGAATAGGGTTCAAGCGGAAAAACTCAAGCAGGATTATCTGGGAAGCAAGACCGAAAATGTCCACAAGAAACTCAAAGAGTCGCTCGAGTCCGAACTAGACTTCCCGATCGAAGAGGCCTCTGGTCTCACGATTGAACAAACAGGAAGATTTGACACCTCACCCGATTTTATTTTTACATACAACGCCAAAGTAAAGGGTCTCACCAGAAAAGTCGGGCCCAATTACCTCATGGACATCGGCAAGCTGATCGAAAAACAATCGCCTGTTCCCAAAGAAGAAAAACTTCACAACTTTGATCTCTATTTGCCGTCACCGCATGAATTTGTTTACAACGTTGAAGTGCAGATCCCGGAAGGCTATACAGTAAAAGGCCTGGAGGGGTTGGAAGTAAACCTTGACAATGCGACCGGTTCCTTTTCCGCCAAGGCTGAAGTAAGGGAAAATAAAATCGTAATGCAGGTGCACAAAACCTTCAAATTAAACTTCGTCCCCAAAAGTCAATGGCCTTCCCTGGTTGCCTTTATGGAGTCCGCCACATTGTACAACGGAAAACAAATTCTCTTCGAGAAGAAATAGTACTTCTACTCCGCCCGCAACGAATTCACCGGATTCGCCTTCGCCGATCGTATGGCTTGGTAGCTTACCGTAACCACGGCGATGGTAATGGCCGCAATGACGGCGATGATGTACACCGAAACGCCCACGTCGGCACGGTAGGCAAAATTCTCAAGGATCAGCCGGACAATAAAGACGCCAACCACAACCCCAAGCACGGAAGCCACAACCACAACATTGGCGAACTCCAGCACCATCAGGCGCCAGAGTGCAAGCACCGATGCACCATGCACCTTGCGGACGCCGATCTCCTTGACGCGCCGCTCCGCCGAATACGAGGCCAGGCCGAATAATCCAATGCAAGCAATGAAAATACCGAGGTACGTGAGCTCCTGCATCATCGTACCCAGCTTCCTGAATTCCGATGTCATCGATTCCCTACCATCACTTTCACGCCAGACTTCAAACTCCCACCCATCATCAAATCGTTTCCAGGCACTGGTAATCGCCGCTTCAGCTTTCTTGTTGTCTTTACCGGTCAATCGTATAGCGGTGAAGTTAAAGTGCGTGTCCATAACGGTGACAATCCCGGTTGCCTGAATCCTCACCGTGAGCGGCTCCATGTGAAAATCCTTAATCACGCCGACTACCGTATAACTGCTATCACCTTCATAGAGCTTGATATCTTTGCCGATGGCATCTGCCGCTGTCCATCCATAGTCGCTGACGGCTGTTTCGTTCAGCAGGATCGTATGCCGGTCCGTGAGTATTTCCCTGGAAGGATACCGACCCGCAATCAGTGGCACGGCCAACGCCCGAGCGTAGTCAGGACCGGCCGTCATAATGATCGCGCCTTTCCGTTCGGACACGGGCATACCTTCATACTGCACCGTTTGATACGACCCGTTGGCAACGCCAGCGATATACTGAACGCCGGGCTGCGAGGCTACTTCCTCAATGAACGATTGATAATGATTGTTGTCATTGCGCATTTTGTCGGACGACCGAACATAAACCAGGTTCTTCGGATCATACCCCATATCCTTGTTGGCCATATAGTCCAACTGCTTGTTGAGTGTGAGAATACCGATGAGTAGTCCGGTTACGACAATAAACTGAAACAGTACAAGGCCTTTGCGAACGAAGAACCCGCCTGCCCTTCCTTGATTGTTCTTGAGGGCGAAGATGGGATTGTACGCAGAAAGAAAGAAGGCCGGATAGATCCCCGAGACGATACCAATGAACAAACTAATGGCTGTAAGACTGATGATGGCTTGCGGAGAAAAGAAATCAATCTCCAACTGCTGCCCCAGGTTCTGATTGAAGATCGGCAAAAGCAGGTAGGCAATCACGGCACCAACAACGACAGAGATCACGCTCATGACAATGGATTCACCGAGGAATTGGCGTATAAGTGTGCCGCGCTGTGCACCGAGTGTTTTGCGCATTCCCACTTCGCGGGCACGGCGTGCAGAACGGGCTGTGGTGAGGTTCATGAAGTTGATCGCGGCGAGTACCA
This sequence comes from uncultured Ohtaekwangia sp., assembly GCA_964392375.1. GTDB lineage: Bacteria > Bacteroidota > Bacteroidia > Cytophagales > Cyclobacteriaceae > ELB16-189. The sequence continues at coordinate 25,709 of CAYMPU010000092.1, read as the reverse complement.
GGATGAGAAATCCAACCGAGGTAACGACGGTCACATAAACTACACTGCTGTTCTGCCCAAGCTCGTAATAGAGATTCGAGTGCAGATGGATGTCTGTCATCGGGATGATGGGGAGGTGCGCGTTTTCACCGCCATACGCTACCGGGAAGTGGCGGGCGATAAAACCGTCCAGCTCATCCTCGGTGAGTGCGAGCGCCTTTTCCTTTTCCGGAATATAGAGGTAGGTGTATACAACAGGGTTATTCCAGTTGTTCTCTACCTCTTTGCGTTGCGGATGACTGTAAATAGGGATAAGAATACCGTACTGAAAATGAGAATTGCGTGGCATCTCCCGGACCACGCCAAGAACGGTAAAGCTCTGATTGAACTCCAGCATGGTAAATGTTTTGCCTACGGGGTCAACATCACCAAAAAGGTTCTTCGCCTCTTTCTCGGTGATCAGCACGTCGTTCGCCTGGGTGGCAAATTTTTCCATCGCCACCTCCTTGCTTCCTTTAATAAACGAGACATCAAACATGTCAAAGAAAGCAGGCTCTACAAACATGATGCGGTTGGCAATGGCGTTCTTGTCGCCCACCCGAACACGGTCGCCCCACATGAACCCCAGACTCGTTGCTTCCTTGATTTGGGGATAGTCTTCGACCAGCGCCTGCTTGATCGGGTATGAGATATTGGCAGTCGTTCCACCATCGTTGAACTTCTGGTGTACGCGGTAGATATCATTCGCCTTACTGTGGAAGCGATCGTAGCTCAGCTCAAACAACACCAGACTGAGGGTAAGGAAGAAAATGGCCATCCCCAGGGCCAGCCCCAACACATTGATCAGCGAGGTGCCTTTGTGCTTGATGATGTTACGAAGGGCGATTTTGAAGTAATTGCGAAGCATACAGGTTAGGGTTGAGATTCATTACCCAAAAACGAAATCAACATAATAAAGTGACGGTCGAAGGCAAGTTTATTCAGAAAACGGCAGCAAAATACACCAAAGCGATACGATTGGTTAGTCTCCTCTGGCGATCAGATGTCCTCTATTTAAGAAAGAGTGCTTACAGATTAGTACATTTACAATCTTATAGTGACCCCAAACTGTAGTCCGCGTTCCCTTTCATGAAAAAGGCCATTCTTCTCCTCCTTGCCATTGGCATTTCGTTTGTCCAGGTATGGGCCCAGCCAGCCAATGATAACTACGCATCCGCCACCGACATTTCCGGCCTGATTGGGGGATGCTCCGCCAATGCGGCCTATACCACCCTGAACGCAACAGCCGACCTTAACAAAGGGGGCCAATGGGATAGCGGCCCGAACTACAACGTATGGTTCAAGTTCACCGCCACGACCAATTACATGAAAGTGCAGTTGAATACCGGGGCACCGGAAGGCACCCTGCAATATCCCTACGTAGCGCTGTGGGCAACGAACGGCACCACAGAACTTGCCTCCATGAACAGAAATGGGCAGTACACCGATCTTGAGGTGGACTATTACGGACTCACGCCCGGTACTGTCTATTATATCTCTGTCGATAACCTTACCGGCGTTGGATTTCGGGGCACATTCAAGTTGTGCCTTAGCGATGTGGTGGACTACAACTTTTATGAAGGCGCCACGGATGTCTCGGGGTTGATCAACACGTGCTCTGCCGATGGCGCCTATTCAACCGTCTATGCCACAGCCGACAAAAACAAAGGCACCGCCTGGGATAGCGGGCCGAACTACAACCGGTGGTTTAAGTTCACGGCCACCACCGCCTACATGAAGGTTCAGCTGAAGACAGGAGCACCGGAAGGAACGATGCAGTACCCCTACCTCGCCATGTGGGCCACCAATGGCACCACGGAACTCGTTTCCATGAATCGCAATGGACAATACACAGATCTGGAGGTGGATTACTATGGCCTGACACCCGGAGTGGTGTATTATATCTCCGTCGATAATCTGACCGGTACCGGTTACCGGGGAACGTTTAAGCTCTGCTTGAGCGATGTTGTGGATTACAATTTCTACGAAGGTGCGCTCGACGTTTCTTCCATCATCAATAGTTGCTCTGCCGACGGCGCCTATAGCACAGTGAATGCGACGGCCGACAAGAACAAGGGATCCGCATGGGATAGCGGACCCAATTACAACCGGTGGTTTAAGTTCACTGCAACCACAACCTACATGAAGGTGCAACTAAAAACCGGAGCGCCGGAAGGAACACTACAGTACCCTTACCTTGCCATGTGGGCCACCAATGGAACCACTGAACTTGTTTCGATGGATCGCAATGGACAGTACACGGACCTTGAGGTGGACTACAATGGTCTCACGCCGGGGGTTGTGTACTACATCTCTGTCGATAATTTGACGGGTACCGGCTACCGGGGAACCTTCAAGCTCTGTTTGAGTGATGTGGTGGATTATAATTTCTACGAAGGGGCCCTCGACGTTTCTTCCATCATCAACAACTGCTCCGCCAACGCTGCCTATTCCACAGTGAATGCCACCGCCGATAAAAACAAAGGCGTCACCTGGGATAGCGGACCCAACTACAACCGGTGGTTCAAGTTCACCGCAACCACCACCTACATGAAGGTGCAGTTGAAGACCGGAGCACCGGAAGGAACCATGCAGTACCCCTACCTCGCCATGTGGGCTACCAACGGCACGACCGAACTGGTTTCGGTTAACCGAAATGGCCAGTATACCGATCTGGAAGTTGATTATCTAGGATTGACACCCGGCGCTGTTTACTATATCTCGGTTGACAACCTCACCGGCGCAGGATATCGTGGCACATTCAAGTTGTGCCTTAGCGATGTCGTTGATTATAATTTCTATGAGGGCGCCATCGACATTTCTTCCGTTATCAACTCGTGCACGGCCGATGGCGCTTATACTACGGTCGATGCAACGGCAGATAAAAATAAGGGCATCGCCTGGGACAGCGGACCGAACTACAACCGGTGGTTCAAGTTCACCGCAACGACCAGCTATATGAAGGTCCAGCTGAAGACAGGTGCGCCGGAAGGAACCCTACAGTACCCCTACCTCGCCTTATGGTCAACCAACGGAACCACCGAGATTGCCTCAATGAACCGCAATGGACAGTACACGGATCTCGAAGTGGACTATTACGGTTTGACCCCCGGTGTCGTGTATTATGTTTCCGTCGATAATCTCACAGGGACGGGTTACCGAGGCACTTTCAAACTCTGCCTGAGTGATGTTCCGGACTACAACTTCTACGAAGGGGCTGTCGATGTCACCAGCCTGATCAATAGTTGTTCAGCTGCAGGCGCCTACACAACAACCAACGCAACAGCCGATCGCAACAAGGGTGTCAATTGGGATAGTGGTCCGAACTACAACCGCTGGTTCAAATTCACTGCTACAGCATCAGGCTATATCCGCGTGCAGCTGAACACCGGTGCGCCCGATGGAACACTTCAGTATCCTTATCTGGCACTATGGGCAACCAACGGCACGACCGAGATCGCTTCGGTGAACCGCAATGGACAGTACACCGACCTCGAAGTTGACTACCTCGGCCTTACGCCAGGCGTTGTTTACTACATCTCCGTTGACAATTTGACTGGAACCGGGTACCGCGGAACATTCAAGCTGTGCCTCTCCGATGGCATCGGTTATAATTACTATGAGGGCGCCACGGATGTCTCGAGCCTGATCAACGGTTGCTCCACCAATGCGGCCTTCACCACGGTGGATGCCACCGCCGATAAGAACAAAGGGGTTACGTGGGACAGTGGACCAAACTACAACCGCTGGTTCAAGTTCATCGCTACCACGACGTACATGAAGGTCCAACTCAATACCGGCGGCGCTGAAGGCACACTGCAATACCCTTACCTCGCCTTGTGGTCTACCAATGGGACCACTGAACTTACTTCGGTAAACCGGAATGGTCAGTACACCGATCTCGAGGTTGATTATATGGGGCTCGTCCCTGGTGTGACATATTATATCTCTGTCGATAACCTCACAGGAACAGGGTATCGCGGTACATTCTCCCTGTGCCTGAGTGATGTGCCTGATTATAACTACTACGAAGGAGCAATCACCCTCACCGATTTAAACAACTGGTGTTCGACGGACGGTGCTTATACCACCGTAAATGCCACCCCAGACAAGAACAAAGGCGCACTCTGGGATAGCGGGCCGAACTACAACCGCTGGTTCAAGTTCACGGCCTTACATACATCCACAACCATTCAGTTGAGAACCGGAGCACCGGAAGGCACCTTGCAATATCCGTATCTCGCACTATGGGCCAGCAACGGCACCACGGGGCTCACATCGGTGAACCGGGCGGGTCAGTATAATGACTTAACAACGACCTACAATACCCTGGTGGTGGGCAACACGTATTACATTTCCGTTGACAACCTCACCGGTGCCGGATATCGGGGAACATTCAAGTTGTGCATCACCAATGTGGAGCCTACTATTTTTTACTCGCGTGCCGACGGTGACTGGAGCACCGCAGCCACCTGGTCAACGATTGGCTATGGCGGGGCTATAGCAGCCACACCTCCTACCGTGGGAAGCATTGCAAACATTCGTGATAATGTCATAACGGTGAGTGGCAATACTCAGGTGGCCGAAGTAAACATTTCGACGAGCGCTGCCAACACATCGCTGACCATCGACAATGCTACCCTAACAGTCAGTGGAAAAATTGCAGTTACCAACGCAGCCAACAATACCCTCACGACAACCATCCAGAACAATGGCTCGCTCAATGTAGCCAACAACTTTACATTGACCCGCAGCGGTGGCACCGGCGCTACCCAGGTGAATGTCACCAATGGCGCGATGATCGTTGGGCAAGACCTGTTGCTGAGCAGCAGCGGAGGAACGGTTGCCAACAACACGTTTACCCTCAGTAATGCCTCAACGCTGTCGGTAGGCCGCGACCTGACGCTCAACTACTCCGGCGGTATGAAACTTGGGCTGACCTTCAACAACACCGCAGGCCTTACAGTGGCCCGTGACCTGACCTTTACCTCGACAGCCGCCCTGCAGACAGAGCTGATTTTCAACAACAGCAGCACCATGGCGATCAAGCGAAACATTGTTCGCGGTGGCACACCCTACGGGATGCTGACGTTCAATGGCACTTCCACACTTACATTCAATGCTACAGGAAACCAGCAAGTCATTCCCGGATCAGCAGGTTCCGGTGGTGATGCCATTACCTACCACAATGTGGTGATTAACAACACCAGTGGCTTTGCCACCGACTTCACGATGGGCGGAACGGCGACCCTATTGGGGAACATGACCTTGACTGCGGGTGTTATTCAAACAACCGGTGCAAACCTCGTTGCCCTTTCCAACGGCAGTAGTGTCAACATCGGTAGTGCCAGCACCTTTGTTGACGGGCCGATGTCGATCGACCTGGGTTCCAGCGCTCCGACTACCCTCAACTTCCCTATCGGCAAGAGTGGAACGTACCGTCCGATCATTCTCGCGGTCACCCATTCCGATGCTACCAACGTGACATACAATGTTGAACACTTTAACGCGTCGGCTGCAGCACTGGGTTATACATTGCCTGGTACTATCGACCGTGTATCGGGAGTCCGCTACTGGAATGTTACGCGTTCGGCAGTGGCCAACCTGACCACCGCCACCGCTACACTCTACTATGGTATTGGCAGCACGGATGGTGTTACCGATCCTGCCAACCTGCGGGTGGTGAAAACCAACGGTGCAGGATCTGTCTGGTTTGATGTGGGCGGAACCGGTTCAGCTGCCGGCACGGGTACCATCACCTCCGACCCGTTTGTCACCTTCAGCATCATCACGCTGGGTAATGCCACGGGAGGCGTCAACCCGCTACCGATCGAACTTTCATCGTTCGAAGCCCGCCGTAACGGCAGCCGCGTTGATCTGAATTGGGTGACGGCTTCCGAACTAAATAACGATTACTTTGATGTTGAGCGGTCACCAGACGGAACAACCTTTACCTCCTTTGCACGCGTCGAAGGTCAGGGTACCAAGGCCGGCGAGACCGCATATACGTTAACGGATGAAAAGCCATTCTCCGGAAGATCCTATTACCGGCTGAAGCAAGTCGACTTTGACCAGAGTGTTCATTATTCAAAAGTTGTTTCTGTTGAACTGAATTCGTCAGGGCAGCAGACATTCATGGTCTATCCCAACCCGGCAACGGATGATCAATTCACGGTACAACTTAGCGGAATCGGTGACAACGAACGGGTGGCAGTACGCATCTCGGATCTCCTCGGCAGAGTGGTCTACCAGGCTGAATTTTCAACGGGCATGTCCCTGACACCCGAGTTCCAAATAGAACGGGCAGGTTTATCGAAAGGGGTGTACATCATTACGCTCTTGCATAGCCGAGGCCAGACATCGTCACGCCTTGTCATTCGATAGCCTTATCAGCGAGCGACAGGAAGAGCACTAACCTGATTTCAATTTTGAAGTCGCCCATCACACTGCGCGCCATCATTCTCGGTTTGCTTATTGCACCTTTGTTCTGTTACCTCGAATGGGGAAAAGATCGGTCTGGATTCCTATTCGCTATGGAGTATGACCTGATTGCGAATCATAAACTCAGCGATTCCATCCGTCATCCCCTGGTTCTTCTTCCTCTGGCAGGGCAACTGATGCTTCTCTTCACCCTCTTCCAACGAACGCCAAATAGAAAGCTGGTGTGGGTCAGTATGCTGCTTCTGGGAACACTGGTGATGATGATCCTCCTGGCGGGGACGCTTTCGCTTAATGTTAAGATCATCTTGTCCACGATGCCGTTCCTCATGGCATCGACACTGTTCATTCTTGCGACGCGAAAGAAAGGTGATCCAAAGTTATGATGTCAATGCACCCTCGGTACAGGAGCGTTGACCTTTGGTTTATATAAGCGCACAACGACCGTAGCTAAAATCCCAGCCACAACAAGACCAAAGTCCTCTCGGATGGAAAGACTCATGGCGGCTGAGAACCCGATCACGGACCAGAACAAGGGTATGAGCAGCATCCGCCATGGAACCTGATGGTTCGCAAAAAGGAGCACGCCGAAAGTAAAAATGGTTGTGGGACATGGCAAGCCAAACGTTGGTGATCTCGGAAATTCATGACCCCACACAAATCCCAGAATCGGATAGAGAATCAATGCGTACACCATCAACACAGCGCCGAGCATTCCCGTACCATCGGGATTCTTTCCAAATGTGACAAGCTGTTTGACAACCCCATAGTAATGGAACAGAATACCCTGTACGATGAACAATGCACCGAATACGAACGCTGCTTTGTTGATCGATGAGAAGTAGAACAGGTGATAGACCAGACCCATCCAGAGCCAGAAGAAACTCAATACCGCAAAGACTTTCCGGTGGGCAGAAGGTCCTTCCCTAACCAACCACACAACGACCAAAATCGCCATGAGATAAAAGAGGATTTGCACGGGCCACAGGGAGAGGTTGTAGCGTTCAAATACACCGAGGAAATCATCAATGGAAAACGGGAGTTTCATCACTTTTGAATCCTTATTCAAAAGTGAAACGGGAACAACTCAAAACCAATGACTTCCATCATATCCAGGATACGATCTGCCGGAAAAGCACTAGATTCGTCACCATGAAAAAGTTTATGCGTTTATTCTTTCTGCTAACCCTCACGTTTCTACAACCGGTACACGCCCGCGATGTCGTTAGCCTCACCCGCGACTGGAAATTTGCTTTGGGCGCGAACATCGAGGCCGCCAAACCGGACTATAATGACGCATCCTGGCAATCCGTGTCCCTCCCTCACGATTGGGCCATCACCGGGCCTTCGATTCCTGATGGCGATGGGAATACTGGCAAGCTTCCGTGGAAAGGTGAAGGGTGGTATCGCCGAATACTTGATATTCCAGCAGGCTATGCCGACAAAACGGTGTACTTGATTTTCGATGGCATCATGGCGAATCCAAAGGTCTATGTCAACGGGACATTGGCCGGTAGCTGGGATTATGGCTACAATTCCTTTTATCTCGACGTCACAAAATTGCTCCAGCCAGGCAAAAAGAATATGCTCGCCATTTATGTCGACACCCGGGAGCATGATAGCCGGTGGTACCCCGGTGCTGGAATCTATCGCAAGGTTGAAATGCTCGTTACCGATCCTCTGCATGTCGCTATGTGGGGAACGCAGGTCACGACACCCATTGTAAAACCACACTATGCGGATGTGCGCATTGCCACGACGGTCAGCAACAGTGCGAGCATGGCAGCGAAGGCACGTGTCGAATATGTTATCCTAAATCCTGCCGGTGCCGAGATCGCGAAGAAAGAAGCTACTGCCTCCATCAATCCCGGCAGCACCCGTGAAACCGAAGTCACCATCACTCTTCCCAATCCCAGACGCTGGGACGTGAACGACCCCGCCCGCTACCAGGTCCGAACCACCGTGTATCGCGACGACATGGTTGCCGATATCACCCTTACTTCATTTGGGATCCGCACCATCGCGTTCACTGCCGACCACGGCTTCCAACTCAATGATCGGCGCGTGCAACTGAAGGGCGTTAATCTGCATCACGATCACGGTCCCCTGGGCGCCGCCTTCTATCCGCGCGCCATGGAGCGTCAGCTGGAGATCATGAAAGCCATGGGTGCCAATGCCATCCGCACCAGTCATAACATGCCAGCGCCGGAACTTCTCGAACTCTGTGACAAGATGGGCATCCTCGTCTTCAACGAGATCTTCGACAAGTACGACCGCAAAGCCGACATGACCGAGCATACTGACTTTGAGGAATTCGCCCATCGGAATATGAAAAACTTTATCCTGCGCGACCGGAATCATCCATCCATTTTCCTCTGGAGTGTCGGCAACGAGATCGGCGATGTGCAATACAACATCAACGGTGGCTTCAGGAAACTGCAGACCATGGTGAACTTCGTGCGGAAGTATGATGCGACGCGGCCGGTAACGCTGGTCAACGACAACCAGGCCAGCGCAAGCCTCCGCCATTTTGACTATTACGACGTACACAGTTGGAACTACGGTCGCCGCTATGCCCTCGCGCGCCAGCTGGAACCCAACAAGTCTGTTGTGATCAGCGAGTCAGCCTCAACGGTAAGCACGCGCGGATTTTATGAATTGCCTCTACCGAAAGTGAAGACTGACTTTACAAAGTCCTTGCACGTAAGTTCTTACGACCTCAATGCCCCCGACTGGGCCGAGATTGCCGACGACGACTTCATGTGGCAGCAGGATGAGTCCTATATCGCCGGCGAGTTTGTCTGGACTGGGTTTGATTACCTCGGCGAACCAACACCTTATACCAATGAGTGGGTCAAGGCCAACGGTATGACCGACCGACAAGCCGCCCGTGGTTCATACTTTGGCATTGTCGACATGTGCGGCATCCCCAAGGACCGCTACTATTTATATAAGAGCTACTGGAAGCCAGAGGAAACCACGGTACACATTCTCCCCCACTGGAACTGGAGTGCTTCCGTTGGTAAAGTCCCTGTCATGGTCTACACCAACGGAGATTGTGCCGAACTGTTCCTCAACGGAAAGTCGCTGGGTAAGAAATGCAAGAACCCAACATCGAAGAACTCAACCGAACGCTTCCGTCTTCTTTGGGAGGATGTCACTTACCAACCCGGCGAGCTTAAGGCTGTGGCCTACAAAGAAGGCGCGCGCCTGGCTGAATCGGTGATGCGCACGGCTGGCGAACCGTATGCATTACGATTGAACGCCGACCGCACGACGATCAAAGCGGATGGGATGGACTTGTCGTACGTGCTTATTGAGGCGATTGACAAATCCGGCAACCTCTGTCCGTTGGCTGACAATACGATTGATATTGCAATCACCGGTCCGGCACGGATTGCAGGTATTGGCAATGGTGATCCGCAGTCGCTGGATCCGTTTCAGGGTACTAAGGTGAAACTATTCTATGGGAAGGCGATGGTGATTCTTGGCGCGGGCAATACTGTTGGTGATGTCAAGCTGAGCGCCGGAAGCAATGGAATAGCCAAGGCGACAGTGTCATTAACAGTTAAGTGATGCACACAAAGAATATCGTCATTGCATGAAGCGTGGTGCTTCATATCCTTGGCCTGCAATGCTGCCTTTATCATGCACTTAAGGAGACAGCCGTTACCTGATACGTTGACTGATGTGGTTCCTATTGAAGTGTAGATCGCGTTACAGCACTATTCACTATTGGATTTCCAAGAATGAATATTAAATTCGACACCCACATCAAACAACATTCTACGATGGCACGCACCAGCACCTACCTCAACTTCTCCCGCAATACGGAGGAGGCTTTCAACTTCTACAAGTCCGTCTTTGGTGGTGATTTCACCAGTGGCGGGATTGCGCGGTTCAGGGACATCCCTCCTTCCGATGGAGCACCGCCCATAGCGGAAGCTGACAAGAATCTCGTCATGCACATCGAGCTTCCGATTACCGGCGGTCATATGCTTATGGGAACCGACGCACCGGAATCGATGGGCTTCAAGGTAAATACGGGCAACAACATTCACATCAACCTCGAACCCGACACCCGCGACGAAGCCAACCGGCTGTTCAAGGGACTCTCTGCCGGCGGCAAGGTGACCATGGAAATGCAAGAGATGTTCTGGGGTGCTTACTTCGGCAGCCTCACCGACAAGTACGGCGTGAAGTGGATGGTCAACTGCATGAGCAAGAAATGAAATCTGTAAAGATTGCCATCGCGAAGAAAACAAAATCGAGCTTACCCGATCCGACAGCAAAAGCGTTTCTTTCCGCCCTCAAAGCGAAAGGCTCTACGAAAAGCAATCTGAATTTCTTCCGTGACAACGACGGCAAGACCCTAAGCACGGGTACAGCATTTGGGAACATCTTTACCCTGGCCAAGAAATTTGCCGCCATGCCGCTGGATGAGGTGGAGGTCCTGCTGGAAAGCGAATACTACGAAGCACGTATGGGCGCTGTTTCCATTATGGATTTCCAGGCGCGAAACAAGAAGACGCCACCGGAGCAAAGGCAAGAACTGTACAATCTCTACATCCGTCGCCACGACCGCATCAACAACTGGGACCTCGTCGACCGCAGCGCGCCCTTTGTGGTCGGTGGCTACTTGTATGACAAGCCTCGCTTGCCTTTGTATAAACTGGCCCGGTCAAAGAATCCATGGGAGCGGCGGACGGCCATCGTGAGCACGTGGTACTTCATCCGCCAGAACGATGTTGGTGATACGTTCAAGCTGGCAGAAATTCTGGTCAACGATCCGCACGACCTGGTCCAAAAAGCAGTGGGCAGCTGGATTCGCGAGGCCGGCAAGCGCGACAAGAAGAAGCTTCTAGCCTTCCTTGACCAACATGCTGCGACCATGCCGCGAATCACACTGCGCTATGCGATCGAGAAATTGGAAAAGAAGCAGAAAGAGCGGTACTTGAAGGTGAAATCATAACCGTCGGATATGCGCATTCTTGACGCAATTCTCCTCTTCGTTACCTCTCTTTCCCTTGCCCAGGAAAAGCCGTACACCGGAAAGTTTGATGAACCCTGGCGCCCTGCATTTCACTTCACACCGCAGGCCAACTGGATGAACGACCCCAACGGACTGGTGTATCACAACGGCAAGTACCACATGTTCTACCAGTATTACCCCAATGATATCGTGTGGGGACCGATGCACTGGGGTCACGCGGAAAGCACGGACCTGATGCACTGGAAGCATCTTCCCATCGCCCTCTATCCGGATAGTCTTGGTTGGATCTTCTCCGGCAGCGCGGTCATCGACAAGAACAACACGGCTGGGTTCGGAAAGGATGCAATGATTGCCATCTTCACTTATCACAACGATGAGATCTGGAAGGCCGGAAAAAGGAACACCGAAAGTCAGGGCATCGCCTATAGCCTTGATGAAGGAAGAACGTGGACGAAGTACAAAGGCAACCCGGTACTGAACAATTCGGGTGAGCAGGATTTTCGGGATCCGAAAGTCTTTTGGAATAATAAACTGAATCGCTGGACCATGACGTTGGCAGCCGGTGACAGGATCAAGATCTACTCATCCGCCGATCTCAAATCCTGGCACCACGACAGCGATTTCATTCCGCCGGTCAAGGAAGAATACGGAGTCTGGGAATGCCCCGACCTTTTCCCCATGAAGGCCGGGAAAGAAGAGAAATGGGTAATGATTCTGAGCCAGAACAAGAACGGCCCCAATGGAGGCTCGGCCACCCGCTACTTCATTGGCGATTTTGATGGAAAGACGTTCACCCCGCAAACGCCATCACAATGGTTTGACCATGGCATGGACTTCTATGCTGCGGTGACCTTCAGCAATGTTCCCGGTGACAAAAGAATATTACTCGGTTGGATGAGCAACTGGGAGTATGCAACGAAGACACCGACGTCCACGTGGAGGAGTGCGATGAACTTGCCAAGAGAGTTAAGATTGACTAAGAGTGGAAAGGACTATAGGCTAACTCAACGGGTTGTGGAGCAATTCATATCAATTACCGATAGTACAGCAAGAATCAATAAAAGTGTTCTTTTGGGCTACACTTACACAGATATTGTGAAAACATTATCCCAGTCAAACATCGAATTTGACGTACCAACTCAACCAGGGAACAATTTTTCCATTGAGCTCTCCAACTCAAGTCAAGACAAAGTGTCCATTAAAGTGAGCGACGGGCGACTAACTGTAGACAGAAGTCGATCGGGTATAGTTGATTTCAGTCCGGAATTTGCCAGAAGAAATCAATCAATGAAGTTGAGTAGTCCCGTGCAACACATTCAATTGATTATTGATCGCTCTTCAATTGAAATCATTCTCAACAAGGGTGCACAATGGTTTTCCTGTCAATTATTCCCAAATAGGCCATGGGAAACTATATCTATTCAAGGGGATGACCCCCTAAACTTTGGGATACAGAATGCAAGAATTCAATCCGTCCGGAGCGTATGGACCCAATAGACTCGATTCACGTAAGCAACTAATGACGAGGAGTATTCAATGGTCATTCCGAATGCACATTATTCTCGCTGGGTACCTCGTGATCGGCTAATCAAAGGTAAGAACAGATAATAATAACCGAATCCCTGCACGAGAGCAGGCTGGCCAATGCCCTAAGGCGCAAACGCATCCACCGCCGGCAACACCTTATTTCCAAAGCTGAACAACGCCATATTCTCCGCAGCTGAACCGTTCGTGGCAGCAGGACCACGGAAAGCTACCCACTCCCCTCCCCAATAGCAGAATCCAGCTCCTTTTGAATTTGTTTTGAGCATTGCTTTGATGGCCAGCAAGAAATCCTTTTGTCCCGCGGGTGTGGGTGGGTAAGCAGGAATGAGCTGGGAACTGTTACCGAGGATGTTGTTGGTATTGTCATTCCACAGCAATGTGAATGGGTAGGCCGTCTCGGCAATCACCAGGGGTTTGTCGGTCAATGTGATCAATGCATTCATCTGCGTCTTTAAATCGCTCAGGCTGAAGCCGTGCCACATCGGATAGTACGATATCCCCATCAGGTCATAGTCTACGGTGTTGTTCTTGAGCTGTGTGAAGAACCAGTCCGCACCGCTGGTACCCGCATAATGTATCATGATCTTGGTTGTGGGCGACACCTCGCGCGAGGCCTGGCATCCCCGCTTGATCAAGGTGATGAAGTTTCCCAGCTGCGCAATGCGACCACTTTCCCAGAGCATGCCTCCGTTGACCTCATTGCCGATTTGCACATAATCGGGTTGAATAGTGGTCATTACCTTCTTCGTATATAAATAAACACTGTCCCCGAGGTCATTAAACGAAGCCGCCTGCCACACCAGCGGCTTGGCCTGATGACCAGGATCTGCCCAGGTATCCGAATAGTGAATGTCGAGAAATACTTTCAGGCCGGCAGCTTTTACCCTCGCGGCGAGTGCAGTTACCTCATCGAGACCACTGTGGGGCGTGGCCGGCGTGTGCCAGAGCCGGATCCGAATGGTGTTGCAGCCGCTCGCCTTCAGGATCGACAGCGCATCGCTGGCAATATCGGCGGCATTGAAAAACTGCACCCCCTCAGACTCCACCTCCGGCAAAAAGGAAAGGTCGGCACCACGCATGAAATCGGCATAAGGCGTCACCGGCGCGTCGGGCGTAGATGGCGGCGTAACCGGTACCGGCGTATCAGTGCTCGTTGAGCATGACCAGCCAACCACAGCAGCAAGCACAATAATTGCTATTCGTCTCATCATGGAGAGCAGGGGAGCAAATATAGGCAAGCGGAGCGAGCATAGACAACGCGTCAATCACCGAAAGTGTTTGATGTCCAACGAGCGTACCCGCACGTCGTCTGGCGACGGTTGGCTGTCTGGCATCCCGGCCTCGGGTAGCTTGCGGACTTTCGTATACCGTTGGCAGCCGCCAGCCGGTGACTAGCCAATCTTTCAACGTTCACTAAACCACAACATGGGCCAACCAATAATCAATATACGTGATCAACAGCGAGCATCCTGGGACAAATTTTCCCCAGGTTGGCGAAAATGGGATCAACTGACCATGGATTTCTACAAACCCATGGGCGAAGAAATCCTCAAGCTGATCGCACCCAAAGAGGGAGACATTATTCTAGACATTGCCTCAGGTACCGGTGAACCCGGACTTACGATTGCCTCTACCCAAAAGCAAAGCAAAGTCGTCATAACCGACATATCGGAAGGTATGCTCGCCGTGGCCCGGGAGCACGCCGAACAACGGGGCATCAAGAATATCAGCACGCGTGTGTGCGACGCCTGTGAAATGCCTTTTCCAAAGGACGCCTTTGATGCCATCAGTTGTCGCTTTGGGTTTATGTTCTTCCCGGACATTAAACAGGCTGCCAGTGAGATGGTGCGTATGCTGAAACCCGGTGGGAAACTCGCCGCTGCCGTATGGAATGTTCCAGAAAAGAACTTCTGGGCAACGGCCATGATGGACACCATCAATCGCAACATCCAACTACCGCCCCCCACGCCAACCGATCCAGGCCTATTTCGTTGTGCTCCGGAAGGTCTCATCGCCAACTCCCTCCGCAATGCCGAACTTCGGGATGTTTCGGTACGCGAAGTCAAGGGAATGCTTCTGTGTGGTACGGCTGAAGTTTATTGGGATCTCATGACAGAAACGGACGCATCCATCGCGGCGGCACTTAATCTGGCAGATGATATCCTGCAGGACAAGATTAGGCAACAAGTACTTGACCTCATGAAGCATCGGTATCCTAATGGGAATGTGCAGATCGCGGCGAGCGCACTGGTGATTGCCGGGCAAAAGTAAACGTCAGGAGCGCTCAATCACAAGTCTCCATGGTCATTATGCCCAGCTCCACGGCGAGGGCTTCCACTCTTTCATGTAGAGGTAACAGTGCCGCGCGTATAGGCTCAGAGAGGTCCAAACTCAGCGGTTGGACCTTTTCAATAGAGACAACGAACAAGTAGATCTTCGGTAGTTTATCCAGCAGCACGAGGCCTTCGATGAGATCTTTAAGCCCGATCTCATGCGTGCTCATGGCACTGGGGAAGTCGGAAGCGAACAGGGGTTCGATAAGACGAATGGTACCTGCCGGACGACCGTCCAGCGTGGCATCCACCATAATGACATTCTTGTAGCTCTCGAGATATTCCATCAAGCCGAAGCCGGCGGTACCTCCATCGAGGACCTTGACACCGTCCGGCCATCGCTCTTCATTGAGTGTTTGAATAAAATGGACACCCACACCCTCATCCCCCATGAGTGCGTTACCGATACCGAGAATGAGGAGTTCACCTTTCATTTTTTTGGTTCGTGTGCCTTGTCCGCTTCGTCAAACACTTCTTCTTCCACAAACTTCCAACCACCAGCCATCGACGACAATTCGCCGCGAGCTTCGACATAGTCGTGGTAAAACACCAGATAAACGTGAATGACGGTGAAGAGAATGAAGAACCACATCACCCAGTGGTGAATCTGCCGCAGCATAAAGTCACCGCCAACAAGTGGTGCAACCCAGTCAAACAAATTGGGCATCCACCAGTCGGTCATGGCCGCATACAGTCCAAAGCCAGTCAGGCATTGTACTCCGAAGGCGATGAAGGTAAGGAGATACGTCAGCCCAGCAAGACGGTTATGACCGACTGTATTTTCCGGTTCTCGCTTCGTCATGAAGATGTCGGTACGCAACGTGCTAGCAATGTCTTTCCAAAATTGGCGATTGGTGGGAATGAAATTTCTCCAATTCGCATACTTGTTTCCCACAAACCCCCAGTAAATCCGGAAGATGAAATTGAACAGGAACAGGTAGGAGGCAAGAAAGTGAACAAATCGGGTGGTCCCGAACCAGTAGTTCTGCGAAGCCTCCTGACCGGTCATGATCGCCGGCGGGTTGCTGATGATGAAGCCGGTACCGATCAGAACAACGATACAGGCAGCGTTGATCCAGTGGTAGAGGCGCACAGGAAATTCCCAAACGAATACCCGACGCAAGATGTGAGGATGTGAAAGTGTGCCCATACGTTCAGTAGTTTATAGAACCTGTACTTTACTGACATGTTTGCCTTCTTCATCATAAAGGTGCACGGCACAGGCCAGGCACGGATCGAACGAATGAATGGTGCGCAGGATTTCCATTGGTTTTTGATCATCGGCAATCGGTGTGTCTTTCAAGGCCGACTCATAGGCTGACGGATTTCCTTCTTTGTCGCGGGGTGAGGCATTCCATGTAGACGGAACCACCAGCTGGTAGTTGGCTATCTTCTGATCTTCGATTACAATCCAGTGCGCCAATGCTCCACGGGGAGCTTCGGTATGTCCAACGCCCTGCGCATGCTGTGGCCAGGTTTCCGGCTTGAATTTCTCCATGTTGGCCATCCGTGTATCGCCGTTCTTGATGGTGTTGATCAGCTGATCGTAAAACTCCAACGCCCATCCGGCAACCAGCTTCGCTTCCAGTCCACGCGCAGCGGTACGGCCCAAGGTGCTGAAGAGTGCGGTGACGGGGACATCCAGAGTTCGGAGGGTGCTGTCGACAACTTCTTTGAAATCTTCACGACCGCGGGCATAGCCAACGAGTACGCGGGCGAGAGGGCCGACTTCCATCGCATGGCCTTTCCAGCGTGGCGTCTTCAGGAAGCTGTATTTCTCGTCGGTATTGAGATGTTCATACGGAGGCTTCGGTCCTGTGTATTTTACTTTGGTCTCCCCTTTCCATGGATGTAGGCCCACATCGTCGCCACCGGCATATTCGTACCAGCTGTGGTTGATGAATTCCTGAACTTCGGTGTCGTTGCGAAGATCAACGTCTAATACTTCACCGATATTTTTATTGAGAATAGCGCCAGCAGGGAACTTATAGGTGGACGTATCCTTATATCCGTTGGGCGAAAGGTCTCCATACACGAGGAAGTTGCCTAGTCCGCCGCCGATGGCACCCCAGTCCTTGTAGAAAGAGGCGATGGCGATCAGATCAGGGATATATACTTGCTCGACGAACGTCTTCGCGTCCTGCAGGAGTTGCTGCACCATGGCAAGACGCTCTGCGTTGATCGCGCTGGCGTCGTCGATACCGATGGCGCAGGCCATACCACCGACCAGATAGTTCGGGTGCGGGTTCTTGCCTCCGAAGATGGTGTGTACCTTGACGATTTCTTTCTGCCATTCGAGGGCTTCCAGGTAGTGGGCCACGCCGATGAGGTTCACTTCCGGCGGTAACTTGTAGGCTGGGTGACCCCAGTAGCCGTTGGCGAAAATGCCTAGCTGGCCACTTTCGACAAACTTGGTGAGGCGTTTCTGCAGATCACTGAAATATCCCGGTGAACTCTTCGGCCAGTTCGAGATACTCTGGGCGATTTCTGAAGTCTTTTTTGGATCCGCCTTCAGTGCGCTGACGATGTCGACCCAGTCGAGCGCGTGAAGATGATAGAAATGCACGACGTGATCATGCATGTATTGTGTCGCAAACATGATGTTGCGCACCGTTTCGGCATTGGGCGGAATGACGATACCCAAGGCATCCTCCACCGCGCGTACCGAGGCAAGTGAATGTACCGTGGTACAGACGCCACACACGCGGCCCACATAAGCCCAGGCGTCGCGCGGGTCACGGCCCTTCAGGATTTCCTCCAGCATGCGCACCATCGTGCCGGCGCTGTAGGCCTCACTTACTTTCCCGTCCTTTATATCTGCTTCGATCCGCAAATGACCTTCGATGCGGGTGATGGGATCGATGACAATGCGATTACTCATAACATTGGGGTTATAGTTCTTTTTCAGCTTCTTTACCTTCCTGTATCAGATTGGCCACTACTTTGCGCTTGGCTACGTTCGTTGCGATGGCGTGTGCGGCAATACCCGCAGCTGTGACTCCCAGAGCAACCATGCCAACCTTGTCGGCCGTGGCTTCAATACCAAAGCCCTTTAGATTCGGCATGCGCTCGTAGATCGGGCCGTTGTCCCAGAATTTCTCTTCAGTGCAGCCAAAACATCCGTGTCCGGATTGAATCGGGTAGCTGACACCATTGTTCCATTTCATGATACCACAGGCGTTGTACGTACTCGGTCCTTTGCATCCTACTTTATAGAGGCAATATCCCTTCTTGGCATTTTCGTCGTCGAACGTCTCTACGAACATACCGGCGTCGTAGAACGGGCGGCGGTAGCAGCTGTCGTGGATGCGTTTGGAGTAGAAGGCTTTCGGTCTGCCGATGCTATCCAATTCAGGCAGCGTGCCGAAGGCGATGATGTGCACCAATGTACCTGCCATGACCTCCCCGATTGGCGGACAGCCCGGGACTTTAATGATTGGCTTTCCTTTTACCAGTTTGTGAATGGGTGTCGCCTGCGTTGGATTCGGTTTTGCCGCCTGCACACAACCGTTGCACGCGCAACTTCCCCACGCGATGATCGCCTTCGCCCCTTTTGCCGTTTCCTCCAAAATCTGAATCGCCGACTTACCTCCGATGCAGCAGTATTCCCCATCACCGGCTGTCGGTACGGACCCCTCCACACAGAGAATGTACTCCCCATAGGATTCCTTCATGGTCTTTTGCATCGCCTCTTCAGCCTGATGACCCGATGCGGCCATCAATGTTTCTGTATAGTCGAGCGAGATCTTGTCGAGCAGGATATCCGCCGTGATCGGGTGCGAGGTGCGGATGAACGATTCGCTGCAGCAGGTACATTCCTGAAAATGCAACCAGATTACCGGTATGCGAGACTTCGTTTTCAGCGCATCGGCTACCTGGGCAATGCCGCTTTGCTGCAAGCCCATGTAGGCGGTAATCATCGTGCAGAACTTCATGAAGTCGCGCCGGGAGTATCCCTTGGCGCGGAGTTCTTCATAGTAGGTAGGACGCTTGGAGAGTGGATCTGAATTCATATCCTGTGCGTTTAGGTGGCGGATATTTTTGGAAACGAGCAAACAAGTGTAGCTCATTATTTTTATAGAATCCCCTGACTTAACTCATTGACTGGCATGACCTTCATCATCGGAATATGGAAGAGAAAGAAGTTAAATCGTACTTCATAAATGCGTACCCCATGAAAAAAATCATCTCCCTCGTCATGGCCTCCGCCGCTCTTCCGGCCCTGGCACACCCCGGCCACGGAAGCCAAAACCCGCTCAGCCCCGGTCATTACGTCTCCAACCCCGAGCACAGCATCCCCATCACGCTGGCTATAGCTGCCGCCGTGGTGCTGATAACCTGGCTCGCCAGCCGCCGTCAGCACACTTCAAAATAAACCATGCACGAACTGTCGATCGTCATGAGCATTGTGGACCTGGCCGAAGAGCAGGTGAAGAAGAACAATGCCCTGAAGGTCGATCGCATTGAGTTGGATATTGGGACCATGGCTGGTGTTGAATTCAGCGCGTTGGAATTCGCCTGGTCTGCCGGCGTAAAGAACACCGTACTGGAATCCGCCGAACGACAGATCAACCATATCGAAGGCCGGGCCCGATGCATGCTCTGCGACAAGGAGTTCACCGTAACCGAACCCTTCCAACCCTGCCCCTCTTGCAATGACTACATGAACGAATTCCTACAAGGAAAAGAACTGAGGGTAAGAAGTATGACCATGCAGTTTTGAGACTGGGAATGGTGAGCAGTTAGGAGTTAGGAGTTAGGAGTTAGGAGTCAGGAGTTAGTAGTAGGTAGTAAGTAGTGAACAGTGACAGTAAACGATAAACATCATGTGTAGCACTTGCGGATGCGATCAACCCGGCGGTATTACCATTACGAAAGCCGGATCAGAGAATGTAAGTTTCACTCCTGTGAGTCAAGCTGACCTTTCACCCATGGCTCAACAACATGCCCATACGCATGGCCATGGAACAGATTCACGCGTGATTCAGCTTGAGATGGACATTCTTGGAAAAAACCAGGAACAGGCGAATCACAACCGCCAGCACTTCCGCGAGCGGAATATACTCGCATTGAACCTCGTCAGTTCCCCAGGCTCAGGAAAGACCGCATTACTGGAAAGGACACTGACGGACCGTGATGCAAATCAAACATTCTACGTCATTGAAGGCGATCAACAGACTATGAATGATGCCAACCGCATTGCCACAACCGGTGTCGAGGCGATCCAGATCAATACAGGCAAAGGCTGCCACCTCGACGCAGCTATGATACACCGTGCCCTCCACCAACTTGATCCCAAAGAAAATTCTGTTCTCTTCATCGAGAACGTGGGTAATTTGGTCTGCCCTGCACTCTTCGACCTCGGCGAAGATGCCCGGGTTGCCATCATCAGTGTGACGGAGGGTGATGACAAACCCATCAAGTACCCCGACATGTTCGCGTCCAGCCAGTTGTGCATCATCAATAAAATTGATCTGCTCCCCTACGTAAATTTCAATGTGGAGCGCGCCAAAGAATACGCACGTCGAGTTAACCCAACGATTGAATTCCTCGAAGTCTCTGCTACTACCGGAGAAGGCATGGACACCTGGTACCAATGGCTGGAGCAACGACTCGCATTGCGAGATCGCACCGAAGAACTATTCGTCTGACCATGCCCGCACGCCAGCTACATATTGAGGGTATCGTACAGGGTGTGGGCTTTCGGCCTCACGTATACCGGCTGGCAACTGCCTATGAACTGAAGGGCTGGGTAAGTAATGACGTGGCAGGAGTACACATTGAGGTAAGTGGAGAGAAAAACCTTCTGGACCAATTTGAAGATGAACTTCTTTGTCACCCTCCGCTCCATGCCCGCATCCAATCCGTGACCCGAAAAGAGGTTCCCGAGAAAGATTATATCACTTTCCAAATCATTGAAAGCAACACAGTGGGAACCCCTACGGTTCTGCTCACACCAGACTTAGGCTTATGCCCATCATGCCGGCAGGAGATTGAAGATCCCGCCAATAACCGCACAGGATATGCCTTTACAACCTGCTTGCACTGCGGACCGCGGTACTCCATCATCACCGGCTTGCCTTACGACCGCCCCAACACCACCATGGCAACATTTACCCTGTGCCCATTGTGTGAGGCCGAGTATACCAACCCATTGAATCGCAGATACTATTCCCAAACCAACAGTTGCCCCCGTTGTGCCGTGCAACTTAGCCTGATCGATACCCGGGGGGCAACATTGGCGCTTGATCCCGCTGTCGTCATTCACGAGGCTGTGCGACATCTGAGCGAGGGAAAGATTCTTGCCGTAAAAGGAATTGGCGGATACATGCTGATGGCCGATGCCACAAACGCGTTCACCGTACAAACCCTTCGTGAGCGGAAACATCGGCCAGCAAAACCATTCGCCATTCTCTTCAAATCAATAGAAGCCGCCCACGCATACGTAGAAATAACTGAACAGGAAGCCAGCACATTGCAGTCGTTGGAAAGTCCTGTGGTTCTGCTGCGCAGGAAACAACCCGAGTCTTTACCTGGTGTTGCCCCCGGACTTGATCGTCTTGGAGTCATGCTACCTTACACACCCTTGCTGGCGTTACTGGCAGAGGCCTTTCCCGGGCCGTTGATTGCCACAAGCGGTAACGTGAGCGGCTCGCCGATCTATTATGATGACCAACAAGCGATAGAAAATCTTAAAGCCGTTGCCGATTACTTTGTAGTCAACAATCGCCCGATTGTCATACCTCAGGACGATAGCGTAATTCAGTTCACCCGTTTTGGCGGTCAGCGTATCATCCTTCGGCGCTCACGTGGACTGGCTCCCACGGTATTCAACCATCCGTTCACGCCAGCACACGATCAATTGGCCATGGGTGCAGATATGAAGAGCGCGTTTGCGCTTTTTGCCCATGGAAATCTCTATGCCAGCCAGTATCTCGGCGACCTGGAAAACTTCGATACACAAACCAGCTATCAGCATACCCTAAATCACATCACACAACTGGTCGAGGCCAAGCCGCGTGAAATCCTCGCTGATCTGCACCCCGGATATTACTCGACTCAGGCAGGTCAAAAGCTTGCCGAATTATGGAACGTGCCCCTCACCGAAATTCAACATCACCAAGCCCACCTGTGTGCCGTGCTCGCCGAAAACAAGCAACTCGACAGTACAGAACCCATTCTCGGTGTGATCTGGGATGGCACCGGGCTTGGCAACGATGGCCAAATCTGGGGAGGGGAATTCTTTACGTATGCCGACCATCATATCGAACGCGTTGATCACCTACCCTATTTCGCTCACATTCTTGGCGACAAGTTCTCCCGGGAACCTCGACTCTGCGCTCTTGCGCTAACCTTGGGACATCGGGAGGCTGATACACGTTTAGAGTCAAAATTCACCGCTACCGAATGGAAGCTCTACCGTGCCTTGGCCAATATGCCCAACCTACAGACCTCCAGCGTAGGAAGGTTGTTTGACGGCGTGGCCTCACTGTTGGATCTTTGCGATCACACCAGTTACGAAGGTGAAGCCGCGCTCCTCCTGGAGACGTGCGCTCAGCGTACCCACGACCGGCTGCTGGAACCAATGCAAGACTTTTCTACGGACGGGATCATTGCCTATGTATTGCATCAACGGAAGATCGGTAGCCACCGCAGCGCTATCGCCTATCAGTTTCACGTCGGGCTTGCCGCCTGGATCAAGGAAGTGGCTCATAAGCATGGCTGCCGGAAGATTGCCTTCAGTGGAGGTGTATTTCAAAATGCCCTACTCGTTGATCTCATCTCGGGCATGCTGGGTGACGATCACACGCTTCTGTTTCATCACGAATTATCTCCCAATGATGAGAGTATTGCCTACGGTCAACTGGCCTATCGGCAAGTGGAGTTACGCAGTATCCAGAATTCAGAACAAAACGAAACATCATGTGCCTCGCCATTCCCGGTAAAGTAACGGCCATTACGGGTCAGCTTGACGAAACCTTTCGCGTGGGGAAGGTTTCGTTTGGAGGTATCTTCAAGGAAGTAAATCTTTCGATGGTGCCGGAGGCCAAGATAGGAGACTATGTTCTGGTGCACGTTGGCGTTGCTATTGGCATCATCGATGAGGCCGAGGCGCACAAAACCTTTGAATACATTCGACAGATTGGCGAACTCGGCGACCTGGGGCCCGAATTGACACAAATCAAAAGCGCATGAAGTACCTGAGCGAATATCGCGACGGAGCGCTGGTGAAGCAATACATGGACCAGCTCCGAAAAACGGCAACCCGTCCGTGGACCATCATGGAAATCTGTGGCGGACAAACCCACAGTCTTGTGAAGAACGGCATCCTCGAAATGCTACCAAAAGAAATCACCATGGTACATGGACCTGGTTGTCCGGTTTGCGTCACCCCGCTGGGGATTATCGATGAAGCCATTTTTCTCGCTGGAAAGCCGAATGTGATCCTTTGCTCCTTCGGCGACATGCTGCGTGTTCCAGGGTCTACCAAGAGTCTGCTGGAAGCAAAAGCGGAAGGTAGCGACGTGAGGATCGTCTATTCACCCCTCGAAGCCGTGAAGCTAGCAAAGGAGAATCCTGAAAAAGAGGTCGTCTTCTTCGCTGTCGGTTTTGAAACCACCGCGCCCGCCAACGCGCTTTCTCTGGTGCACGCCGAAAAAGCTGGCATCACGAACTATAGTATTTTGGCCTCTCATGTATTGGTTCCTCCAGCGATGGAGGCCATCCTCAGCGATCCCGAAAGCCGCATCGATGCCTTTCTTGCCGCTGGCCATGTGTGCACCATCATGGGGATGAATGAATATGATCCTATTGTTGAAAAGTATCACGTACCGATTGTAGTTACCGGCTTTGAACCCGTTGATCTCATGCAAGGTATTCTCATGGCTGTGCAACAGCTGGAAAAAGGTGAATCACGGCTGGAGAATCAATATGCCCGCGTGGTGACACGCGAGGGAAACACGATGGCTCAGGATGTCATAAAGGAAGTCTTCGACGTCTCCGACCGTGCGTGGCGAGGTATTGGAACGATTCCGATGAGCGGACTTGAAGTTAACCATCGATTCATAAAATTCAATGCACGCAACAAATTCCATCTGGTCGATACCGAGGTCAAGGAAAATCCCTATTGCATCTCGGGTGCCATCATGAAAGGCCTGAAGAAGCCCGTTCAATGCCCGATGTTCGGCACGAAATGCACACCGGAGCACCCGCTCGGCGCGCCAATGGTTAGCAGCGAAGGTGCCTGCGCAGCATATTATCACTATTCCCACATCACAGAGGAAGTGTAACTATGGTCATGGTAAAACCTTCTGTCACCTTCCAATGCCCGATGCCAAAACTTGACTTCGATGTCATCACCATGGGCCATGGCAGCGGCGGACTCCTCACTCAGCGCTTGCTGCAGTCGGGCGTATTTGAGCTCTTGAAGAACGACCAACTTGACCAGCAGCATGATGGCGCCTTGCTACAACTCTCGGGAACGGTTGCCTTCTCCACCGACAGCTATGTCATCTCCCCCATTTTTTTCCCCGGTGGAAACATTGGTGAGCTGGCAGTGAATGGTTCGGTCAACGACCTTGCCATGTGCGGCGCCATTCCAAAATACCTGTCGCTGGCCTTCATCCTTGAAGAAGGTCTTCGCATGGAAGAATTCTGGGAAGTGCTCGTCTCCATCCGCGAGGCAGCCAAACGTGCAGGCGTTACCATCGTGACGGGAGACACGAAAGTCGTGGAGAAAGGCAAGGGCGACAAGATCTTCATCAACACATCGGGCGTGGGCATGCTGCATCCAAAGGCGAACATTTCACACCGCCGTGTGAGGCCCGGCGACAAGATTATCGTGAGTGGCAACATTGCCACCCATGGTATTGCGATCATGAGTCAACGAAGAGGCCTGGAATTCGAAACTACCATTGAAAGCGATACGGCTCCGCTCAATCATCGGGTAGCACAGCTGCTGGACGTCGCTGGTGAGGCCGTTCATTTTATGCGCGATCCAACGCGCGGTGGTGTAGCGACCGTCATGAACGAACTCGCCGGTCAGGCAAAGATCGGCATTGATCTCGAGCAAGATTCCCTCCCCATCGACGAACAGGTGACCGGTGCGTGCGAGATGCTCGGGCTGGATCCATTGTATGTTGCCAACGAGGGCATCTTCCTTGCTGTCGTTGACCCTGCCTTCGCCGATGCGCTTGTTACCGTGATGAGAAATGACCCGTTGGGGTCAAAGGCTTGTGTCATTGGATCGATCACGGAACAGCATCCAGGGCAAGTGGTGTTAAATAGTTCTATTGGCGGTAAGCGAGTGGTCAGCTACCTGACCGGGGATCAGTTGCCCAGGATTTGTTAGGCAATTTCCCCAAAGCGTCTTTGCAGCAATG